>NZ_KV819491.1:0-14170 GCF_001815175.1 Corynebacterium sp. HMSC034H07
CACCGCTACCATTTCAGTCTTCTGAACACTCTCTCGACGTTGAATCCACCCCTGCGAGTGAGACGTCGCCAAGCACAAGCACCAGCGTTACTGAAGACGCCCCACAGCCCACCCTCCCCGCTACGGAGGAAAACGTCGAAGGCGTCAACATAGATCAACCACAAGAGGAAGTCATCGGCTTCACCGAGGCCCCCGGCGCGGCGCAGCCTACTCCGATGGAGAAAACCATCGAGTCCTGCGGTGATGTCTCGCTGCACGAAACCGGTACGGCATTCTTCAGCGATGGAACCTCTGGCTGGACGCAACAGTGCTCGGACGAGATGCTGGCTGCGAATCCTCCAGTTCAAGAAGCCGCCGCGGTGTATGAAGCACCCGCCGTGCAGGAGAACTATGTTCATCCCGGCGCGTATTGCAGCGGCGGAAGCGGCGTATCAAAGAGAGGTGTCCCGATGACGTGCGCACCTGCTTCTGATGGCAGGATGCGCTGGCAAAGCGCGTAACCTCATTCCGGCAGTTGAGGGCCTTTACCCTTCTTCCACAACGCAAAGGCGATGCCTCTGCGAATCAGTGCTGAAAGCCCCACGGGTAGGCAGCACAGGAAGGGCAAAGCGATGAGCATCTGCTCGATCCAGCCGAAGAGACCAACCGCCCCGATAACGACGAAAACGGCATCCAGGCGGAAATCTGTAATGACCTTCCGCTGCATGGGCAGGGAAACAAGGTAAGCAATTCCCAGAAACACGAGTGCGGGAAGAAGCACAAAGACTGCAAGGAAGCCACTCTCAGCATCAGTTCCTTGCGTATCGACGAAAAAGAGGGCCACCAGCAGCCCAACAAGCACGAACTCCACAAACGGTAACCGCAGCACAGGGAAATCTATAAGCCGCGGTGGCAGGGCGGAAGCGGGGCCGAACATACCGACAGTCTAGGTAAAATCATTTCCGCGTGGGCTTCGCCAAAGCTTTTAAGCCTTGCGGAGCGTGAACTCAACGACGTCGACTTCGTCGTCCTCAGCTAATCCGGGATAGTGAGTATCAAGCGCTTCATGAAGCTCAGCAAGAGAGCCAAAGCCATCTCTTCGGGCTTGTTCCTCCGTCAAGGACCTCCGCTGGGTAGAAACAACTGACGTGACCGCTGCGGGAATGGTGACGACCTCTCCGGATTCTTTCTCAAAGACAATCTGGGCGCTTCCTTCATGGAAGGGATCATCCACCCGAATGGTTTGTTGCTTTTCTCCGCTTCGAATTGATTCCTCGTAACCTTCCCACATATAGATGCGTTGCTCTTTGTCCATGTCACGCCAGTTATATGCGAACGGTAAGAGCTCTTCCACAGTGAGTGCTTCAAGTCCATTGCTTCCGCGCACGATGCACCGGATAGACGGATCAGTATCAAATAGCACTTGGCGGCACTTTCCACAGGGCGAAAGCACCTGGCCAGTCGGACCGTGGACGGCGACTACCGCTCGGATCGGATCCTCTGGATGACTAGCAGCGTGGTTAGCTAAGGCCGAGATTTCACCACAGGGGCCACCGAGAAAATGATATGCGTTTAAACCGAGCACGTGTTTGCCGGATTCGGTCAGGAGGGCTGCGGCTACGGTGTGATCTACCCCGTCGTGGAAACGCTGCGCATGGGTCGTGGCTGCGGTCAGTAGTTCTCGGAGTTCATTAGTAATCATCCTTCAAAGGTAGCTGCTACTGCCACAACTCCCAAGCCCAAGGGATCACAAATCTGTCGCTGTCATTCACGGTAAATAAGGGCGAAAAACTTCGAATTTCTGGCCGCTATAATTCCCCGAAGATATCAATAACCCCGGCGATTTACTCCTACTTTCGTAGTGCAGGGATCGTTCCGGGGTTTTCAAAGCGCACATTATCATATCCATATGGATAATCCAAGCCCAGCCCAAGTACAGCTGTCCCAGTGGTTTTCATCTGCGCGAATGAGCAGGTACGCCGATCATCCATCACCAGAAACGCTCTACCTTTGGAATACTCACCTCACGAAAACCTATCTCGCAGACATCGAACACCTCGAAGTACTCCTCCGAAATAGCATTCACAATGCCCTAACCGGAAGGTACGGCGAGCGATGGTTTGACGACGATCGAATCCCTTTCAACGATGCAGCGAAGAAGAATATCCGCAAAGCGAAGAAACGGGCCGGGAAGGAAGGTGCACCACCAGGAAAAATCATCGCTGAACTCAGCTTCGACTTCTGGCGTTTCCTCTTGAGTAGTCACTATCAGGCGAGTATCTGGCCCCAGGTAAAGAAGGCGTTGAAGAGAACGCCTGACAGTAGACAGCAGTTTGAAGAACTTGTAGTCATTGTTTACAAAATGAGGAATAGGTGCTCTCACCACGAATCAATCGTTCAACAACGCGATAGAGCCCGTGAAGTCGCACATCTCGACTCCGTTGATAACGCTATTCAAGAAGTAGCGGACTTCATTGATCCTCACGCCGCGGTATGGATCAAAGACAATTCACGCGTCCCCGCTATACGGGCACAACGACCTTAATCCATTGACGCTTTCTTGATACGTCGTACTGGCCTAGCGAACTCAGGCCACTGAAAAAGAAAAATCTCGAGACACCGACCGGAACGATGTCTCGAGACTTCACAGCGTGCCCGGGGCGGGACTTGAACCCGCACGTCCTATAAGGACACTGGCACCTGAAGCCAGCGCGTCTGCCAATTCCGCCACCCGGGCAGGGTATTGATGTCTTGGCGACTAGCTAACCTTAGCACGCAGTCCAACAGATTCTACAAATCCGCTGGCAAACCCGAACTTTCCAGGGAACTATAGGCCGCGCGTCTACGTTAAATAGAGGAAAGCAACCTATACTGATCGCTGCTATACCTCTCCCTTGAACATCCCGAAAGGAGGACGGCGTTACCCTATGGCATTTCTTGACAAGCTCGCCAAGCTGGATTCTTCCTTGCAACGCGGACTGGACAACGGCATGGCCTTTGTCTTCGGCGGTAAAGTCGTCCCCGCAGAGATTGAGGAGCTTCTCAAGCAGGAGGCGCAAGACAATCTGTCCCGCGGTGATGATGGCAAGCTTTATAGCCCCAACGTCATGACCGTCGGCGTGTCCTCCAAGGACATCGAGAATCTCTCACAGGACCGGGATGTTCCCAAGGATCTAGCTGATCAGCTCACCCGCTTCATCCGTAACAGTGGCTGGTCCCTCGCCGGGCCGGTCATCGTCCGCATCGCGGAGGAGTCGGGGCTGCGGACTGGGCAGTTGCGCGTGTCCTCTTTTTTGGATCACGAGCCCACCGAAGAAACCGGATTCGATGCGATTTTCCACCACGACCATGGTCAGGAGGACTCTATGACCCAGCCGCACAACGCCGACGAGGCCGCAACCACCGCCTTCATGGCCCCCACCCCGAATCAGCCAGCGCCGCAGGGCCCTGCGGTGACGCTCATGTTGCAGGACGGCTCCTCCCGCGTCTACCACGTGCAGGAGGGCTCCAATATTCTGGGCCGCAGCAACGACGCGGACCTGCGCCTGCCGGATACCGGTGTGTCCCGCCAGCACGCGGAGATCACCTGGAACGGCCAGGACGCCGTGCTGGTGGACCTGCAGTCCACGAACGGCACCACCGTCAACGACACCCCGATTGAGAACTGGCTGCTTGCCGACGGCGACGTGATCACCCTCGGTCACTCCCACATCGAGGTGCGCATCACCGGCCTCGAAGACCAGGGCTACTAAGCCGCCCGGCAAGTGTTCCCAGATTCTTAGCGTAAGGACTTTTCATGGATTCGATCGTGCTGCTCTCGCTGCGCATCGGCCTGCTGGTGTTGCTGTGGCTGTTTATCTTGGTCGCGCTCAACGCCATGCGCCGCGACGCCAATAAGGCCGCCGGCGTCTACCAGGCATCGTCCCCGGTGAAGGGGGCCCAGAGGCGTCGCGAAGCGCCGCGTGAAATCGCCATCGTGGACGGGCCGCTGCGCGGTTCCCACATGGAACTGGGCACGCTCGAAGACTGTACGATGGGCCGCGCGCAAGACTGTGACTTTGTCACCGGTGATGATTTCTCCTCCGGCCACCACGCCCGCCTGTTCCGCAGGGGCAGCGAGTGGTTCGTGGAGGACCTCGAATCCCGCAACGGCACCTTTGTTGGTGGCGTTCGCATTGACCAGCCAGAACGAGTCGGAGTCGGCTCCGATATCAAACTTGGCCGAACGACCGTGAGGTTGATGGCATGACTTTAAGCCTGACTTTTACTGCAGTGACGGACCGCGGATTGGTCCGCGAAAACAATGAGGATTCCGCCCACGCGGGCCCGCACCTGCTGGTGCTGGCCGACGGCATGGGTGGCCACGCTGCCGGCGAGGTCGCTTCCACCACCATGGTGGAGCACATGGCCTCCCTCGAGCGTGATCCGGGCGACAACGACATGCTGGCCCTGCTCGGCGCGGCGGCGGAAGACGCCAATGCGGCGATCCGCGAGCACGTGGATGAGCACCCGGAGACGGAGGGCATGGGCACCACGCTGACCGCCCTGCTTTTTAACGGCTCCGAGTTCGGCGTGTGCCACGTGGGTGATTCCCGCGGCTACCGGCTGCGTAAGGGGAAGCTGACCCAGATCACCAAGGATGACACTTATGTGCAGTCCCTAGTGGATGAGGGAAAGCTCGATCCGGAGGATGTCTCCTCCCATCCGCAGAAGTCGTTGATCCTCAAGGCCTACACGGGCCGCCCGGTGGAGCCGACTCTCTTTATGCTCGATGCTGAACCGGGCGACCGCCTCCTGCTGTGCTCGGATGGCCTATCGGATCCGGTAACGGCCTCCACCATCGAGCAGGCGCTGAAGCAGGGCACGGTCGAAGAGGCCGCTACCACCCTGCGGGATCTGGCGCTGCGCTCCGGCGGCCCTGACAACGTCACCATTGTGGTGGCGGAGGTCGTGGAAGCGGAGGGTGACGAGGACTCCCCCATCACCGTCGGCGCCATCCAAGGTGTTGTTCCGGAGCCGACGCACCCGGATTCTTCCGCGAGCCGCGCCGCAAAGCTGATCTCGCCCCCAAAAGCCCAGGCCGCTGAGGAGAAGCCCCAGGAGGAACCACAGCGGCGGCCCCAGCGAAGCCGGATTGGGTGGAAGGTGATTGCATGCCTTGCCATCGTCATCGTGCTCGTCGTCAGTGGCGGGCTCTGGATGAAGAATTATCTGGGCAATAACTATTACGTGGCTACGGATGAGGGTGGCACCCTCACTATCCAGCAGGGTGCGGATTATGAAATCTTTGGCCGCCCGCTGCACCACACGTATCAGAATGCGTGCCTAGGCAAGGACAATGCGCTCAAGCTCGGGCACGGAGAGTGCGCGGGCGACTTTGCGCCGTTCACGCTGAAGGATTTGCCCGAATCTGAACGTGCCGCTGTGGGCAACCTGCCCTCCGGCTCCTATGACGAGGTGCAAACGCAGCTGTCGCAGCTCTCGGACAAGGCGCTCAAGCCTTGCCCGAAGGCCTCGAAAGACGGAAAAGACGGAAAAGATGACAAGAGCGCGTCCAAAGGAAACTGCCGGGAGGTGAAGTAGGTGAGTAAATTCTTCTCCCGCGGCACCGAATTCGGCCTGCTCGTGCTGGCCACCGTGGTTTTCGCCATCACCTTGGTCAGCCTTGAGCTGTCCCAAGGCAACGTGCTGACACTCGATGTGCTCTACCTCGTCGGCGGTTTCATCGGCGTCTTTGCTGTCGCTCACTTGGTGCTCTGTTTCCTGGCACCCTATGCGGATCAGCTCATGCTGCCCATCGTCGCGGTGCTCAACGGCACCGGGCTCATTCTGTTGCAGCGCCTCGATCTAGCTAACGGAGGCGGGCTGGCGGTGCGGCAGGTGATGTGGACCATCGTGGGCCTCATTCTCTTCGCGCTGGTGCTCGTCCTCCTGCGTGATCACCGCTCGCTCACCCGATACTCCTATATCTTGGGTGCGCTCGGCCTGATCCTCCTCGCATTACCCCTGGTGTGGCCGCAGCCGCCGGGCGTCGACGCCCGCATCTGGCTGTGGCTCGGACCCTTTTCCATCCAGCCGGGTGAGTTCTCCAAGATCCTGCTGATTTTGTTCTTCGCCATGCTGCTGACCCAGAAGCGCTCACTGTTCACGGTGGCCGGCTACAAGTTCTTGGGTATTTCCCTGCCGCGCCTGCGAGATCTCGCCCCCATCCTGGTGATCTGGGGCATCGCGATTGTCATCATGGGCATTTCCAATGACTTCGGCCCGGCTCTGCTGCTGTTTAGCACCGTGCTCGGCATGCTCTTCATGGCCACCAACCGCGTGAGCTGGCTGCTCATTGGCGTCATCCTCGTGGGCATCGGTGGCTTCGGCATCTACCAGGTCTCGGAGAAGATCCAGCAACGCTTCTCCAACTTCCTGGATCCGCTGGCTAACTATGATTCCACCGGCTACCAGCTCTCCCAGGCGCTCTTCGGCATGTCCTCCGGCGGCATTACCGGCACCGGCCTAGGCCAGGGCCACCCGGACATGGTGCCGGTAGCGCACTCGGACTTCATCCTGGCCGGAATCGGTGAAGAGTTCGGGTTGGTTGGCCTCGCCGCGGTACTTGTGCTGTTTGCCATGCTCGTCTCCCGCGGCTTCCGCACCGCGCTGACCTGCCGTGATACCTATGGCAAACTGGTCTCTTCAGGGCTGGCCCTGACGCTGGCCGTGCAGGTCTTCGTCGTCACCGGCGGCATCTCCGCGCTGCTGCCCATGACGGGCTTGACCACGCCGTTCATGTCTGCGGGTGGCTCCTCGCTCATGGCCAACTACATGCTGCTGGCCATCCTGCTGCGCATCTCCAACGCGGCACGCCGCCCGGCGCGCGAGCTGAGCTCAAACGCACCCACTGACACGTCCATGTTCCCCGCCGTCCAGGAGGCCATCCGATGAACCGATCGATCCGCCTCGTCGCCCTTTTTTCCCTCATCCTCACTGCCATCCTCCTGGTAAACCTCACGGTGGTGCAAGCGTTTTCGACGGATAAGTACGCCCATAACCCTAAGAACGTTCGCGGCTACCTGGAGATGCGCACGACCCCGCGTGGCCAGATCTTCGCTGGCAACACGGTGCTGGCGCAGTCCACTGCCGACGCCGAGGGCAACTACTCCCGCTCCTACCCCGCCGACTCCCCGGCCTTTGCCAACATCACCGGCTACCTCTCGGAGCGCTTCGGCGCCTCCCAGCTGGAGGCCTCCCAGAATGACATCCTCAATGGCAAGGATGATTCGCTCCTGGCGCGCAATTGGCTCGATATACTCTCCGGCAAGCCGCAAAAGGGCGCGAACGTCGAAGTCACCGTCGATCCAGCCCTACAGCAAACCGCCTACGATCAGCTCGCTGGACCGGGCTATAACGGCGCGGCCGTAGCCATCCAGCCCTCGACGGGCAAGATTTTGGCCATGGCCTCCTCCCCCAGCTTCAACGTCTCCGACCTGCTCGGTGATAACGCTGGCGAGAAGTGGGAACAGCTGCAGAACCAGGAAGGCACCCCGCTGGTCAACCACGCCACGCAGGACACCCTTCCCCCTGGCTCCATCTTCAAGATCATCACCACTGCAGCAGGCCTGAACAACGGCTTCGAGCCGAACTCCACGCTGACCGGCGCAGCGTCCATTACGCTGCCCGATACCGTCACGGAGCTCACCAACTACGGCAACCAGTCCTGCGGCGGCGCGGACAGCGTCACCCTGCAGACGGCCTTCGCGCTGTCCTGCAACACGGCCTTTGTGCAGATGTCGGAGAGCATCGGCGCCGATGAGCTGCGCAAGTACGCCGAGGGCTTCGGCGTGGGTGAGAAATACTCGTTGGGTGTTAATACTTCCGCTGGCGCGCTCGGTGAGCTTGGCGACGGCGCCCAAGTCGCCCAATCCGCCATCGGCCAGCGCGACGTGACCATGTCCGCCCTCCAGGCAGCCATCATGGCCGGCACCATCGCCAACCAGGGCAAGCGCATGGAACCCTACCTGGTCAACCGCATCACCGATGCCCAAATGAATGAGCTGCGCACCACCACACCACGTCAGGCCGCCGAAGCTGTGGATGAAGAAACAGCCAACACCATCAAGGACCTCATGTTCGCTTCCGAACGCAGCACCTTCGGCTACGACGGAAACGGTTTTGCCTCGAAGACTGGCACCGCCGAGCACGGTGAGGGCCTCGCCCCGCACGCGTGGTACGTGGCCTTCGACCCAGACAAGGACATCGCGGTGGGCGTCGTGGTCAAGGACGGCGGGCACCTTGGCCAAAATGCCACCGGTGGCCAGGTCTCCGCGCCCATCGGCCGTGCCATCCTGCGCGCATACGGAGGTGAGCAGTAGTGAATAGTGCAGATAACAAAAAGCACCTCCAAGAACTGATCGGTGAGGACTACCAGCTGCAGTGGATCGTCGGCCACGGCGGCATGTCCACGGTGTGGCTGGCGGATGATGTCCACAATGACCGCGAAGTCGCCCTCAAGGTCCTGCGCCCCGAGTTCTCGGACAACAACGAGTTTCTCTCGCGCTTCCGCAACGAGGCCAAGGCGGCAGAGTCCATTGATTCCGAGAACGTCGTGGCCACCTACGACTACCGCGAGCTCGAGGACAACGGCCGCACCTTCTGCTACATGGCCCTGGAGTACATCCGCGGCGAATCCCTGGCAGACCTCTTGGCTCGCGAGGGCGCGCTGCCGGAAACGCTGGCGCTCGACGTCATGGAGCAGGCCTCCCACGGCCTGTCCGTGATCCACCACATGGGCCTGGTGCATCGCGATATCAAGCCCGGCAACCTCATGATTACCCAAAACGGGCAGGTCAAGATCACCGACTTTGGCATCGCCAAGGCCGCCGCCGCCGTGCCGCTGACCCGCACCGGCATGGTCGTCGGCACCGCCCAGTACGTCTCCCCCGAGCAGGCCCAGGGCTACGAGGTCGGCCCAACGTCGGATGTCTATTCACTCGGTGTGGTGGGCTACGAGATGCTGGCCGGCAAGCGCCCCTTCAGCGGTGATTCCTCGGTATCGGTGGCGCTGGCGCACATTAGTCAGGCGCCGGAGCCCTTGTCGACGTCGATTAGCGCGCCCACCCGGGAACTGATCGGCATGGCCCTGCGCAAGGACCCCAACACCCGCTTCGCTGATGGCAACGAGTTCACCAATGCGATCTCGGCCGTACGCCAAGGCCAGCGCCCGCCGCAGCCCAAATCCGCAGCACTCGCGCCCATCGCCGATGAACCCTCACCCTCCGCCTCGACGGAAATGCTGGCCAACATGGCGCAGCCCACCACGGTGCGACCAGCCGTCCAGCCTTCTACACCGCAGCCGGAGGAGCGCCCCGACAAGAAGGGTGGTTTCGGCACCGGGTTGCTCATCGCCGTGGCCATCGCCGCCCTCGTGGCCGTCGGACTCATGGCCTACCGGATGTGGGGGAACACGGCACCGACCCCACCACCAGCGCCGACGGAGGTCATCGTGACGGAGACAGTTGTGCCGGAGACCACGGAGGAAGAGGAAACGGAAACCCCCGAGACTGTCGAGATCACCACCGTCGAGGAGGAGCCGACCCGGGTCACCGTTACCACGACGCACTCGGTCATCCCCGCCCCGCCGGTGACCACGGAACGCACGACCCATCAGGAGCCGCCCGAGTTCCCTACGGAGGAGACGCAACCGCAGGTCAATGACAGCCCAACGCCCGCGCCCGAACTAGACTCACAGAGCAACCCCACCGAAGAATCCGCACTACAGGGAGGCCAGTAACCCACCATGGTCAGTGATCGGTACCACCTCCGCCAGTCCATCGGCACCGGCGGCATGTCCGAGGTGTACGAAGCCGAGGACTCCGTTTTGGGGCGCACCGTCGCCATCAAGATGCTGCGCCCCGACATGGCGCGCGACGTCAACTTCCGCGAGCGTTTCCGCCGCGAGGCCCAGAATTCCGGCAAGCTCAATCACCCGAACATCGTTGCCGTCTTCGACACGGGTGAAAAGGACGTCGAAGGCCTGATGGTTCCCTATATCGTCATGGAATACGTGCAGGGCCGCACCTTGCGCGACATCGTCCGTGAGGATGGCCCCATGCCGGTCGAAGAAGCCGCGCGCGTGCTCAAACCGGTGGCGGATGCTTTGCAGTCTTCCCACGAGGCCGGGATTATCCACCGCGATATCAAGCCGGCCAACATTATGCTGACCAACACCGGCCAGGTGAAGGTCATGGACTTCGGCATCGCCCGCGCGCTGGATGATTCCACGTCGGCGATGACGCAAACCTCTGCTGTCATCGGCACCGCGCAGTACCTTTCGCCGGAACAGGCCCGCGGCAAGCCTGCCGACGCCCGCTCTGACGTCTACGCTTTGGGCTGCGTCATGTATGAAACGGTTACCGGCCGCACGCCGTTTGAAGGTGAAACACCTTTTGCGGTGGCTTACCAGCATGTGCAGGAGGATCCGGCACCACCCTCGGAGCTCATCACTGAAGATCTGACGGAACGGCAGCGGCTCGGCGTCGACGCCGTCGTGCTCACGGCGATGGCCAAGCACCCTGCGGACCGCTACCAATCTGCTTGGGAGATGGGCGATGACCTCGAGCGTTTGGCCCAGGGCCAGCTGCCGGAGGCAGCACGCTCCCACGTCAACGATGAGGATCACCCCACCACGATGGTGGCACCCGTGGCCGCGCAGCACCGCGCACCGGTGGCCTCGACTCGTCCCTCTGAAGACGATGAGTCCGGCTCCGGTCTGAAGTGGCTGGCGGCGCTGCTCGCGGCCTCTCTCGTCGCCATCATTGGTTATTTTGCCTGGGACTTCTGGGATAGCTCCCGCCAAGAGGCCCGCGAGCGCGAGCAGGAGCAGCATGAAGCAGCCCAGCGCGCGAACATGGTGACTATCCCGAAGGTGGCCAACCGCCCGCGCAACGAAGTCGTGGAGGAACTAGAGAAGCTTGGCCTGCTGGTAAGCATCAACGAGGAAGCCAGCCCCGATGTACCGCGCGGCAAGGTCATCCGCATCAACCCTGCGGAAGGCTCAGAGCTGCAGAAGAACTCCTCGGTCACGCTGACGGTGTCCTCCGGCAAGGAGGTCACCGAGGTCCCGGATCTCACCGGCATGAAGCTGGATGAAGCCACCGCCGCGCTGGAGGAAGCCGAGCTAGAGCTCCACACCGACGTCGAGCAGGTGAATGATGAGGCCCCCGCGGGCGAGATCATTTCCCAGAACCCGGCGGGCGGTACGCAGCTGTCCAAGGGCTCGAAGGTGCGGATCACCGTCTCCAAGGGTCAGAAGGAAGTTAGCGTCCCGGATGTCAGCGGCATGGATCGTGACCGCGCGGTCGAGATGCTGTCCTCCATGGACTTTGACGTCAACGTGAACTCGGTGGACTCTGAGCTTCCGGAAAACCAGGTGCTCAGGGTCGTCGAGAAGGGCCAGAAGCTGCCCAAGGGCAGCCAGGTCACCCTGGAGGTCTCGAACGCGATGCTCATCCAGGCACCGGACCTGACGCATTCCACCCAGCAGGAAGCCGAATCCGCGCTGCGCGCCAAGGGCTGGTCTGGCTCCCTCGACGTGGGCGAGCGCATCCCAACGTCTAACCCGATCGACAGCGACAAGATTGGGTGGGCGTCGGCAAGCCGCGGCGATGTCATCCGCAAGGATGCGACCATCCACGTCCGGTTCTGGGAGTTTGACCCTGCGGCGCTGCTGCCGCAGTAGCTCTAATTGCCGCAGCTGCTAAGGTATTCCACAGATTAACCCCCCTATTCTTCGTGAAGGTGTAACAATGCCAAAGTCCAAGATCACGACGGAGGGCTCCGCACTCCCGCAGTCCTCCAGCTCTGCTACTAACCGCACCCCGGTCAAGATCAACTCTGAGGGCACCCCGAAGTGGTACATCGCCATCATGCTGGGCCTCATGCTCCTCGGCCTGCTCTGGCTGGTCGTGAACTACCTGGCGGGCGAGTCCATTCCGTTCATGCAGGAGCTGGGCCCGTGGAACTACGGCATCGGCTTCGGCCTGGCCATCATCGGCCTGTTGATGACGATGGGCTGGCGTTAGTTTTCATCGCCGCCAATGAACTCCTCGAGGTTCTATAGCATCGCCGGTGTCGGCTGCATCATTCTGGTGATGCTCACCGTCACGGTGGACAAAAGCTTCCTCACCCCTGGCGCACTCGTACTCGCCGGCCTCGGTGTCACGCTGACGCCGCTGGCCCTCCGCTACCCTCTTGTGGCGGCCTGCGGATACGGTGCGCTTTTTGCGCTGACGGTGTGGCTCTCGGAGTGGCGGTCTTTCCTGCTCTTGGCGTGGAGCCCCGTCATCGTGGGCATCGTGGCGTTTCGCACGCGCTGGCTGTGGGCGGTCCTTCCAGCGGTGGCGTACACCTACCTCGTCACGACGGATCCTGCGAACAACTATCTTCCGGATTTCGATCCCTTGAACCTGTCGCTGCCTCTCATCTTGTATGCGGTAGCCATCGTCATTGGGGCCGCGCTGCGCAAAAACCGGGACCAGCGTCTTGCCGCCGAACAGCGCGCCGCCGAGCAACGCGAGGCGCTGATGACCGCCCTTCATGATTCGGTGGCTGCGACGCTAACCTCCGTGGTCATGCGCTCCGAAACCTTGGCGCTGACCCAAACGGACCCTTCCGCGGCTGACTCCGCGGAAGCGATTGCTAACGACGCCCGCCGGGCCATGGGCGAGGTCCGTGATCTATTGCGCGTGATGAAGAATGAGAGCGTGACTCAGGGAGTTAAGTCCTTGGAAGAAGACCTCGACACCATGGTTAGCTTCCTGAGCAGCCACGGCTTCCACTGCGAAGCACAGATCAATGTAGGCAAGAACGGTGAGCTCGCGCTACCGGAAAAGCTCTCCCTCGTGTTCTCTGAACTCGCCATTAACATCCTCAAGTACGCTCGCCCTGAATCCCGTGTGAGCATCGAGGCCACCGGCAGCTCCAAATCCATCGACCTCGTGATCACTTCCGAGATTGCGGCGCAACAATCACGCCAGTACATGACGACGAATCTGGGCTTGGGGGAAATCGCCCGCCGTGTTCGCAGGATGCACGGCAGCTTCGGCAGCGGCAAAGAAGGCAATCTCTGGGTCACACGCCTTTCTCTTCCGGCCGCCTGCCTAAGGAAAATATAGTAAGATTGCCCGATAGTCCGCTATTTCTTAGATTTTAAAAGGTTCGACATGCGTACTTCCCTCGCCGTTGCCGCCGCAGCACTCGCGCTGTTCTCGGCACCAATTGCCAGCGCTGCTGAGACTCCTGTTGAAGCTACCGCTGCAACCACCGCAACTGAGAGCACTGAGTCCACCGGATTCACCTTCTACAGGTCGTACGCGAGCGAATTCGCCGACCACTTCCGTTGCTCCACCAGCCCCCAGCGCTGGTGGTGCGGCTAAACTGTTTCTCCATGAGCATTCGGGTTTTCCTCGTTGATGATGATGAGCTCGTTCGCTCGACGCTCCGCGTCTATTTCCAGACCACCGAAGACATCACGGTGGTCGGTGAGGCAACCAATGGTGCGGATTGCTTAGCGCAGATTGAAGAAGTCAATCCGGACCTCGTCCTCGCCGATATTCACATGCCACACATGGACGGCATTACGCTGCTCAAGCACCTTAATTCTGGACCGAATCCCCCGACGTTTTTGGCGGTGACCGCCTTCGACTCGGATGACACGATGCTGAAGATCCTGCGGGCGGGCGGCGCGGGTTATATCTTGAAGAACCAACGCCCGCGCTCCATCATTGAGGCGGTTCGCGCCGCTGTGGAAGGTGGCACCGTCGTGGCGCCCGCCGCCATGCACCGTTTGGTCGACTACATCGGTGAGCCCGCCACCCCACGCGATCCCGTCGCCGCCGCCATTGAGAGCCACGAGCTTCACGACGCCGAAATAGCCGTCCTCAAACTCCTCCTCGCCGGCAACTCCAATTCAGAGATCGCCGCCGCCACCCACTATTCGGAATCGGCCGTGAAGAAGCACGTCTCGCGCCTCATCACCATCTTCGGCGCCAGCACGCGCCTAAACCTGGTGACCAAAATTTTAGGTGGCGCTGGCTCCTAAGTAGGGATCGCCGATGTTGCGGGAGCCACCCGGTGGCTTCCGCTTCAGCGTGTGTTTGGGATTGGGGTTTAGGGGCCCTTCCGGTTTTAGAGTGCGTTGATT
>NZ_KV819492.1:0-29853 GCF_001815175.1 Corynebacterium sp. HMSC034H07
GGTGTCCACTAAACGAGGGTAACCTCAGCACTCCCATGTTCGGGCTAGACGCAGCCTGCGCGGAATCGGCAAGCAAATAGCGAAAGCCAAACGCGCTGTTGACGGCGATATCGCAATCAAGCGCAACCGCTATATCGATCTTTCCGCCCCAAACAAGAAGGTCAACTACGCTCTTGCCGCCAAACACCGAGCCCTAGCCGGAATTAAAGGCTATGAAACCGACCTGACTACTCTTCCCGCTAGTGAGGTTATCGGGCATTACCGCAGGCTATTCAACATTGAAAAGTCGTTTCGGAT
Source organism: Corynebacterium sp. HMSC034H07 (assembly GCF_001815175.1). Taxonomy (NCBI): domain Bacteria; kingdom Bacillati; phylum Actinomycetota; class Actinomycetes; order Mycobacteriales; family Corynebacteriaceae; genus Corynebacterium; species Corynebacterium sp. HMSC034H07. The sequence continues at coordinate 298 of NZ_KV819492.1, forward strand.
GTCGAAATCAGACCTGAAAGCACGCCCAATCTACGCCAGGAAACAAGACTCGATCACAGCCCACCTCAACATCGTCATCGCAGCCCTAGCCGTGGCCCACCTGATGGAGACCCGCAGTGGTCAATCCATCAAACGCCTCGTGAGAACACTCAAGAAATACCGCAGCTTTCAACTCGTCGTTGGCGGCGAAACCATCCACGCCGCAGTACCACTACCCCCGGAAATCCAAACCCTCGTCAACACCATCACCACCCCAACCCTTCGGCACTAATTTGAGCCAAGTCAGGTTAGTGTTCGCGTCGCTCCCTGCGGCGCCATTCACGCGTATGGCACCGTAGGGGCGTCGCCAAGCGCCCGCTCCCCCTCTCCGCCCGCCCAGCACCCACCCCAAACGCCAACAACCCCCGCCTCCTCACATGGTCTCCCATGTGTGTTTGGAGGTGGGGGTTGTGGTGGTGTCAGTACAGAAACTTAGGCGTTCAACGGCCTAGGAGGTGCCTAGTTGATGCGGCCGGTTTCCTTGCGGTACTGGCGGTAGTAGCGGCGGCCATACTTGACGGAGACGATAGCCAGGATGGCTACGACGACGCTGGCGATGGCGCCCACAATCAGGTTGATCTGGTAGTCAGCACCGGCGGTGCCCTGCGGGTACAGCTTGGTGCCGAAGCCCCAGATCAGGATGCCCAGCGCCGGCAGGATCGAGAGAACCAAGCCCATGCCCACCCAGGTGGAGGTGCGCAGCAAAGAAGAGTGCGGTGCACTGTAAGAAACGGGGTCATATCCCTCGATGTAGGAGTCCTGAATCTTACCGGAGAACTCCGGGTAGGTCTCGCTGTGGTGATCAGCAACTGCCGGGTTGAGGTCGCTCATGGCTGAAACTTTCTCTCGTTCCTGTTAATCCTGTGAATGACTATAGCTTAGTCGTCCTTGCCGCGGAAAGCAGCACGTGCACGTTCGCGGGTAACCGCGGAAACCGCGGTCAGCGGCACACCAGCCGGGCAGACGTCGGCGCACTCGCCGTAGAGCGAGCAGTGGCCGAAGTTCTGCTCCAGATCGTCCACCATGTTGCGTGCGCGGCGTCCACGCTCTTCCTTGCCCAGCGGCATGAGGGAGAGGTGAACCAGCTTGGCGCCGGTGAACAGGTGAGCAGCACCGTTCGGGCAGGATGCCACGCAGGCACCGCAGCCGATGCAGGCGGCGTGATCCAGGGCGTACTCGGAGGTCTCGTGGTTGACGTGCAGGGTGTCAGCGTCCGGAGCGGTACCCGCATCCATGGACACGTAGCCGCCCTGCTCCATGACGTGGTCCAGCTTGGCGCGGTCCACGATCATGTCCTTGATGACCGGGTAGGCAGCGGAGCGGAAAGGCTCCAGCTTGATGGTGTCGCCATCCTTGAACTGGAACAGGCGCTGCTGGCAGGCCGGGGTGTTCTGACCCGGGCCATGCGGGCGACCGTTGACCAGGAGGCCACAGGTACCACAGATGCCCTCACGGCAGTCGGAAGCGAATGCGAACGGCTCGGTGCCGGCCTCAATGAGGCCGTCGTTGACGTGGTCGAGCAGCTCCAGAATGGACATCTGCTCGGCGGCGTCGTCAACCTGCACGGTTTCGAACTTGCCTTCTTGCGTCGGTCCGGCTTGACGCCAGATCTCAAGTGTCAGTTTCATTACTTGTAGTTCCTTGTCATCAGCGGGATCGAATCAAAGTACAGCGGCTCAGCGTGGCGGATGAACTCGCCCTCAGCAGCGCCCGGCTCCCATGCGGAAACGAAGCACCAGTTCTCGTCATCGCGCTCGGCCTCGCCGTCCTCGGAGAGGTGGTCCTCGCGGAAGTGAGCACCACAGGACTCGTCGCGGTCAAGGGCGTCAATACACATGAGCTCACCCAGGTCGATGTAGTCAGCAACGCGCAGACCATACTCGAGGACCTGGTTCATGTCGTTAGCGTCACCAGTGATGCGGACGTTAGCCCAGAAGTCCTTGCGCAGTGCGCGGACCTTCTCGATGGCAACCTTGAGGTCCTCGACATTACGGGACACACCACAGCCCCAGTAGAGGATGTCACCCAGCTGGCGGTGGTAGTACGCCGGGCCGTGCGGATCCTCGCCCTGGATGGACATGAGGCGGTCGATGCGAGCCTGTGCGCGAGCAACGGCGTCGTTAGCCTCGGCGGAATCCTCGGCCAGCTTGGCCTCACCCAGGTGGTGAGCCAGGTAGTTCGGGATAGTGAACGGCAGGGTGAACCAGCCATCAACGGAAGCGGACAGCAGGGAGTTAGCACCCAGGCGGTTCGCACCGTGGTAGGTCCAGGAGCACTCACCGGCGGCGAAGAGGCCGTCGATGGCGGTCATCTCGTTGAAGTCCGTCCACAGGCCACCCATGGTGAAGTGGCAGGTCGGAGCGATACGCATCGGGGTCTCGTAGGCGGACTCACCGATGGCCTCTTCGTACATCTCGATGAGGTTGGAGTAACGCTCGCGGATCTTGTCCTTGCCCAGACGCTCGATGGCGTCGCGGAAGTCCAGGTACACGGAGTTGTGCAGCGGACCAACGCCCAGACCCTTGTTGATCTGCTGGGAAATGGCACGGGAAGCCACGTCACGCGGGACGAGGTTACCGAAGGCCGGGTAGCGGCGCTCTAGGAAGTAGTCGCGCTCCTCTTCCGGAATCTCGTTAGCAGGACGGTCATCGCCCTCCTTGATCGGAGACCAGATGCGGCCGTCGTTACGCAGCGACTCAGACATGAGGATGGTCTTGGACTGCCACTCGGAATTGACCGGCAGGCCGGTCGGGTGGAACTGGATGAATGCCGGGGAAGCCAGGTAAGCACCAGCCTCGTACGCACGCATCATGGCGCCAGCGTTGGAGTTCTTAGCCAGCGTGGACATGTGGTAGACGTTGCCGTAACCGCCGGTACCGAGGATGACTGCGTGGCCGGTGAAGGCCTTGAGCTCGCCGGTGATGAGGTTACGGGTCACAATGCCGCCGGCACGCTTGGTGCCGTTGTCGTTGTAGGTGATGACGTCCTGCATATCGTGGTGAGCGAAGAGCTCCACGTTGCCCAGGCCAATCTGGCGGTACAGCGCAGAAGTGGTGGACAGCTGCAGCTGCTGGCCTGTTTGACCACGGGTGTAGTAGGTGCGGGAGACCTGCACGCCACCGAAGGAACGGGTAGCCAGGGTGCCGCCGTACTCGCGAGCGAACGGAGCGCCGATGGCGTTCATGTGGTCGATGACGCGGATGGACTCATAAGCCAGGCGCCAGCAGTCGGACTCGCGGCAGCGGTAGTCGCCGCCCTTGACGGTGTCCTTGGTGTGGCGGTAGGCGGAGTCGTTATCCACCTTCTTGTGGCGGGAAGAGTTCACACCACCCTGCGCAGCAATGGAGTGCGCGCGACGCGGGGAATCGTGGTAGGTGAAGACCTTCACCTTGTATCCCAACTCGCCGAGGGCAGCCGCAGCGGAACCAGCAGCCAGGCCGGTACCGACGACGATGATTTCGAACTTGCGGCGGTTCAGCGGGGAGACCAGCTCCATGTGGTCCTTCTGGTAGCTCCACATGTCCTTCATCGGGACGCCGTGCGGCTCGTGGGACTCCAGGATGCGGCCCGGCTTGACACCCGGGACGATGGACTGCGGGTGCGAGAAGTTCGGGTGCTCGCGCTTGAGTTCAGTATTCGCGTTAGTCATGGGTTCAAAACTCCTTTAGCTGACCCAGCCCAGGGCGACGGACAACGGCATAACGATGTTTGCCAGGCACACGACGGCCGGGACGATGTACGCCAGGATGACAAAGACCTCGCGCCACTTAGCACCGGTAATGCCCAGGTCGGAAGCCGCAAGGCGGATGCCGTGGGTCAGGTGCAGGAAGAGGCAGAGCATGGCAACGATGTAAATGATGGTCACCGGCCAGCGGGAGAAGGTAGCGATCATGTTGGCCTTCACTTCGCCATGAGCGAAAGCCTCCGGAGCGATCGGCTGAACACCCATCGTCAGGTCCAAGATGTGGAAGACGATGAACAGGAGCAGCACGACGCCGGTCACCAGCATGGTCTTCGTTGCGAAGGAATCCATGCCGCCCATCAGGTTGGTGCGCTTGAACTTACCGCGGGATGCCTTGGAGCGAGCGGTCAGCGCAAAGGCGCCGTAAATGTGGGCGATCACGCACGCCAGCAAGACGATGCGGATGATCCACAGAAGGTGCCCGCTCGGAATCAGCGGATCACCCATGCTGCGCAGGAATGCGCCGTAGGCATCGATGGCTTCCTCGCCATTGTGGGCCGGCAGGTAGAGCTTCAAGTTGCCGGCCATGTGTCCTACAACGAACAGCGCGAAGAACAGACCGGTAATTGCCATCGTCAGTTTCAAAGCCCAGGACGGAATTCCTGGCTTAGGACGAATCGTTTCATTAGTAATGCGGCCGTGAGCAAGGGCTTCACGGTCAGGATTTTTTACAGACATGACACCTCCATTGTCGCCCTTACCTTACGCAGGACTGCGCGCTGACCACTACTTATCCCTTTGCTTTTAACGCCCCCTCCCCCACCTACAGGCCCCTGACAGAAATGAGTTAAGGCAAGGGTTGCCTTAAGTGTCCCCCGACTTATGCCGGTCTACCTTGATCACTTCGCTTTACGCAATATTAACCTTGCGAAAACATTTCGCGGTTGAGACTTTTGTCACAGGGTGTGACTCGAGTGACGACCCTACCCCTTTAGGTGTCAAACTTTCGCTTGGTACACACCCCTCACCGCCCCTTCACGCCCCGCTAACACCCCCACTTCGCAGCGAAGTTAAAATGCTTCACACATTCCTTGCAAAACTATTGTTATGACCGAAAGGCACTAGGTAACCTAGCTCACATGAGCAAGACATACGTAGGTTCGCGCCTGCGCCAGCTGCGCCGCGAACGTGATCTCAGCCAAGCCTCCCTCGCCGCTACGCTGGGGCTTTCCGCTAGTTACGTTAATCAGATTGAACATGACGTACGCCCCCTCACCGTTCCGGTCTTGCTTAGGATTACTGAAGCATTTGGTGTGGATGCCACTTTCTTTTCCCGTGACGATGACTCGCGGCTACTCGCCGAGATTCAAGATGTCGTCCAGGACCAAGAAATCTGCCCCTCCCCCGTGGAATTACAGGAATTGTCCGAACTGGTTTACAACCACCCCACCGTTGCGCGCACGCTCGTCGACATTCACCGCCGCTACCGCAATATCCGCGACAAGCTTTCCCTCGCCACCGATACCCGCCGCTCCGACGGCAACCAGGCGCTGTCCATGCCGCACGATGAGGTTCGGGATTTCTTCTATGCCCGCCAGAATTATCTCGATGAGTTAGATCAGCATGCAGAGGCGATCTCCGCGGAGCTCGACGTCGTCCCCTTCCACATCCGCGACATCGAACAGGCTCTGGACGACAGACTCACCACCCAGCACGGCGTGGAGATCCTCACCACCGATCGCATGGATGGCACGCTGCACCGCTTCGACAAGGACAGCGGGACCCTTCGCCTTGCCAGCCGGCTGAGCGTCGGCCAGCGCGCCTTCCGCATGGCAGCTGAGCTTGGCTTCCTCGAAGCGGGCGCGCTTTTCGACGAGCTCGTGGAGGAAGAACCGTTTACTTCAGAGGCCTCCATCAACTTGGCCAAGCGGGGTATCGCCAATTATTACGCTGCGGCCACGCTCCTCCCGTATGGCCTCATCCATAGCGAAGCCGAACAGTCGGGGTACGACGTGGAATACCTCTGCAATGTCTTCGGAGTGGGCTACGAGACGATTGCCTCCCGCCTCTCCACGCTGCAGCGCCCCAACAAGCGCGGCATCCCCTTTACCTTCGTGCGCGTTGACCGCGCCGGCAACATGTCCAAACGCCAATCCGCCACCGGCGTGCACTTCTCCAACTCCGGCGGCACCTGCCCCCTATGGAATGTGTACGAGTCCTTCTCACACCCCAACACCATTTCCCGCCAGTTGGCGCAGATGCCAGATGGGCGCAATTACCTATGGATCTCACGAACGGTGAGCTACCCACAAGGCCGTTTTGGGGATACGAACAAGCTCTTTTCCATCGGTCTGGGCTGCGAGGCACGCCATGCTAATCGCACCGTGTACGCCCAGGGGCTAGACCTCAATGCCCTTTCCGCCGCCACTCCCATTGGCGCCGGCTGCCGCACCTGCCCGCGCCAGAATTGCTCCCAGCGGGCATTTCCCGCCATTAACGAACAGCTTGTCGTCGACGCCCACCGCTCTGCAGTGGCACCCTATTAACTAAAGCTAGTTAACGGCGTAATCGCACAGGTTTTAAATCATCCATCTTTACGCCGTTAACGCAGATGAATCTTAAAAGCTGGGGAGCACTCTCCATCGAGCGAAAGCCTCCGAAGAAAGATACTGAAGCAAGAAAGGGGCCTACTTAGTGCGATGAGCTGGAATTATGACCCAAACCCTCGGCGCTATACATTGTCCTACAAGCCCCACCCCATGGTTTTCATTGCCAAATCTGATGGATTTTCCCGACTCGGTTGTTCTATCATGGTCAGCGACCGATAATCACCAACAGAAAGGATTATTATTATGTCCAGCTTTGGCGAGAACTTCCTTGGCCAGATCCAGAAGCTCGTGCTGACGATCGTCAACGCACCGTTCGCACTGTCTTCCAAGCTCTTCGGCTAAGGCCAGTCGCGCTTCGGCGCTAAAACCAACACTCCCCCTCACCGCCACCGATTCACGTCGATGGGATGAGGGGGAGTGTTCTTGTTTTAGTTCTTAGAGGTTAATCATGTGGCCGCCGATGCCCTCGGCTGCTTCCTTCATAGCCTCAGACAGCGTCGGGTGAGTGTGAACGTTGCGTCCGATCTCCTCTGCAGTGAGATCGAAGCGCTGCGCCAGGGTCAGCTCCGGCAGCAGCTCGGACACGTTCGAGCCCACCATGTGACCACCAATGAGCTCACCAAACTCGCCGTCGGCGATGAGCTTGACGAAGCCCGCGGTCTCATTCAGACCAGCTGCCTTACCGTTAGCGGAGAACGGGAAGGTAGCAACCTTGATGTCGCGGTCAGCGAACTTCTCACGAGCCTGCTCCTCGGTGTAGCCGAAGGAGGCCACCTGCGGGTTGCAGAAGGTGGCGCGCGGCATGTTCATGTAGTCACCCAGCAGCTGGGTCTCAGCGCCGGCGATGACCTCAGCAGCCACAACGCCCTGCGCCTCAGCCACGTGAGCGAGCTGCAGCTTCGCGGTGACGTCACCAATGGCGTAAATGCCCTCAACGTTGGTGCGCATGTAGTCATCAATAGCGATGGCGCCGCGCTCAGTGAGCTCGACACCGGTGTTCTCCAGGCCGTAGCCCTCGGTGCGCGGGGCGAAGCCGATGGAGACCATGCAGCGATCCACGGTCAGCGTATCGGTCTTGGAGCCGTCCTTGGACTCGACCTCAACGGTGACATTGTCACCGTTATCCGTGATGGCGGTGGTCTTGTAACCAGTCAGGAGCTTCACACCAAGCTTCTTGTATTCCTTGGCGATAGCCTTGGATACATCCTTGTCCTCGTTCGGAAGGACGCGGTCCATGAACTCCACGATGGTCACGTCTACGCCATAGTTGGCCAGAACGTACGCAAACTCCATACCGATGGCGCCTGCGCCAACGATGACCATGGAATCCGGGGCCTCATCGCTGAGGATCTGCTCCTCGAAGGACACGATGTTGCCGCCGATTTCCACGCCCGGAAGGGAACGGACGACGGAGCCGGTGGCGATAATGCAGTTGTCAAAGGTAACGGTCTTACCCTTGTCATCGCCCTCGGTAATCTCGATGGTCTTGGCGTCCTTGAAGGAGCCGAGGCCATTGATCTCCGTAATCTTGTTCTTCTTCATCAGGTAGTGCACGCCCTTGACGATGCCCTCCGAGACCTTGCGGGAGCGCTTGTGCGCAACACCGAAGTCGAAGGAAACATCGCCGGAAATACCAAAGGCCTTCGCCTCATGGTTGAAGGTGTGTGCAACTTCAGCGTTCTTAAGAAGAGCCTTGGACGGGATGCAGCCCACGTTGAGGCAAACACCGCCCCAGTACTGCTTCTCAATAACGGCAACCTTCTTGCCCAGCTGGGCAGCGCGGATGGCGGACACGTAGCCGCCGGGGCCCGCGCCGAGTACTACAACGTCAAAATGTTCATTAGTCACGCCCTATAGGATACGTAACTTTGTGCCCGCTGTCCCACCACCCCCATGCTGTGCTCTCATATCAGTCCATAACATTCCTGATACGCAAGCCACAGTGCACTGATGCGTAGAGGGCACACAACGCACAAAATAACCCCCAACCACCCGAGGGGGCGATTAGGGGGAGAGAAACGTGGGGCCGCACGCCCCGCAGCTGTTTAGTAAAGACCCCAATCCAGGGCGATCTTGGAGGAAGTAGAGGAGCCGGAGTGAGCGAACTGGCCCAGCACCTGGTTGATGGAAACGAGGATGGTGTCAAAGAGGTTCATTCTTCTTCTTTCTGTTGGTCTTCAAGCAGCCTTCACGGCCTCGTGCGATGTCACTATGCGGCACTGCCACCTTCTGCCTTGCAGGACGGCCGCCGCAGTAACGGTCTCCGCATCTGGTTCGACTAACGAATAGGCCGGACATTGCGTTACATAGCCCACGTTAACGCACGGAAAGATTATGACACGGTTTCCACTTCAATACCACCATTAACTTTAATATCTTGGTATGTTTAAACACGTTACCCTTATCTTGGGGTGCTGAAATTCCCATCTACCAGCACTATTGCCCATCTCATGGGTGGCGTGTCCGGAGCATCTTTTACACTTGCCCCTACATTTCCGCTCATCACTTAGAAAGCGAGATTCTATGAAGATTGCGCGCTCTCTCACGACGCTTGCGGCAGCCACTGCCCTAGCACTTGGCGCCGTAGCATCCCCTACCGCGGGCGCATCCGAGGTCACCCCGGAACAAATCCGCGGTGATGCCACACCGTCCACCATTTCCGAGCTCGACATCTACGGGGAGATTGAAAAGTACCTGCCCAAGGACTCCGCCGGAAACCCGTCGCCCTCCCGCCAAGAATATGAAGACGCCATTGGTAAGAACGTCACTTTTAAGGACGTTGACGTCAATGAGATCCCGGACAGCAAGCAGTGGATGGGCTACGTCCTGAAATACCCGGACTACCGTCAGAGCGTCAAGGCCCTCAATGCCACCGCACCAGCGATGGACCGCACCGTCCCTCTTGCAGTAATTACCCCAGACGGCACCTTTGATTCTTCCCGCCCCACCCTTTATCTACTCAACGGTGCTGGCGGTGCCGAGCAGGGCATGGACTGGCTGATAGCCACCACGCGCGAAGACTTGGATCCCAACAAGGAGGGCACCCAAGAACTCGATGACTACTACGGTGACCGAAACGTCAACGTCGTCATCCCGCAGGCAGGCGCATTCTCCTACTACACCGACTGGGTTACCAGCCCGGACCGCAGCTACCTCAAGGGCCCGCAGAAGTGGGAGACCTTCCTCACCAAGGAGCTACCGGGACCGCTGGAGAAGCACATCAACGCCAACGGCAAGCGCGGCATCGCAGGCATGTCCATGTCTGCTACCTCATCGCTCGTCTTGGCCCAGCACAACCCCAACTTCTATGACGCTATCGGGTCCTTCTCTGGCTGTGCGGCCACCTCGACTCCACTGCCGAACTTCTACACGCAGCTGACCGTGAATCGTGGCGGTGGAAGCACCGAGCAGATGTGGGGACCGATGGGCGGTGACTACAACCGCTACAACGATGGACTCATCAACGCCACAAAGAACAACATGGGTAATTCCCAGGTCTACGTCTCCGCTAACTCGGGGTTTGCCGGAATGAACGATTTGGGTTCGTCCAGGATTGAAAAGCAAGGCCTGGCCGGAGCCTTGAAGTCCTCCTCCACCCTGGTGGTGGAAGGCGGCGTCATCGAGGCAGCGATGAATGCGTGCACCCACGACCTGCAGGCAAAACTGCAGCGCGAAGGTGTCAAAGCGGATTTCAACCTGCGCAATACCGGTACCCACTCCTGGCCGGGCTGGTTCGATGACATCAACTCCTCCTGGCCCACCTTCGCTCGTGCCTTTGGTCTGCCGGTGGAGCCGGTCTCCACGCGGGCGTCGGAAAGCGCGGTGAACACGGACGCTAACGCCAAAGCTGAGGATGCCGATAAGCAGAATATGGAAGAGGCCGAGAACGATCCCAAGACCCCGGCCGACTCCCGGCCAGTAGCCCCTGAGGCCATCGAACAGTAAGCTCAACTCGCCATATTGATTGTTAAATAAGGAACGTAATGAAGCGTCTTAGCTCTCTCCTCGCCGCCGGCGCGCTCTGCGCTGCCGCGCTTATCAGCCCCGTTGCGGGTGCGGCCACCATCACCCCGCAGCAGGTTGCGGGTGACACGCCGCTGTCCACCATCTCGGACTTGAACGTCACCCCGGAGGTGCAGAGCCAGAAGTGGTACGAGCACTTCAAAGATGACGCCCGCGTTCTCAAGCTGGAGGCTACGTCACCGGCCATGAACGGCCGCGCGATTCCGCTGGCTGTTATCCCTGCTAAGAACCCGGACCGCCCGACCGTGTACCTGCTCAACGGCGCCGGTTCCGCGGAGCAGGACTCCGATTGGCTGTACATGTCCGATGCCGTGGACTTCTACGCGGACAAGGACGTCAACGTTGTCGTTCCGCAGGCAGGTGCTTTCTCCTACTACACCGACTGGCTGGAGGAGCCCAACGGCAAGTACCTCAAGGGCCCACAGAAGTGGGAGACCTTCCTGACCAAGGAGCTGCCTGACCCGCTGGAGTCTCGCCTGAACGCAAGCAACAAGCGCGCCGTTGCCGGCATGTCCATGTCCGCAACGTCTTCCCTGCTGCTGGCGCAGCACAACCAGGGTTTCTATGACGCAGTTGGTTCCTTCGCCGGCTGCGCCGCAACCGCCTACCCCACGGAGTACCAGTTCCTGCGCGTCACCGTGAACCGCGGCGGCGGAGAACCGGAACAGATGTGGGGCCCGATGGGCTCTGAATACAACCGCTACAACGATGCCCTGATGAACTCCGAGAAACTGCGCGGCACCAAGCTGTACATTTCCTCCGCATCGGGCCTCGCGGGTGAGCAGGATACCCCGTCCTACTACATGAACAAGGGCTACAGCCCGCTGGCCGCCTACGCGGGTTCGGCACAGCTGCAGGTTGAGGGCGGCATCATCGAGGCCGCGGTCAACCACTGCACCCACATGCTCAAGGCCAAGCTGGATAAGCAGAACATTCCGGCCACCTACAACTTCCGCAACGTGGGCACGCACTCTTGGCCGGGCTGGCGCGAGGACCTGGTGAAGTCCTGGCCCACCTTTGAGGAAGCCTTCAACTCCTAAAAAGTGAGCGGAGCGTGTCGCCCCACGGTCTGGCGCGGCGTGCTCGCTCCCCTGGCTTCGGATAACCCGGACAGGGCGGTAGGATAGCGGCATTATGAAGCTGCTTTCTACCGCCCTTTCGCATATCTCCGCCGCTCGCGACCGCGCTGCACTTACTCGGGATAGCTACACGAGGGTGGATTTCAACCTCGGCTTCGAGGTCACCCACTATGACTTGGACCTGACCTACCGCGTGGAGCCCAACATGCTGCAGGGCGAAGCCATCCTCCACATTCGCGCACTGGAGGACTTTGACAAACTCACGCTTGACCTCGGCGGCGCCATGGTGGCTCGCCGCATCACGGCGAAACACGCACCCCGCGTGGCCAAGTTTCGCCTGTCCGCCGGCAAACTGCGGCTGACTTTTGCCGACACCATCGTGGAGAACCAAGAGTTTGAGCTGCACATTCGCTATGGCGGCTCGCCGCGGCCACTGCGCACGCCGTGGGGCGAAATCGGCTGGGAGGAAACAGATTCCGGCTCCCTGGTGGCCAGCCAACCCAACGGTGCACCCAGCTGGTTCCCCTGCGATGACACCCCGTCGGAAAAGGCCACCTACGATATTCGCATCACCGCTGACGATCCTTTCGTGGTGATTTCCAACGGCAAGCTGGTCTCCCGCCGCAGCGCAGGCGGTTCCATGACGCGCTGGCATTACCGCGTCAAGCACCCCATGGCCACGTACCTCGCCACGGTGCAGATCGGCGAATACTCAGAGATTGACTTGGGCCGAGACGTGCGCGCTTGGGCGCCGGCTCGCCTTAAGCAGGTAGTCCTCGAAGAGTTCGCCCAACAGCAGGAAATGCTGGACTTCTATTCCTCTCTCTTCGGCCACTACCCTTTCCCCGACTACCAAGTGGTCATCACCGATGATGAGCTGGAGATCCCGCTGGAGGCCCAAGGCCTGTCCATTTTCGGATCCAACCACGTCAAGGGCGACCACCTCTTTGAGCGACTCATCGCCCACGAGCTGTCCCACCAGTGGTTCGGCAACTCCGTGGGCCTTAGTGAGTGGAAGGATATCTGGCTCAACGAAGGTTTTGCCTGCTACTGCGAGTGGCTGTGGTTCGAGCACGCGCATGGCCGCCCGGTGCATGAATCGGCGCGTTCGCACTATCAAGTGCTCGCACGCAAGAAGCAGGACATCGTGCTCGGTGATCCGGGCACGCGCGACATGTTCGATGACCGCGTCTACAAGCGCGGCGCGCTGACTGTTCACGCACTTCGCCGCCTCGTGGGCGATGAGGTCTTCTTCCGCACGGTCCGGGATTACCTCACCGCATCCCAGCACTCCGTGGTCACCCCGGAGGATCTCATCAGCCGTGTGAAGAAGGAAGCGACAGATCCTTCTGCGGTCGATGCTTTGTTGGACGAGTGGCTCAACCACACCGCGCTGCCCAAGTTCCCGGTCTAGACTTGTTCACCATGCGCAGGATGCTTGTTACCGGCGGTGCCGGCTTTATTGGTGCAAACTTCGTGAGGCTCGTAGCCCAGCAACGGCCCGACGTAGACATCACCGTCTTGGACAAGCTCACCTACGCGGGCAACCGCGCCAACCTTGACGGCGTGGACGCCACCTTGGTGGTGGGAGACGTGGCGGATGAGGGGGTCGTCGACAAGCTCGTGACCCAGGCCGATACCGTGGTGCACTTCGCCGCGGAATCCCACAATGACAACTCTTTGCGGGATCCTTCTCCCTTCCTCCACACCAACGTCATGGGAACCTTCGTGTTGTTGGAAGCCTGCCGCCGCCACGATGTGCGCCTCCACCACGTTTCCACCGATGAGGTTTTTGGTGACTTGGAGATTGGCGCCGATACCTACTTCACCGAGGAGACTCCGTACAACCCCTCTTCGCCCTATTCGGCCACGAAGGCCGGTTCGGATCACCTGGTGCGCGCATGGGTGCGCAGTTTTGGGCTGCGGGCAACCATTTCGAATTGCTCCAATAATTACGGCCCCTACCAGCACATTGAGAAGTTCATTCCGCGGCAAATCACCAACCTGCTTCTGGGCCAGCCCGCCAAGCTTTATGGCACGGGCGAGCAGGTGCGGGATTGGATTCACGTGGATGATCACAACGAGGCGGTGCTTGCCATCCTGGACCGCGGGCGCATCGGTGAGACCTATAACATCGGTGCCGACCAGGAGGATACGAATAACCGCCAGGTCATCGAGATGATCTGTGAGCTGTTGGGTGCTACTGACGACGGCCGCGCGAACTACATCCACGTGGCGGACCGCCCGGGCCATGATCAGCGCTACGCCATGGATGCCAGCAAACTGCGCCGCGAGCTGGGCTGGAGCCCGCGCTACACGGATCTGCGCGAGGGCTTGGCTGCCACCATTGAGTGGTACCGCGCCCACGAGGACTGGTGGCGCCCAGGCAAGGAAGAAGTCGAAGCCAACTACGCGAAGCAAGGACAGTAAATTTCCATGAAGGTGCAGTCAACGGCCATTGAGGGCCTGCTCATTGTGGAGCTCGACGTCCACGGGGATAACCGCGGCTGGTTCAAGGAGAACTGGCAGCGTGAGAAGATGGTGGCGGCAGGTTTGCCGGACTTCCAACCGGTGCAGAATAATGTCTCCTTCAATGCGGAGAAGGGGGTTACGCGCGGGCTGCACGCGGAGCCCTGGGACAAGCTCGTCTCCGTGGCTTCCGGCCGGGCCTTCGGTGCGTGGTGCGATCTGCGCGAGGGCTCTGCCACCTTCGGGCAGCTGGTGACCCACGAGCTGCGCGAAGACGTGGCGGTCTTCGTGCCGCGCGGCGTGGCCAACGGTTTCCAGGCGCTGGAGGCCTGCGCCTACTCCTACCTGGTCAATGACCACTGGTCCCCGGATGCGGACTACACCTGCGTCAACCTCAACATGGTGGACTGGCCGCTGGAGCCGACGGAGATCTCCGACAAAGACAAGGCACACCCCGCGCTTGCCGACGTCTCCCCCATGCCCCCGCGCCGCATCCTGGTCACCGGCGCCAACGGGCAGCTGGGCCGCGCTTTAAAGAAATTCCTGCCCACCGCTGGTCTGGGCGCGGTGGAGTTCTGTGGGCACGAGGATTTCGATATCACCAACCCGCCTGCCCGCCCGTGGAAGCAGTATTCCGCCATCATCAACTGCGCGGCTTATAACGATGTCAACGATGCGGAGGACGATCGCGCCGCGGCCTGGACGGTCAACGCTTCCGCCCCGGCGAAGCTCGCGCGCATTGCGGCGGAGAATAACCTGACCTTGGTGCACGTCTCCAGTGATTACATCTTCGATGGCTCTAACGAGGTCCACTCCGAGGATGAAATGCCTTCCCCGCTGTCGGCCTATGGGGCATCGAAAGCCGCGGGCGATACCGCCGCGCAAACCGCGCCGCGCCACTATGTCATCCGTACCTCCTGGGTCTTCGGCGATGGAGCCAACTTCATGGCCACGATGCGCTCGCTGGCGGCTAAGGGGGTCAAGCCCTCCGTCATCCATGATCAGCGCGGGCGCCCCACCTTCGCCGAGGACCTGGCCAAGGGCATCATCCACCTGCTCAAGACCAAAGCCGAGTACGGCGTGTACAACATCTCCAACTCCGGTGATGCGGTGGGTCGCGATGAAATCGCCATGGCCGTCTTCACCGGCGTGGGCCAAGACCCCGCTGGTGTCACGCCGGTCAGCACCGAGCAGTACCGCGAGATCGCCGGGCCTGAAGCTCCCCGCCCGAAGGAGTCCACCTTCGACCTGTCCAAGATTGAAGCCACCGGCTTTAAGCCGATGAATTGGCGGGCCGCTTTAGCGCTTTACCTGGGCCTTTACCCGGCATAACACTTAACATAACACTTAGCTTCCCAGGTGTTATGTTGAGTGGGAAGTTAAGTGTTATGTTCGCCAGCCCGCGCCGCCGCACCCCGGCGCGGGACCCCTCCGTTAAGCTTGAAGCCCATGAAGGGCATCATCCTCGCTGGCGGTTCAGGGACCCGCCTCTACCCCATCACCAAGGGCATCTCGAAGCAGCTCATGCCCATCTATGACAAGCCGATGGTCTACTACCCTCTGACCACCCTGATCCAGGCCGGCATACGCGAGATCCTCATCATCACCACCCCAGAAGACCAGGCCGCCTTCCAACGCCTGCTTGGCGACGGCTCCCAACTAGGCCTCATGCTGCACTACGCGGTCCAACCCCGGCCCGAAGGTTTGGCCCAGGCCTTCCTCATTGCGGAGGACTTCATCGCCGAGGATGACGTGGCCCTCGTTTTGGGTGACAACATCTTTGACGGCCACGGCTTCTCCACGGCGCTGAATGAGTGCAGCCACCCGGGCGGCGGCATCATCTTTGCCTACGAGGTCTCCGATCCGCAGCGCTATGGTGTTGTCGAGTTTGATGAGTCTGGCCAAGCCCTGTCCATCGAGGAAAAGCCCGCCGCGCCCAAATCCAACCACGCCGTGGTGGGCTTGTATTTCTATGACAATTCCGTGGTGGAGATTGCTAAGTCCATTACGCCCAGCGCACGCGGGGAGTTAGAAATCACCGCCGTCAACGAGGAATACCTGCGCCGCGGACAGTTGCGCGTCAAACGCCTGCAGCGCGGTGATGTCTGGCTGGATACCGGCACGGTGGACTCCATGAGTGAGGCCTCAGCCTACGTGGAGGTGATGCAGAAGCGCACCGGCACCGTCATCGGCTCACCGGAGGTTGCCGCCTTCGAGGAGGGCTTCATCGATGCCGCCGCACTCACCGAGCTGGCCGAGCCCCTCCTGAAGTCCGGCTATGGCCGCTATCTCCTGGCCGCTGCCCAAGAGAGTTGAGCTCGAGGTACATATCGATCAATTAAGGACCGAAACCGCCCACGGGATCTGGGACCTAATTTGATCGATCCGTACTTGCCAAAGCGTCCCCACGCAGCATCAGAGGCCACCATCACCCAAACGGGCCTAGACGCGTTAAGGTAATCGCATGCCTACTTCATCCTCCCGCCCCACCAGCAATCCCAAGAAATCAGCGCTATCCACCATCAGCCCCGTGGCGTGGGGCCTGTTGGTGCTCGTTGTCATCCTGGCGATCATCATCGGCTTCCTTCTGGCAGAGCGCAATTCTTCCGGCGATGCCGGGACTCAAGCGGCGCAGGAGACCGCGACGAGCGCGGCGCCCACCGAAGATTTGGCAAAGGATGCTGACAAGGCCACGCCCGGCACGAAGTTCTCCGACGGGAAGGGGGATCCGATGGTGTTCGGCCCCGGCGGTGACACCAAGAGCGGCGATATCACGGTGGTGCACCGCAAGAAGGAGGATGATCCTTTCGCCGTGGGAGCGGTGGATGCACCCGTGGTGATTTCGGAGTTCTCCGATTTCGAGTGCCCGTTCTGCTCCCGCCACGCCAACGTCACTGAGCCAGACCTCCTCAAGAAGTACGTGGAGAAGGGCCTGGTGCGCATCGAGTGGAATGACTTCCCCGTTAACGGCCCTGCCGCCGTCGAGGCTGCTAAGGCCGGGCGCGCGGCCGCGGCACAGGGCAAGTTCCAGGAGTTCAAGCACGAGCTCTACACCGCTAGCAAGGACATCAGTGGTCACCCAGAATTCGGCATCGAGGACTTCATGAAGTTCGCTGAGAAAGCCGGCGTTTCGGACCTGGATAAGTTCCGCCAGCAGGCCACGGATGATACCTACACCGAGGTCATCGAGAAGGCCACCAGCTACGCCTCCCAGATTGGTATTACGGGCACCCCGGCCTTCGTGGTGGGGGATCAGTTCATTGGTGGCGCGCAGCCACCGGAAGTCTTTGAGCAGACCATCCGGGAACAGCTAGGCAAGGCGGCCAATGGATAAGCCGCCGCTCATCGTGTGGATCTTCATCGCGCTCGTGGTTCTGACCGCGTTCTTAGGAGGCTATGCAGTGGGGGTGAGCGTATGAGTATCGGAGTTTTTGGCGCCGTCATCGCCGGTGTGCTGACTTTGATCAGCCCCTGCTCAGCGCTGTTGGTGCCAGCCTTCTTTGCCTATGCTTTTGAATCGCAGCGCCAGCTGCTGCTGAAAACCCTGGTCTTTTTCTTAGGCCTGTGTACCACGCTCGTTCCCATCGGCATGGGTCTGGCTGCAATCCTCGCGCAATACCGCGGCCAGGTCATCACGGTGGCGGGCTGGATCATCATCGCGCTGGGGATCTTTACTGCCTTGGGCGGTGGTTTCCGCATCCCCGGCATGGATACCCTGTCCGGTAAGGCGAGGGGAAAGGTGTTTCTGCTCGGCGCGGTCTATGGCTTTGCGGGCTTTTGCGCGGGCCCACTCTTAGGCGCTGTGCTCACCACGGCTGCTGCGTCCGGCAGCGCGCTCTACGGCGGGATCATCATGGTGGCGTATGCCGCTGGCATGGCCGCACCGCTCTTTGTTCTGGCGGCGCTGTGGGAGCGCCTCAATGTGGGCTCGTGGTCCTGGCTGCGCGGACGCGAGGTGGTCCTCGGCCCTGTGCGCACGAATACCTTGTCCATTGTGTCGGGAGCGTTCTTCGTGCTCATCGGCGTGCTGTTTATCTTAAGCTACGGCAGCGCAACACTACCCGCAGTCTTAAGCACGGATGCGCAGTTCGCAGTGCAGGAAAAAGCCCGCGCCTTCAGCGCGGGCGTGGCGGATGCGTGGGTCTGGTTCGGGGTCTCGCTTGCTGCCACGGTGGTAGCAGGCATCAAGGCTGCCCGCACCCCGGCCTAGTAACCACGCGCGATGTACTCGTCGATACGCGCGGCCTCAGCGCCAATGGTGGTTTCATCGCCGTGGCCCGGCAGGACGCGGGTTTCCGGCGGGAGGTTCAGCACGCGGTTGCGCAGGGACTCGATGATGACGTCGAAGTCGGAGTACTTGCGGCCGGTGGCACCGGGCCCGCCGTTGAAGAGGGTATCTCCCGACAGCAGCGTGGCCTCATCCGCGATGTAGAGCACCACGCACCCCGGCGAATGACCCGGCGTGTGGAAGACCACGAAGTCACTATCGCCCACGGTGAAGAGCTGGTTATCCTCCAGCGGCACGAAGGTGGCATCCTCGTGCGTTTCCTCCCACAGGGGACGATCATCCGGGTGCAGGTAGACGGACACACCGAAGTGCTCAGCCACCTGGGGTGCTAGCTCGCAGTGGTCATTGTGCGCGTGGGTGAGGATCACGCCCTTGACAGTGCGCTGTCCTACCTCGTCGATGACGCGCTCGGCGTCGTGGGAAGGATCGACGATGTAGCACTCGGCGTCGCTTGACGCGCCGCCTGCGGCCAGGATGTAGACGTTATTGTCCACGTCCCACTCACCGCCATCCAGGCGGAACTTTCCTGAGGTTACAAACTGTTCGATAATCATTTACAGCTCCACTACGGATCGAAGTACCTTGCCAGCCTTCATGGTAGCGAAGGCCTCCTCCACGTCGTCGAGGCCAACACGCTCGGTGACGAAGTCCTGCAGCGGGAAGCGGCCCTGCAGGGAGAGGTCGACGTACATGGGGAAGTCACGCTCCGGCAGGCAGTCGCCGTACCAGGAGGACTTGAGGGAACCGCCGCGGCCGAAGAAGTCGATGGCTGGGACGTCGAAGCGGCTGGTGAGGTTCGGGACACCCACCATGACCATGCGGCCGGCCAGGTCGCGGGAGTAGAAGGCCTGGCGGGTGGTGGCCGGGATGCCCACGGCATCGATAGCCACGTCGGTACCGAAACCATCGGTGAGCTCACGGACTGCCTCGATGACCTCGTCCTCGGACTTGTCCTTCGCCGCGATGGTGTGGGTCGCACCGAACTTCTTGGCCAGCTCCAGCTTGTCTGGATCCAGGTCCACGGCGATGACCTTGGAGGCACCCGCCAGCACTGCGCCGGCAATGGCCGCCATGCCCACACCACCGCAGCCAAAGACCGCGACGGACTCGCCGCGCTTGACGTCACCGGTGTTGACCGCAGCACCCAAGCCTGCCATCACGCCACAGCCCAACAGGCCCGCGGCGGCCGGGTCTGCCTCCGGATTGACCTTGGTGCACTGGCCTTCATGAACCAGGGTCTTCTCCGCGAAGGAGCCGATGCCGAGCGCCGGGGTGAGCTCAGTGCCGGCATCCTTATCCCCGTCCGCGAGCGTCATCTTCGCGGAGGCATTGTGGGTGTTGAAGCAGTACTTCGGCTCACCTTTCTTACAAGCGCGGCACTCGCCGCACACTGCACGCCAGTTCAGGACCACGAAGTCACCGACCTCGACGTGGGTAACAGCATCGCCCACGCGCTCCACGACGCCCGCCGCCTCGTGCCCAAGCAAGAACGGGAAGGCATCCTCGATATCGCCATCGCGGTAAGCCAGGTCAGTGTGACACACGCCGCAAGCCTGAATCTTGACCACGACGTCGTGCTCGCCCGGAGCGGGCACAACAATGTTCACGGTCTCGACGGGCTCGCCCTTCGCGCGCGCAATCACGCCGCGGACAACCTCCGAGCTTTGCTGGGAGTTATTTTCATTTAGGTTTTCATTAACAGTCATGTCCGCGAGGGTACGCGAAAGGCCCAGGCAACGTTGCCCGGGCCTTAAAGTCATAAGAACGCGTTTCTAGAAGCTCGCGAGATGGTTGGCCACAAACTCGTGACCACGAGCATTGATATGCAGCGGTAGGTTGCCCGGGCCGGCAGAGAAGTCCACCAGACCTGCCCACAGCCGCTTATCGGCATCGGCACACATACCGCGATCCCAGGTCATCGGCTTCATATCCACGAACTCGGTGCCGGTCGCGTGCGCTAGGTCCACCTGCATCCACTGCGTGACGTTTTCATAGCGCTGCACCATCGGCAGGGCCGTAGCATCGGCTGGCTTCGGACCAAAGTGGAGGAGGCAGTAGCGGTCACCGGAGCCGATGGTCGGATAACCCACGATCTGAATGCGGGCATTGGGGGCCGCCGCACGAATCTTGTTGATAATCGGCGCATTTGCGCCAACAAAGCGGGCGCGCATGTCGGCGTCGGAAAGCTGGGCATTGTTATACGTATCGTTAAAGCCGCCCGCATAGAGCACGCGCTGGGTGTCCGGGCTGAGCGCACCGCGGCGGATGGCATCATCGACCTGCGCGTTCATCTGCGGACCCTGAGACATCGAGACCGCACCGGAGCAGGAGAAATCCGCCACCGGCATGCCCAGCTTGGACGCGACGCGCTTGGCGTAGTTATTGCCGGAGGGACAGTCGAGACTCGGGTTGCGGTTAGAGGAGCCAAAGCGCGAGGAGAGGTAAACATCCAGCTGCGGATCCGCCAAAACGGAATCACCAAAGGCGACGAGGTTTCGCTCGCCGGCGGCGGCCTGCGGAGCCTGGGACAGGCCTACTGCCACGAGGAGGGAGGCGCAGAGGGCAGTGATGCGCTGAGTAAACTTCACGTGACTGATGTCCTTTCAAGAAAAGGGTATGTTCTTAACCGAAACCATATTAAACTAAGCTAGCAGTTAATCTTGTGTAACAATAGCAACAACTGTAACAATTTGTCGTTTTAAAAACAGGCGCGTTAGCCGCCTCCCCCGTAACCTTCTACCCCTTCCCTACGATGAGAACCCTATGAAGCTTTCTGATCTCACCTTCCATGCCGCCGCTCTCGCGCGTTTTGTCCCCGCCCTCTTTCGCGCCGGCCTTATTAGCCCCGCTGGCGGCCCACGGGCAGTGCTCTCCACCGCGCCGGTTCTCGCCCGCTACCGCTTCACCACCGCCCGCGAGGTGGAGCAGGCATACCTGACCTGCCCAGAACGCCTAGCGCTTATCGACGACGACGGGGCCCTCACCTACCGCCAGCTGCGTGAACAATCCCAGACCTTCGCGCGCTGGTTGCTCTCTCTGGGCCTCGACGAGATCCGTCTCGGCGTCATGGCCCGCAACGGCCGCGGCATTATCACCCCGCTGGCCGCCAAAGGTTATGCCGGAGCGCACATCTTCCTACTCAACGTTGGCTCCTCCCCTGAGCAGCTCGCCGGATGCATTGAGGAAAACCGCATCAACGTGCTCGTTATCGACGATGAATTCGTTGACCGCCTTGCCCCCGCAGACAGCGCTAGCCCCAGCCCCGTTGCTGGACTGCAGGTCGTGATTGGTCATGAGTCCGGCGAGGAGATCCCGGCCGAGCTGGCCGAGGCCCCGACGCTGCACCAGATCGTGGTGAACCCGCGGGACGTCGAGAAGCAGAAGCTTCCCACCTGGCCCAAGCATGGGCATATCGTGCTCATGTCCTCTGGCACCACCGGCATCCCCAAGGGCATTATGCGCCCAGAGCCCACGCTGCCCGTGGTGGTTGCCTCCATCGTGGATGCGGTGCCGTGGCGTGGGGACCAGAAGGTGCAAATGACCGCCTCCATCTTCCACACGTGGGGCTGGGCCTGCCTCAACATCGCGCTGGGCCTGCGCAACACCATTGTCACCCGCCGCGTCTTTGACCCGGCGGCCGCGCTCGATGACATCCAGCGCTACCAACTTGATGGCCTGCTCTCCTCCCCCGTTTTCTTCCGCCAGATGGTGCAGGCCGACCCAGATTCGGCCTATGACACCTCAAGCCTGAAGTTCATTGCTTCTGCAGGACATGCGCTGACCCCGGAGATTGTCAAAGAAACCCACGAGCGCTTCGGCCCGATTCTCTGCAACGTCTATGGTTCCACGGAGCTGGCGCTGGCATCGACGGCCACCATGGAAGAGGTGGCTAAGGACCCAACCATCGGCGGCAAGATTGCCTCTGGCACGAAGCTGCGCATCCTCGATGAGGATGGCAAAGAAGTCCCGCGCGGCGAGGTCGGCGAAATCTATCTGACCAACTCCACCGCGCTCATTGGCTATACCAACCCGAAGATTCCGCTCAACAAGGTTGATGGCCTCATCTCCATCGGTGACTTGGGCTATATCGACCCCGAGGGCTACCTGCACGTGGTGGGCCGCGCCGATGACATGATCATCGTCGGCGGCGAGAACGTGCACCCGCAGTCGGTGACGGAGGTGCTTGAAACCATGCCGGGCATCGCGGAAGTGCATGCCGGCGGCGTGGAGGATGAAACCACCTTCCAGCGCATCGCCGTGTGGGCCGTGACCACGCGCGATGCCTTGGGCAACACCGTGACTGCCGACGCCATCCGCACCTGGGTCCGCGAGAACCTCGCCGACCACTCCGTGCCGCGCGACGTCCACTTCCTGGACAAGCTGCCGCGCAACGCCACGGGCAAGGTGGTGCCGCGCCTGCTGAGCAATACCGACTAGCCGGCGTCTTCACTCCAGATTTCCCGGCTGAAATAGGGCCCTCCGAGCCACAACTGCCCGAGTTGCCAAAACCTTCGCTCCTCACCGCAGGGAGCAACGTTGTTTTTGGCAACTCGGGCAGTTTTTATATCTGGGATTTGGCCCCGCCGGCCCATCCCTTGAGATGGGCCGAATCAGGTTAGTTGCTGCGCTTGACGGTGGCCGCAACCTCGCCCGGTTGGACATGACCCTCGCGGGCAATGTCGACACCAGCGACTTGCTTGGCCGTCGGGCACACCACCGGGGTGATGAGGTTGACGCCGCGCTCGCGTAGCTTCTGCGCCTCCACCGCGATGATCGGCGTGCCGGCGGTGACGGTATCGCCCTTCTTGGCCAGGGCCGTGAAACCTTCGCCCTTGAGCTCCACCGTGTCGATG
Organism: Corynebacterium sp. HMSC034H07; assembly: GCF_001815175.1. Classification (NCBI taxonomy): domain Bacteria; kingdom Bacillati; phylum Actinomycetota; class Actinomycetes; order Mycobacteriales; family Corynebacteriaceae; genus Corynebacterium; species Corynebacterium sp. HMSC034H07. The sequence continues at coordinate 23,340 of NZ_KV819492.1, forward strand.
CCGATGTGGATAAGCAGGTCTAGGCCATCCGCGGTCTTCATGCCGAAGGCGTGGCGTGTCTTGAAGATCATGGTGATGGTGCCGTCTACCGGGGCGCAGACGTCGAAGGCATCGACGGTTTCAGGCATAACGGCGAAGCCTTCGCCCACCATGCCCTGTGCAAAGGACGCATCCGGGACCTGGGAGAGCTCGACGACGTCACCCGCGAACGGGGCGCGTACGTCGACGTCCGTCTCACCGTTGACGCTCTTAACGCCGGCGCTGGCCGGCACACTGGCTGCAACACCCGCAGCTCCAGCCGCGCTCGCAGCACCCGCCGTGGCCAGCGCCGGAGAACCGTGACGCAGCTGGTGACTGACCTCGTCATACATGAATTGCACGGCCGGGCCCACGATGACCTGGACGCTCTTCTCCGAGGGGTGGATGACGCCGGAGACGGCGGCGCGCTTGATTACGGAGTCGTCGACAAGCGCGCGATCCTTGACGCCCACGCGCAGGCGCGTGGTGCAGTAGTCCAGGGAGTCAATGTTGTCCTTGCCGCCGAGGCCTTCGATGATGCGCGCGGCATCGGCTGCGGTCTTGTCATCGCCGCTGACGGAATCCGCCGCGTCGTCGGCCTCATCCTCGCCGCGGCCCGGCGTCTTCAGGTTCAGCCAGCCGATGAGGAAGTAGAAGATGACGAAGTAGAGGAAGAAGAAGCCCACGCCCATGACCAGCAGCATGTACCACTTGTTGGCCAGCGGGTTCTGGGAGGAGAGCAGCATATCCACGAAACCGGCGGAGAAACCGAAGCCGGCGGTCCACTCCATGGCGGAGGCGATGAAGACGGACAGGCCCATCAGTAGCGCGTGCACCACGTAGAGCAGCGGGGCGACGAACATGAAGGAGAACTCCAGCGGCTCGGTCACTCCGGTGAAGAAGGAAGCCAAAGCGCCGGCGGCCATGAGGGAGCCGACGACCTTGCGCTTGCTCTTATCCGCGCGCAGGTACATGGCGAGTGCCGCACCCGGCAGACCGAACATCATGACCGGGAAGAAGCCCGCCTGGTAGCGGCCCACGACGCCCTCGACCGTGCACTGGCCGTTGGCCCAAATACCCGGGCAATCAGCGGCAGAGGTCGCGGCCGCGGCGGCGTCGATGGTGGCCTGGCCGGCCTGGAAGTTACCGATGTCGTTGATACCGATGACGTCGAACCAGAAGACGGAGTTCAGTGCGTGGTGCAGGCCAGTCGGGATGAGCAGGCGGTTGGCCACGCCGTAGATGCCGGCACCCGCCGCGCCCAGGCCCTGGATGGAGGTACCGAAGTTGAACAGCGCGTTGTAGATGAACGGCCACACAAAGTAGAGGATCCCGGAGACAACCATGGCGAAGATCGCGGTAAGGATCGGCACCAATCGGCGGCCAGAGAAGAAGGCGAGAAAGTCCGGCAGCTTGGTGCCGTGGAAACGGTTATATACCCAGGCCGCCATGATGCCGGCGAGGATGCCGAAGAGGACGTTGCCGCCGCCCACAGCATTCCAGCCTTCCGCGGCCCATTCCAGCGCCTCATCGCCGGTCAACGCGGTGGGGTCTTCGATGCCGCGGTAGCCGGCCACGGCCTCCGGGCCGAGCAGTTTCATAAACGTGGCGAAGGCCAGGAAACCAGATAGTGCTGCGGCGCCGTTGGAATCCTTGGCCAGACCGAAGGAAATCGCGATGGCGAAGATCCAGCCCAGGTTAGCCAGCACCGCATCACCGGAGCTGATGAGCAGCTGCGCGGCGAGGTTATCCGGGCCGGCGGCGCTGGATATCCAGTAACCAACACCGCAGAGGATCGCCGCGACGGGCAGCACCGCCACGGCGCCCATGAGGGCTTTTCCGAGCCGCTGCAGCGGCCCCATGACATCGACTTTCATGCGAGGAGTCCTTTCACATTAGTAAGGAATAGATGGAGTTTTTAGGAGAAGAGTGGGCGGTGCGGACGATGTTGGTCGGCAAAAATGTAGTACTCGCGGTCCTCCAACTGGGAAGCAGCGGATTCATCCACAATCACCGTGGCGTGCTGGTGCAACTGCAGGATTGAGGCCGGGCAGTGCGCAGACAGCGGGCCTTCCACCATGTTGCGCACAGCATTGGCCTTATTGCTACCGGTAGCCAGCAAGAGCAGACGACGCGCCTCGCTGATCGTTCCCAGTCCTTGGGTTACGGCAAAGCGCGGCACCTCGTCCACGGTGTCAAAGAATCGGGAGTTATCGTTCACGGTCTGCGGGTGCAGAGTAGTGACGTGGGTGCGCGACGTCAGGGAGCTGGAAGGCTCGTTAAAGCCGACGTGTCCGTTGGCGCCGATGCCCAGCAGTTGGATATCCACGCCGCCAGCATCACGGATGGCCTTGTCATAGGTGGCCGCGGCGGCTGCCGGGTCGTCCGCGTCACCAGCGGGGCTTTTCACCAGGTCGTCGTTGAAATCCACGTGGCTGGTGAATTCGCGGCGAATGGTGGAGTAATAAGACTGCTCGTGGGTGCGCTCCAGCCCGATGTATTCATCGAGCAGGAATGCGCGGCTGTCGGCGAAGCTGACCTCGCCGCGCTCATAGCGGGCGATGAGTTCCTTGTACATCGCCACCGGGGTCGATCCCGTGGCGAGGCCCAGGGTGGACCCAGCGTTGGCGTAGTGCGCGAAAATGTTCGCGGCTTCCACGGCCACTTCGGCCGGCGTGGAGCGGATGAGGATTTCCATGAGATGCCTTCCTGTGTGTTTAAGAGAGTGGGATGTCCGCGCCGTCGACGATGACGCGCACTGGTTCCAACTGGGCATTGAGACCCACCAGATTGGCACGAGCGCCAACCGCGATTCGGCCTAGATTCGTTTCCCCCAACACGTCGGCGGCCGTGGTGGAGGTAAAACGCACCGCCTCGCCCAGACCATGGCGCGCGGCGAAACTGACGAATTGCTGGGCCAAGGTGGAGGTACCACCCGCGATGGCGCCGCTGGGCACACGCGCTACTCCCCCGCTCACCGTGACGGGAAGGGAGCCCAATTCATAGTCACCGTCGGCCATTCCAGCGGCCGCCATGGCATCAGTGATGGCGAAGGCTCGGTGGCTGTGGGCCATGTCTACGGTGCCGTCGACAAGATGCACGCCGTCTGCGATGAGCTCGACGGCCACGTCCCCCGCCTTCGCCGCGGTAAGCAAAGCCGCGACCGGGCCCGGCGCGCGGTGGTGGATAGGTGGCATGGCGTTGAAGAGGTGCGTGCCGGTCACGGTGACGCCGAGCTCCTTAGCCTTGGCGATAACGCTCAGCGTGGTGTCGTAATCGGCCTCGGTGTGGCCCAGGCTGGCGATGATGCCATGCTCCGCGCAGACTTCGAGCAGCTTGTCGACGTTCTCCGTCTCCGGCGCGAAGGTAATCGAACGCAGGTGGCCGCGGGCCGCGGCGATGACTGCTCGGAAGAAGTCCGGGTCACCGGGCACGATGCGCGAAGGGTCCTGTGCGCCGCATTTGGCCGCCGCGATGAAGGGGCCCTCCATGTGGATGCCGGCGATTTCACCCTCCTCAGCCAGCTGGGCCAAAAGCTCAGCCCGGGCACACAGCTCTTCTTGTGTGCCGGAGACCAAGCTGGCCAGCAACGTCGTGGTGCCGTGCGCGCGGTGGAAGCGGGCGGCGGCCAGGCACTGCTCATAGTCGCCGTTGGGGAAGCCCCCGCCATTGCCTCCATGGTTGTGCAGGTCCACGAAACCGGGCACCCACAGCAACGCATCCGGGTCCCCGGCGTGCCAGGCGGCCTCGGCTGCGGGGACGTCGCCAAGCACTATGCCCTCAATGCTCTCCCCGAACGTGACGGCTCCGGCGCGCAGCTCGAAGTTCTCATCAATGTAGAGGCCCTCGACGTGGCCTTTCGCCTTTGTCTGCATAACTCATTCGATTCTGTTTGTACAGGCTGGCGTGGCACCGCCCGGTTGACACTTCATTTGAAATTTATCAGGGCTGCCGATTTTTGTGAACCACGCCTCCTGCAAAGAGGCGTGTGAGCACAGGTAGCTTTTTGCGTGTTCGGTACACCGCATGGGATGGCGAAAGACCCCGCGAACTACCAGCCACGGGTGGCCACTCGGTCCCAGAGCGCGTTGCTCGCCAGCTCACCGGCACCCGCCGGTGAAGCGCCAACGAACACGTCTCGTGCATCAGGATCATCAGCAAGAATGTAGCGGAACCACGCGGTGGCATAGCCGTCCCCGAACTCTAAAACGTCCTTGTGATCCGCGCCCAGGCGGCGGGCAATGATTGCCGGACCACCGGCTGATTGAAAGCTCTCCTCTAGGTCTGACCACGGGCTGACAAGCCAGCGGTCTGAACGGCCATCGCTCGTCATCAAGAACAACGGTGCCTCAACATCCGCGGTGGTGTAGTCCCAGTCATTGGACTGTGCCACTTTGTGGGAGGCCGGGCTCGCCGCATACACAGCTGCTACCTCCGTGTGGGCCGCAGCGTTGATGGCGCCCGCGCCACCCTGTGAGTGTCCGAAAATGCCAACCCGTGATCGATCCACGCGAGAATCCAGTTCCGGCAAGCTCTCGATTAGGTGCACGACATTCTCCCCGGTTCCGGTTTGGGGAGTCTCATCGCCGACAACCACGAAGCCCCAACTTGCCAGGTGTTCCGCCACAGGCAGGTAGCTACTCAGCGGCGTGTTCGTGCCATTAGCCATGACCACCGCCGGAAATGGTCCCGCACCCGTCGGTGCCGCAACGGTCACGTCGCCGTCGCGCCGCACGTCGACCTCGTGTGGCCCCTCGCCCGCAAACGACGCTTCCAGCGGGCCACCTGTCTCAGCGCTGTATCCGGGAGCTACGCCGTCATCACCGGTCACGCTGTCTGCATCGACCCACTGCATGAATCCCACAAACCCGACAAACGCCACCACAATCACGGCCACCACGGCAATCATGCCAACCACAAGCTTTTTCATGCTCTACATTTTGATGTTCACAAGAGCGAAGGTCACTAGCGCTAGCACTACTTTTTCCTGTACACAGTGCAAGACCTGACTCCGCCACACCCTTGCAATGAGAGTCGCACATCATTATCTTGTTGCATGTAATCGTCATCACATATGGGAGAAATAATGCTTACCTCCGAAACGCTTTCCGAAGTAGTCACAGTAGGAGGTTCAGGTCCGTTCAGCGGCCAGGGCAACGAAACAGTTGCAGCCTAAATGCATCCCCCTAGAAACAGTGGTGACGAAGGACTTTCATCTATCTACACCTTGACCGCCACATATTTTTTATTGTCAGTGTGCGGGTCAATGACCAGCCTCTCGATTTCACTCCACTTCGCCGAACTCAACAAAGGCGAACTGTTGGTGGCAAGCATCTTCATCTCGGGTACTTGCGCTCAAGTTTTTGCAGTCCCCTTTCTGGCCCCACTCTTCAACAAATTCAACAGCTATCACATTGCGCTTGCTGCACTCTTCTTAGATCTTCTGGGCCTGTTATCAATGGCAGCCTATCCAGAGCCATTGATCCTCATTGTCGGAAATCTCGTCACCGCATGCTTAAGCGGACTGTCAATTCCATCCATTTTCACCATCGCTGACTCTCAGGTCGGCGAAGGACAGCAGGCGAAAGCCTTCTCCCTCTTGGACACAGCCCGACTTGGCAGTGGATTCCTTGGACCACCTCTAGGTGGATTACTACTGGACCAAAGAAACCTGCAGACAGCGCTCTTCGTTGAAGCTTGCGCCGTTGGAGTCTCGCTACTTGCTTTTTATTTCCTTTATAAATCCTCGCCCCCGAAAACACTGCTTCATTCAGAAACCAAAGATTCTTCACCGAGTTTTCTCCAGAAGGTCCTCGAAGCACCTTCCCTTTTGCTGAAGAATAGAAGCGCTCGGTCCGCGTTAACCAGCATTTGGGGAGCAATTATCTGCACCTCGATTTTCAACGTTTCGCTTGTCTTCTATGCGACACAGACCCTCCACGTCAGCGGTACGTTATATGCCATCATTGCCCAAGCATTTATCGTGGGCCGCATCTTTGGCGCACGGCTTTCAGCTCGCCTTCACTCACAGAACGCTGGGAAAGTCCTGGCCGGGGCAGGATTCGCTATGGGGTGTTTCATAGCTTTACCTGGACTATTTCCCTCATTGTGGCTCTGCATCCCATGTTTCCTCCTGGGCGGAGTCTGCAATGCTGCTCAGGTGGCCGCACTACGCATAATCGTTGTCGGATCCGTACCTGATGAAGTGAAACCCAAAGCCCTTTCTACGATGGGTTCAATTAACAGCTCCGCAATGCTTATTGGATACATCATCGGGGCACCTGTTGTAAGTGCCATCGGCCCAGCTGCGGCCCTTGTCGTATCAGGGTTTGGCACCTCTATCCTCACTCTGGGGCCAATTCTGAAGACCACCATGTACGGTGCCTCCGGTGACCAAGACTACGACAACAAATAGCATTCAATTCTGTAGTAAATCTACTGTCAGATGCGAGTTTTTGGTACCGGTGTGTTCAGAAGACTGAAATGGTAGCGGTGT
>NZ_KV819493.1:0-214 GCF_001815175.1 Corynebacterium sp. HMSC034H07
TGTGCGCGATACTGGGATTGAACCAGTGACCTCTTCCGTGTCAGGGAAGCGCTCTCCCACTGAGCTAATCGCGCATATGTATTTATCAAGACCCTCCACTCACTTATGCCAAAAAGTTTGGCGTCAAGAAAGTCTTGGAGCGGATGACGAGACTCGAACTCGCGACCCTCACCTTGGCAAGGTGATGCGCTACCAACTGCGCTACATCCGCATT
>NZ_KV819494.1:0-463 GCF_001815175.1 Corynebacterium sp. HMSC034H07
TGTTGCGACCGGCTATTTGGTAGCAGTGTCGTGACTATCTGGTAGCGCTTCAGTGAGTATCTGGTAGCAGCTCAGGGCGCTCGGGATGATACTTCCGGTAGCCGCACCACTCGGGTGCGGCGCGTACTGGAAGGAGTCCGCTGATGACGGATTACCGTGCGGTGATGACGCTGCTGATTAGGAAGCGTTCTTACCGCCAGATTGAAGACCAACTCGGGTGCTCGCACCGCGCGATTTCCCGAGCGAACCAAGCGCTGCGAAGCCTTGGCTTGACCACTGCCCAGCAGGTCGCGGCGTTGACGAATGACGAGCTGGACGAGATATTCGTTGACAAGCGCAGTAGCGGGCAAGGCGAGTTCGTCCCGATTGACTTTGACGCGGTCGTCAAAGCACGCACAGGGCGTGTGAAGCAAACACTGCAAGTATTGTGGGCTCGGTACACCACGATCCCCGCCCAGCCGGG
>NZ_KV819495.1:0-314 GCF_001815175.1 Corynebacterium sp. HMSC034H07
CCAAGTATCACATGCACACGGTTTAGCCTCATCCACGTTCGTTCGCCACTACTAGCAGAATCATATTTTATTTTCTTCTCCTACGGGTACTGAGATGTTTCACTTCCCCGCGTAAACCCCCACAACAGCTATGAATTCACTGAAGGGTAACACCCCATAACAGGTGCCAGGTTTCCCCATTCGGACATCCTCGGATCAACGCTTTATTGACAACTCCCCGAGGCTTAACGCAGCCTTACACGTCCTTCATCGGCTCAGCATGCCAAGGCATCCACCATGCGCCCTAAATAACGAACACACAACCAACACAACAA
>NZ_KV819496.1:0-4253 GCF_001815175.1 Corynebacterium sp. HMSC034H07
ACGTGTCCACGATTTGCGGGCAACCCCACATTGTTGGGCGAGGATAAAGGATAGGATTCTGAAGTGCCCCGAGTCTTGCTTCTAGGTAGGATCCTTAACTACCTTTAATCCTGAGGTTATTGTTTCTCCAGAATTTTGATTCAGCTTAAGACGGTGTGCGGTAGTTTAAGTGCTGATGGAGCTTGGACTCATTCCTCCATTTGACTTTCGAAAACCGTTGCGACCTTCACCTAAGAAACGTCTTGCTGCGTCTAAGTACCAATGGATTTGTACTTGAAGGAACTGTTGGTGTTTCAATAGCCGATTGTGAAAGGGATCGCCGACTGTTTCAGCAAAAGCGGCGATTCCACGCTGACGGATCGTCTTGTCATTGCCTAGCCTCCCCGTTGGTTTAAGAGCCCTCGCCTTCGCTATAGTGCTCAGGACCCTATGGCTAGCCTCTTAATATGTCTGCCCTCGGGGATTAAGCTCAAATCTGGGGATCTATACACTGCGCGGAGCTTAAAGGCTCTGCTATGTTTATTTGGTGTCAATCCTACTAGCTATCATCCCGCGGTCCAATCGAGTAAAGACTGCGACATCAGTCTCCGATGGTCGTCTAATCAACAAAATCTCGTCGGTATTGGGTCCAAAGTATTTTACTGAACCAGTGGTTCTGAACGACGCTACACGTGATGGCGGCGTTGTTATTGTTTGGAACGCAGAGTCAGGGAATCGTAATCCCGATACGAGAGCAGGGGTATGGACCGCTTGCTCGAGCCAAGGGTTTGCGTCTAAATTGCGAAACGGAGTTAAGACTCAGAATGGTCGGCTAAGCGTCGATCCAGAAATCGGCGGATCTTATATGGCGCTTTGGGGAAACAAGGGCTCAGGGCGAATCTTTGCGTGGAGCACTCCGCCTGCGATTGAGCCAGTCTACTACGCGAGTGATCGAGAAAATATTTATATATCGAATCGACCACTCCCTATCGCATTTGCGTTGACCGCTGGCAGGCCGGAGATTCTAGAGATCGATGAGAACTACGTCAGAGAATATCTAAACTATGGATTTTCTATAAGCACGGCCTCGCCATTCAAAGGGATTTCGGTCTTGATGCCCCGCACCTGTTTGTCAGTGTGGAGAGGTAAAATTCAGATCCTGGATGAACCAGACTTTGGACAAGTTGAACTTCAACCAGCCGGTGATTCAAGAGAAACCGGTTCAGTGGAACTCGCGAGTTCTCTGAAGCGTGCTACCTCGCGTCTTATTGAGCAGCAGCCCGAAAAGGGGGTGCAGCTCCGACTAAGCGGAGGTAAGGACTCTAGGCTCATGCTAGGGCTTTTGAATCTTATTCCAGATTGCAAAGTAACCGCGGTGACGCAGGGAGATGCTGAAAGCGTTCAAGTTAAGGTGGCAGCGGAGCTGGCAGGCCTTGCAGGCATAGATTTCATTGCAACCGCTCCAAATATGACCGTGAAAACCAGCATAATTCAATCATGTGAAACTACGATTTTTCAAAGTTCCGGACTTATCCCGTCTGAACCAACGATCGCTCCTTTTTCGGCCCCTGACCCCCTCGAATTAGGTGAGTTTTTAGCTGCGGGGGAGTGGCCACTTTTTAAAGGCTATCTGGAAAGAACTTCAGACCGATCGATGGAATCAGTTGAAAGGCTGCTTTCCGGATCGTCAAAATATATCCTAAACAGCGACGGAAATTATCTTACTGACTCTGCTTTGGATGAATGGAAAGCGTCCCTCCCCGTATTTTCCAGCTATGAAATGCTCTATTATTACGGGAGAGATATTCGTGCTGCTCGCTATCAACATGCGAAGACTGCGCAGATCGATACGCAAAGTACGGTGTTTTATCCATTCTTAGACACCGAGGTCGTAAAAGTCTCGGACGCACTACCGGTAGTTAATAGGCGTAATCATTATTCGATGTTTACCGCCTTAAGAGATATTTGGCCGGAATCGTTCTCTGTACCGTTTGCAGGAAATGAAGGGTTCAGGTTTGAGAGGTTTGCTTCAACTAGAAGTTTTTCGGTTGGGTTCCAAGGAGGAAATCAGCGGCCTCCCCGAGCTTACGAAGGGGAGATTAAACAATTTAGTCAGCGCCCCCACGCAATCGACAGTACATTCTATTATTCACCAATCTCGGCTAGCGCGAATTTCATAGTCACATCAGGCGAATGGAGCTACCTGAGTAAATTCCTAGACTCTAGTTTTGCAAGTCGAATTCAGGAATGGGCTCAGAAAACTTCGGATAGGGGCCTTGATGGCGCAGGAAACACTCGTAAGGAACAGAAAGAAACCAAAATTAAAGTCTGGCGAATCTTAATGCTTGTGCTTTGGCTAAGACGCCGGTGGTTAAAGAGTACATGGTGAAGCTAGCTTCGCGTTTTGGGAAGCCCAGCACATTCTATCAATGCTGTTCTTGACCTAAGCCTAACCTGAAGTCACTTTCGAAAGTCGGAACTTGTGTTAGCAGAGGGGGACTCTGGTTCGCGTTTCCCCCTGACCAAGCCTGTTCTTAAGGAAAACGACTGAATGTGTTCTATAACAGACGCATCACTAAGGGGTGCTCAATCCCGAAGCTTTTGAGTAGCAGTACCCGCGGAAGGTAATAACATGTCCTATATATCTGCTCTCCAATACGGTGTAAGTGAACTCGATTGTAAAAACGATCTCGGTACGCATCAATAAGTCGATCATCAGCATAGACCTTTCGGCGAGATGTGGTAGTTGAGACGAAAGGTAACTGGCGGTGGCCGCCCACTCCTTTCCGGGGGGCCACCATCAGCAAGCGTTACACCACACTAAGGGACACAACCAAAAGAAGCTCTGCTAGATTCCGGTGGTCATCACTACTAGGGCCAGCTAGACGATCATACTGAAGCGTCCTGGGTTTAGTTCCTACCTCAGCTAAGGAAGGATTGAACTATGCCTAGAAAGTATTCCGTCGAGTTCAAGGAGAAGGCGGTCCATCAGATCATCGAAATGGTCCGCTTGGAGTCCTGCTCGCTGCAACGTGCCTACGCGGAGGTCGGTGAGTTGCTTGGAGTGTCTCACCATACGTTGCGGGCTTGGTACCGTGACAGCGCTTCAGTACGTGATGACTCTGACACGTCTGGCGGCGAAACGATGGAAGAAGAGCTCAAGCGTTTGCGCCGCGAAAACCGTGAGCTGAAACGAGCAAATGGGATTCTTAAGACTGCTTCGGCTTTTTTCGCAGCGGAACTCGACCGACCCACGACCAAATGATCTCTTACATCGACGCGTATAAGGATCAGTTTGGGGTCGAGGCCATCTGCCGAGTCCTTAAACAAGCAGATCGTGGGTTCATTACTTCACGTGGCTACCGCAAAGCCACCACACGTGTTCCCAGTGCAAGGGCCTTAAGCGATAGCCTTCTCATCCCAGAGATACAGCGTGTGCATGCGCAGAATTTCTCGGTCTACGGCATCCGCAAAATGTGGCACGCGATGAACCGTGAAGGTTTTCATATTGGTCGCGATAAGACTGCACGTCTGATGAAGCTAGCAGGTGTTTCTGGTCGCAGACGTGGACGAACCCCGTTAACAACGATCAGCCCGAAGGCACCGGATCATCGCCCGGACCTAGTGCAGCGAGACTTTCGTGCACAAGCACCAGGCCGGCTGTGGGTTGCTGACATTACTTACGTTCGCACCCTGTCAGGATTCGCCTACACCGCGTTTGTCGTGGATGCCTACAGCCGAAAGATTGTTGGTGTCGCTACACGCTCGACGATGCGTACCGATGCGCTGCCCATGGAGGCCTTGGAGCATGCGTTAACGACTGCAGGGCGAATCCATGGAAACCAGCTGATCCACCATAGCGATCGGGGCAGCCAGTACGTGTCACTGAAGTATTCCAGCGCGCTAGCGGAATCCGGAATCCGGCCGAGTGTAGGAACAGTCGGCGATTCTTATGACAATGCTCTAGCTGAGACCGTCAACGGTCTCTACAAGGCGGAACTGATTCATGCTCAGGGCCCGTGGACATCGGTCGGAGAAGTCGAATTGGCCACCTTGCGGTGGGTGCATTGGTGGAACACTAAGCGGCTTCACGAAGCTTTGGACTACGCCACCCCACAAGAAGTCGAAACCGAGTACTATCTCACCCAGCCCATCAACACAGGGCCGTAAAAGAAGCGGAACTAAACCCAGGACGCTTCAATCACGTCATACCGTATCTAGTACATTTCGAGTCGATCGCGTCAAACCGGCCCTTCCGGTTTTAGAGTGCGTTG
>NZ_KV819497.1:0-910 GCF_001815175.1 Corynebacterium sp. HMSC034H07
TCTCACCGAGCGGCAAAAGCACCGCTTAGAGATGTTGTGGGCCACCGATGATAACTACGTGGCCCTAGAAGTAACGTGGCTGCTCTACCAAGACATGATCGCAGCGTACGCGCATCCGAAGAAATCGGAAGGCAAAAAGCTCATGAAACGCATCATCCACACCCTACGTAAAGGATTACCACAAGGCCTAGAAGAGCTCGCCCAACTAGGACGCACCCTGTGGCGTCGACGCAAAGATGTGCTCGCCTACTTCGATATCGGTGCCTCCAACGGCCCCGTCGAGGCAATCAACGGCAGACTCGAACACCTACGCGGCATCGCCCTAGGATTTAAAAACCTCAACCACTACATCTTGCGATGCCTAATCCACTCCGGACAACTACAGGACAAAATCAACGCACTCTAAAACCGGAAGGGCCTCTTTACCGCGCAAGTCCATGCGGCGATAACGGACAGTGGCTTTAGATCGTGGAGGTACCGAGTTCGAAGGCAACGTTGCCTCCCATTCGGTCGGCGGCACAACCAGCGGAATGCCGTGAATAAGGGCGGCGGACTTTCCCACTAATGTCGCCTTGGGCAAGGTCAACCCGAGCACGTACGCCTTCGCGGTCTCCTTCTGCCACGGCTTGAGTTCGTGCCAATGCACCATCGGCAGCACGAAGCACCACGCCAGTTTGGCCACCTTGCCGGCATGCACCTTCTTCCACCGGGGATCATCATTGGGCAGCTTCCGAAGGTCGATAAGGTGCTGGTCTAAAAAGCTAAAGAGTTGTTCATTGTTCATGCACTACTCATAACCCAGCTTTGTGTGCCTCGCCACAGATAGGCTTCCGTTCTTCACCTCCGCCGCACTACCTGTAATCCGGTGCCCAGCCTAAAAGTGCAGACCTGGAAGTGCATTCATGCAGGT
>NZ_KV819497.1:1010-22854 GCF_001815175.1 Corynebacterium sp. HMSC034H07
GACCAGCAGGTCTGCACTTCCAGGTCTGCATTTTTGGAAATAAGACGGCAAGAGAAGGCCCCATGGCACATGCCATGGGGCGGGAGGTGTTTAGCGCAGCGTGCCGACGGCCCCCTCTACCGCAGCCACCAGCGCACCCTCCTTGACCAGGCGCACGGTCTCCTCGATCTCCGGAGAGAGGTAGCGGTCGGTGCCCGGGCCTTGGACGGTCTGGCGCAGGGCATCGATGACCGCGCCGGTACCCTTGGCCGGCTGGCCCTCGCGCATATCAATAGCGCGGGCGGCGGTGAGAATTTCGATGGCAAGCACGCGCTGCAGGCCGTCCACGGCCTTGCGCAGCTTGCGCGCACCCGACCAGCCCATGGACACATGGTCTTCCTGCATGGCCGAAGACGGGATGGAATCCGCCGAAGACGGGTTGGCCAAGCGCTTGAGCTCAGAGACGATGCCCGCCTGCGCATACTGCGCGATCATGTGGCCGGAGTCCACGCCTGGGTCATCGGCCAGGAAGGCATTGAGGCCGCGATTGCGAGCAACATCGAGGAAGCGATCGGTGCGGCGCTCAGAGATGGAGGCCAGGTCCGCCACGACGATGGCCAGGAAGTCCAGCGCATAGGCCACCGGCGCGCCGTGGAAGTTGCCGTTGGAGACCACGCGCCCGTCCATGGCCACCACCGGGTTGTCGACGGCCGCGGCCAGCTCGCGCTCCGCAACCGTTGCTGTGTGCGCCACGGTATCGCGGAAACCGCCAGCCACCTGCGGCGCACAGCGTACGGAGTAGGCGTCCTGGACCTGCTTCTTCTTAAACTCCTCGAGGGCCGCCGCGAGAATCTCCGATCCCTCTGCGACCTGCAGGATATTGGCCGCAGCATCTGCCTGGCCCGGGTGCGGGCGCAGCTGCTGCAGGTCATCGGCAAAGACCACCAAGGTACCCAGCAGGCCCTCCACCGTCATCGCGGTGGCGATATCGGCAGTCTTGGCCAGCTCGCGCAGGTCGGTAATGGCCAGGCAGAGCTGGCCCAGCATGCCGTCGGTGCCGTTGATGAGTGCTAGGCCTTCCTTTTCCCGCAGCTTGAGCGGCTCAATGCCCGCAGCAGACAGGGCCTCCGCGGCTGGGGTGATGTCGCCGCCATCAACGCGCACCTCACCCTCACCGAGCAGCGCCAGCGCGCAGTGCGCAAGCGGTGCCAAGTCACCGGAGCATCCCAGGGAACCGTACTCGCGGACCACCGGGTGAATGTTCGCGTTGAGGACCGCAGCATAGGTTTCCGCCACCACCGGACGCACGCCAGTACGCCCAGTGCACAGGGTGGACAGGCGCAGCAGCATGAGCGCGCGAATGACCTCTTGCTCAACCTCCGGGCCCGTGCCTGCTGCATGCGAGCGCACGAGCGAAAGCTGCAGCTGCGCGCGCATCTCCTCCGGAATGTGGCGGCGCGCTAGGGCACCGAAGCCGGTGGAAATGCCATAAACCGGAGTCGGATCCTGGGCCAGCTCCTCGACACGCTCGCGGGTGGAGGCGATTTCCGCCAGGGCATCCTCAGAAATCTCCACCTTCGCGCCATAGCGCGCAACGGCCACGACCTCCTCGATGCTCAGCGCACCGATACCCACGGTCACGGTGGAGGGATAAGAATTAGACATGTAAGGCTCCTTTGACGTCGCTGCGGTACCCCGCCCCACCACCCGCGTGGAAGGGAAGAAGGCACGCGAAAACACGTACTTGCTTTCACAAGAATAGAAAAATAGTGATACGCGCGACAGCCTTACGCGTTGCGCTCATAGTACAACAGGCTGCCCGGCGCGCCAATACCCCGCGCACGACCAGTTAGCGGCGCCCGTACATTCTCTCCGCCACCTGCTGCGCTGCCGCGTGCAGTTGCTGGGCGACGTCGGCGGCGTCGGCAGTCCCCACCGGGAAGGTCACCGCCAGCGCCGCCGCGGGCCTGCCCACGTGGTCAACCACCGCCACGCCTACCGACGCCTGCCCGCGCGCCACCACCTCAACCTCTTCGGCCCATCCGCGTTCGCGCACCTGGCGCAAGATTTCCTTGTACTCCCCAAAACCTAAAGAACCGGGGACGAATGCTGCACGCCACTCCGCCTCTGGGAGCAGGGCCAGCATCGCCCGCCCAGAGGCCGTGCGCTGCGCCTGCAGCCGCACTCCCCTCTCCGTCACCAAGGACAGCGCCCCCGGCGCGCGAATCTCGTTGAGGTAGAGAATCTCCGAGCCCGCCAAACGCGACAGGTGCCCCGATCCCCCGACACTGCTGGCAATCCGCTCGAGGTGCCCCTGGGTTACCCGCACCAGGGGCTGCTGCGTGGCGTAGGCAGCAGCCATCGAATAGGCAACGAGCCCCAACCCATAGGTTTGGTTCTCTGGCAGGTGCACCACAAATCCCGCGTCCACCATCTCTTTAAGCAGGTGGTAAGTCGTGGAGCGCGGCAGATTCAGCTCACTGCGAATGCGCGCGGCGGAAATCGGCACGTCGATGGTAGACAGCAGCCGGAGGATCTCCAGCGCATTGCGCGCCGCCGGGACTCGGGAGGTACTCATGGGCCCACATTCTAGTGAGCCCTCGTACAAGTCCCAGCTAAGTCACCAGGAAGGCAATCGGCGTCGTAATGATGATGGTGAGCACCACGCGCTCGAACCAGATGACCACGATCTGCCACAGCTTGATCGGAATCTTTGTGGCCAGAATGCAGGGCACCAGCGCGGAGAAGAAGATGATGGCGGAAATCGCCACCACGCCGATGACGAACTTGAGCACCATGCTCTCAGAACCCGCCACGGCCGTCGCCGGCAGGAACATCTCCGCAATGCCCATGGCCGCGGCCTTGCCCGCCAGCTCCGGCTCCGGCAACTGGACAATCCACGCGAACGGGTAGAACAGGTAGCCCAGCCAATCGAAGAGCGGCGTGAAGTTAGCCAGCAGCAGGCCAATCAGGCCCACAGACATGATGGAGGGCACAATCGCCGACGCCATGCGCACGCCATCGCGCAGGTTCTCCCAAATGGCAGCGCCCAAAGACGGCGCGCGGTCCAGCGCCAGCAGCGCTTCCCGCCACGCGGCCTTAAAGAAATTGCCCTTCACCGGCTTTTCCGGATCCGCTTCCACACCATCGATGTAATCATCAGGAATCCTGCTCAGCGGCGGAATCCACACGGTAATCGCGGTGACCAGGAAGGTCACCACGAGGGAGACACCGAAGTAGATGCCCCACATATCCATAAGGTCGAGCTGCTTGGCGACGATCACCATGAAGGCAGCGGAGACCGTCGAGAAGCCCGTCGCGATGATGGAAGCCTCACGCGCGGTATAGCCGCCGCGCTGGTACACGCGGTCAGTAATGAGGATTCCCAAAGAGTAGGAGCCCACGAAGGAGGCCACCGCGTCAATGGCGGAGCGCCCCGGCGTGCGCCACAGCGGGCGCATGATGGGCTGCATGAATACGCCGACGAATTCCAGAAGGCCGTAGCTGATGAGCAAGGCCAAGAACGCGCCGCCGATGGGCACGATGAGCCCGACTGGCGTGGCAATCGAGTTCCACAGGAAGGGCACGATGTCCTCGTTGCCCAGCACTCCGGGAAGCTTTCCGATGACCATCAGGAAGGAGACCACCAGGCCCACCACGTTGAGCGCAGTAAAGACCGCCTGGAGCGGGCCTTCTTTCCAGTTTTTATTCACGATGCTGCGCACCGTGCCGTAGAGCGCCAGCGCCAGGATGAACCAAGGCACCAAGACGTCCGCATAGGTGCGGATGATGGTGACCATGTGGTCAAGCGGGATAGATTTCTTTCCGTCGTAGCTGATGGGAAAGAAGAATACGAAAGCGCCAATAGCGCTGTAGACAAAGAGGCGCCAGATGCCTTTCTTGGAGGGGACATCGTCGTCGCTCTCGTAGAAGGCGTCAACGATTGCGTCTTCAGAGTTCATGTTCTACCTCACGGTGGTGGAAACGACACGTCATTAGCACGGCCACGAACGCGTTCTATTCAACGAACGCGCCAAGTGCACCCCCACCAACACACGGCGGCGAGTGCTTGTAGCCATGCCCACGCGACAGCCACACGCAGGTCTTCCATATGTTAGCGAAACCACACGTAAATGTCACCCAATTCACCCCCACAGAATGAATGAGTTCGCCGTCATAGGCCTAGGTGAGCTACCCCCACCACAAAAAAATTGACCGCACATCTGAACTAGAGGAAAGTAGCTCCCGGAATCACTCGCACCAACCACTCCCCTCATCCGCAGCGCTAGGACTAGCTAGCGCCACAACAGGGGCACAGAGGAGGACGCATCCCCGTGGCAGAAACCACCACCAAGCGCCCCGGCTTGAAACACCGGCACCTGCACTTTATTGCCTTAGGTTCGGCCATCGGCACCGGCCTGTTCTACGGCTCCGCCGGCGCCATCCAAGCCGCCGGCCCCTCGGTCCTCTTGGTCTACCTCCTCGGCGGCGCCGTGGTCTACTTTCTCCTGCGCGCACTCGGTGAGATGTCCGTGCACCACCCCGTTACCGGCTCCTTCGCCGAGTACGCCCGCACCTTCCTAGGCCCCTGGGCCGGCTATATCACCGGCTGGATGTTCGCCTTCGAGATGGTCATTGTGGCCCTCGCGGATCTCACCGCCATCGGCGTCTACATGCAATTTTGGTTCCCCGGCTCGCCCAAGTGGGTGTGGGTCGCCGCCACGCTCCTCCTCGTCGGCGGCGCCAACCTCGCCACTGTCAAGGCCTTCGGCGAGCTGGAGTTCGCCTTCACCATCGTCAAGGTCGGCGCCGTCATCGCCATGATTTTAGGTGGCGTGGCCGTACTCGTCTTCGGCCTCTCCACCGCGGAGACCACCGGCCCAGCCAACCTGGTCAACGATGGCGGCTTCTTCCCCAACGGTGTCTCCGGCATGGTCGCCTCCTTCATCCTCGTCCTCTTCGCCTTCGGCGGCACGGAGATCGTCGGCGTGGCCAGTGCGGAGGCCGAAGACCCCGCCAAGTCCGTGCCCAAGGCCGTCAACACCATCCCGGTGCGTATCCTGCTGTTCTACGTCTTGGCCATCCTGGTCATCCTCATGATCAACCCCTGGCGCAGCATCACCGGTGAGGAAAGCCCCTTCGTCCAAATCTTCTCCACCCTCGGCGTCACCTGGGCTGCGGCCGCCCTCAACGTCGTCGTCATCACCGCGGCGGTCTCCGCCATCAACGCCGATCTCTTCGGCGCCGGCAACGTACTCACCGGCCTCGCCCGCCAGAACCTCGCTCCGAAGGTCATGGCCCAAAAGACCCGCGGTGTGCCGGTCATGACCATGATCATCCTGCTCATCGTCATGGTCATCGGCACCGGACTCAACGCGCTCATCCCGGATAATGTCTTTGAGGTCATCGCCTCCCTGGCCACCTTTGCCACCATCTACGTGTGGTTGATGATCCTGCTCGCCCACGTGGCCTCCCGCCGCCAGATGCCACCCGAAGAACGCGCCAGCCTGAAATATACCGTCCCCTTCTGGCCCTGGGGCCAATATTTCTCCATCGCCTTCATCATCTTCACTTTTGGCATCATGGTGTGGCAGGAGCAGTACCGCCCGGCACTCGCCACGGGCGTTATCTTCATCCTCCTGATGACCGCCATCTTCTACCTCACCGGCCGCCGCACCGCCGCAGGTACCACGCAAGGAACAGACGCGAAAGGATAACCATGAACACCGTTGATGCCCCCGCCTACTCCCCTGCCCCCGAGTGGTCCGGCCGCTCCGATGGCCCAGGCCCCGAGCATGCGCGGTGGCACAGCGTAGTTCGCCCCCTCGACCTTGAAAACCCCGAGGCCCAACCCGGCGTGGCACTCCTGGGCTTTGCCTCCGACGAAGGCGTAGAACGCAACCATGGCCGCCCCGGCGCGGCTGCGGGCCCGGCTGCCCTGCGCGGCGCCTTGGGTTCCCTGGCGCTGCACCATCCGCATCCGCTGTACGACGCCGGCACGATCACCACCCAAGGCACCGACCTAGAGGCCGCCCACGAGCGCCTCTCCGACGCGGTGGAATCGCTCTCACGCGCCGGGCACCTGCCTATCATCCTCGGCGGTGGACACGAGACCGCCTTCGGCTCCCACCGTGGTGCTTTCCGCGCCCAGGGGCCTCTGCAGATCATCAACCTGGACGCGCATTTCGATCTCCGCACTGCGGACGTGCCTACCTCCGGCACCCCGTTCAAGCAGATTTCCGAACTGGTGGGCCGGGAGGACTTCGACTATTCCGTCCTGGGAATCTCCCGCCCCAACAACACGCCCGTGCTTTTCGACGAAGCCTCCGACCTCGGCGTCACCGTCGTCCTCGACGAGGAACTGCTCAGCATGGACCGCGCCCAGCTGCGCGAAACCGTCGAGCGCATCTGCGCCGGCACCAAGCCCATCCACCTCTCCATCGACCTCGACGTGCTGCCTGCCGACCAGGCACCTGGTGTCTCCGCCCCCGCCGGCCTCGGCGTGCCGTTAAGCATCATCCGCGAACTCGCACTCACCATCGCCGCCACGGGACGCCTGGCGCTTGTCGACGTCGTCGAGCTCAACCCCACCTTCGACACCGACGCCCACACTGCCAAGCTGGCCGCGCGGTTGATTGATGACATTGTGACGGCGCATTTTTCTGCTGCCGCGGACACGAATTCCTAGATAAGACCGGGGCCAGCCGGCATACTGGTCCCCATGAGTTCACCGATTCGTGTTGTCGGAGCCGTCTTCGCTAAGGGCAATAGATTCCTGGCCTGCCGCAAAGCCCCGGGAAAATCCCTAGCCGGCATGTGGGAATTTCCGGGCGGCAAGATTGAACTCGGTGAAACACCCGAGCAGGCTCTCGCGCGTGAAATTAAGGAAGAGCTTTCCGTAACCGCAACCGTTGGCGACAAGGTCACCTCGACCGTGTACGAGTATGACTTCGCCACCATCGAGCTCACTACGTTTCTGTGCACCATCGAGTCCGGTGACCTGACTCTCAGTGATCACGATGCGACTCGTTGGGTGTCCCCTGCCGAGGCGCAGGAACTCGACTGGGCTCCCGCAGACATCCCCGCCGTCAAGCTGGTTTCTTCGCGCCTATGAGTTCCGATTCTCTCCTGCCTTTCGGCATCTATGAAACCCCGGTCACCGCTCGTATCCAGGAGCGGATCGAGGAAACTAAGCGGGCTCGTCCCACGGCCGCAACGGGCATCGCCCATGGAACCATGAAAGACGTGAACCCTCGGTTCGCCGCGGCAGTGTCCCAGCATTTTGCCAAGGTCCTCGAGCAAAAGCTCACAGAGCTAAATAAGCCCGAGGAGCGCGTGGCCCTCATTAATGGACTCGCACAACACCTCGGAGAAGATGAGTATATTTCTGCGGAACAGCTGCTCTATGCCATCTACAGCTCAGAGCTCGCAGAGGCTCCAGAGCTTCCCGAGGTCTCACTCAACGCCAGTGCTTTGTTCACCAACAGCGTGGACGACACCAATATGTCGGTCGAGATCGCCCGCGAGATCCGCACTGCGGACTCCGTCGATTTGCTGTGCGCTTTCATCAAGAGTTCGGGTATTGCGGTCATCAGCGATCAACTAGAGTACCTCAGGGATCATCAGATCCCGCTGCGCGTCATCACTTCGACGTATTGCGGAGCGACCGAAGCCGCCGCCGTGCGTCGTCTCGTGGAGGACTATGGCGCTGAGGTCCGGATTTGCTATGAGCACAAGACCACTCGCCTGCATGCCAAGGCCTGGCTCTTCCGCCGCCAGTCTGGCTTCGATACCGCGTTCATCGGTAGCTCAAATCTTTCGCGCTCGGCGCTTGTCGACGGCTGGGAATGGAACGTCCGCGGCTCACGCTCCTCCACTCCGGAGATCATCGAAAAGTTCATCAAGACCTTCGATAGCTACTGGTACGACACTCACTTCAAAGCCTTCGACCCCGAGGAAGACTACGACCGCCTCGTAAACGCGCTCGGCAGCGCCAAATTCCTCGAATCAAAGCCCGGCGAGAAGCTCGAGCTGTCAGGCCTTCGCGTTGAGCCCTACCCCTACCAGGAGGAGATGCTTGAAGCCCTAGAGTCCGAGCGCGAAGTTCACGATCGCCACCGCAACCTCCTCATTGCCGCTACCGGCACAGGCAAGACTGTTGTGGCAGCACTGGACTACCGCCGCTTATGCGAGAAGCAGGGGCGTAGGCCACGGTTACTGTTCATTGCTCACCGGCGCGAGATTCTTACCCAGGCCCAGCGAACCTACCGCGAGGTTCTTCGCACTTCTGGTTTTGGTGAGCTCCTCGTCAGCGGTGAGCAGCCAGCCGAGTGGGACCATGTCTTCGCCAGCATCCAGTCCCTGCATGGGAAGCGCCTAGCCCAGATTGCGCCGGATCACTTTGAAGTCGTCGTCATCGATGAGTTCCACCACGCCGAGGCTTCGACCTACCGGGCAGTGCTCGACTACCTGCAACCGCGCGAGCTCTTGGGGCTAACGGCCACACCGGAGCGCGGTGACGGCGAGAACGTGCAGAAGTATTTCGACTACCGCGTGGCACATGAACTTCGCCTCTGGGATGCGTTGCGCCTACAGCTCCTTGCCCCCTTGCACTACTACGGGGTGGACGATGACACGGACCTGACGAGTCTGACTTGGAACCGTGGGAAGAAGGACTACCAGACTGCGGAGCTCAGCGAGTTCTATATCAAGGCCGGTGAAAAGCGCACCAGGTTCATCATCAATGAGCTCAACCGCCGTATCTTCGACCTCTCCGACATGAAGGCCCTTGGCTTCTGCGTCTCCATCGCTCACGCCGAATACATGGCCGAGCAATTCAACCTTTTCGGCATCCCTGCCAAAGCG
Organism: Corynebacterium sp. HMSC034H07; assembly: GCF_001815175.1. Lineage (NCBI taxonomy): Bacteria > Bacillati > Actinomycetota > Actinomycetes > Mycobacteriales > Corynebacteriaceae > Corynebacterium > Corynebacterium sp. HMSC034H07. The sequence continues at coordinate 9,855 of NZ_KV819497.1, forward strand.
GTAAGCAGCAAGCTCAGTGTCGATGAGCGTCGACGCGCCATTGAGCAGCTTCGCGAAGGCACCATCAGCATCATCTTCGCGGTCGATATTTTCAACGAGGGCGTGGACATCCCCGAGGTCAACACGCTGCTGCTTCTGCGCCCGACGCAGAGCCCAGTGCTTTTCGTCCAACAGCTTGGCCGAGGTCTGCGCCTCAACGAAGGAAAGAACGCCTGCACCGTCTTTGATTTCTTAGGTGTCCAGCACGAAGAATTCGATTTCGAAGAGCGCTTCAAGGTCTTGACCGCCGCGCGCGGAAAGAACCTGGCCAAGGAGGTGGAGCAGGGCTTCCCCACTGCTCCACCAGGCTCCAACATCACTTTGGACCGTGTGACTACCGAGCGCGTCTTGAAGAACATCAAGCGCTTGGCCCGTAACTCGATCAAAAAGATCCGAGCACTCGTTACTGACTACGGCACGACCGACCTCGCTAGTTTCATTAACAGCTCGGGGGTTCCGGTGGAAGATATCTACCGCCGCAAGGGCATTACGTGGACCACGCTGCTGCGTGATGAAAAGCTGCTGCCCTCCGCCCCCGCGAATGAACACGAAGAGTTTCTTCTCAGCCGAATCCGCGTGCTACTGCACATCAATGACCCGAACCGCGTAGCGGCCTACAAACTTCTCATCTCTCCGGACGGGCCCAACGAGAAAGACATGACTCCCGAGCAAACTCGGTACGCCACCATGCTCGTATTGGCTCTGTGGGCAAATTCAAATACGACGGTGCCGGAATCGCTTGATGAGGCCCTGCGTATCATCCGGGCCTGTCCTTCCTTCGTCGCTGAGGTTACTCAGGTCATGCTGCTCACACTCGACCGGTCCCGCGTCATCCCGGAGAAATCAACGAATAGCGTCTTAGAAACTCACGCGGACTACAGCCTTGCTGAACTGGTCGGGGCGTTGGACGATGGCCCGTTGCGTAAGCTCGCGAATTTGCCACGTGAGGGCGTACGCCGCTTCGATGCTTCCAACACTGATCTCTTCCTCGTCACATTCCAGAAGGACGAAAACGTCAGTGCCTCGACGAACTACCGCGACTATCCGCTAGCACCAGATCGTTTGCATTGGGAGTCCCAATCCACCACATCCCTCAAGTCCGCAATGGCCCGACGTTACATCCACCACCACGAACTCAACGGCAACATCATCATCGCTACGCGTTTTACTAAGCGAAACAAGGTAGACACTGCGTCGGCATATACCTTCTTGGGCAATGTCGATTACGTCACGCACAGAGGCGAGAAACCCATCCAGTTTGAATGGAGTCTTCGTCGCGACATGCCCAAACAGTTGTACGCAGCCGGGCGCACTGTGGCTTAAGCCTCACTTTAAGTCAAGCTATGAAGTTGACGCCGTTACTATCATTAAATTAAGATTTCCTTAGCAGATTAAGAAAAGGTTAGTCTCTGATGCCTTGGTGCAGAAGTGTGGAGGACGGTCATGGGAGCCGCGAGCGAGCGCAGCCGGAAGGGGTGGAGCCGCCCTGATAACGGTTCTGGAACTTCCATCTATGGCTTTACGCGTTTTCGGGAGCGCAGCTTCAAGACTGGCACGACGCCTCGTTGGGCTGCGTGCAGCAAGAAAGTGCGCCGTACTCGCTAGAGCCACGCCTTTTAACGCCGCGAACGGTAGCGGCGGTGCAGACCCCGCAGGATACCCTTCCTCTCCCCCAGGGTGTCGCGACCAAATATCCACGCCACAACGCCAGCCATGGCGACAACCGCGCAGAAGCCAAAGGCTGCTTCAAATCCATACCTATCCGCCAGGAGACCAATGACGATAGGGCCTAGGATTTGCCCGAAATCGCCTGCCATCTGAAATGTCGACAGTACCTGGCCACCCGAGCGCTGGGAACCAACAATGTCTGCCACAGCCGCCTGCTGCGAAGGGGCGATAAGGCCCGAAGCCGCGCCGGACAGGGCGGAGAGGATGAGCAGGGAAACGATGTTCGTCGCCAAGCCCAGTGTTCCAACAAACAAGGCAGACCCCACGAGACCCGCCACAATCAGTGGACGACGCCCCACGCGGTCGGACCAGGAGCCGGAGAATTGCAGGACGATGGCGTTGCCCGCAGCAAAGACCGCCAATGCGATACCCGACGCGGATGCGCCGTTGGCAAAAATCGCAGCGGCAAACAGCGGTAGGACGGCTACGCGCACGCCCATGTTGATCCAGCCTTGGGCGAAGTTTGACGTCAGCACTGCACGATAAGCAGTGTCCGCCCAGGCCTCCTCCAAGCGCATTGGCGGGAGGCTGCGTCGGCTCTCATCAGCCTTGGACACAGGCGGCATGAGGCTCCACACGACGAGCGCCGCAATCGCCACACCAACACCGTAGATAAAGAAGGGCCAGCGGAATCCCAGGAAGGAAAGGCTCGCGCCAACGAGTGGGCCAATCACGTTACCGAGGAGGAAGGACGTGGCATAGGTGGCCGAACATCGCCCGCGGATTCTGGGTGGGGCGAGGCGCACAATGAGCCCCATGGCCGCGACGGTGAACATCGTGGAACCAATGCCGGCGATAGTGCGCAAGGCGACGATCTGCCAGTACTCCTGCGCTACGCCCACGAGGCCGGTGGTGACCGCCACGGTAAGCAATCCCGTCACGTACACCCTGCGCGTACCTACGCGGTCGATGAGGAAGCCCGCAGCCGGGGCGAAGATGAGACGGCTGGCAGAAAAGACGGAGACAACCAGGCCGGCCGCGGCCATCGAGACATCAAAGCTGACGATGAACTGCGGCAGCAGCGGCGCGATGAGACCATAACCCAAGGCAATGATGAACCCGGCGGTGACCATGACCCAGATTTCCCGCGGGATTTTAACCTGCGGTGCTGCAGTATTTTTCATATCGTCACTCACTGTAGCCCATCACGTCAAATGACCGAACGTTTACTCGAACATCTGTTCGTATCTGTGTGCGGTGATGTCCGTGCCTACTCCTAGTGTGTGGGCCATGAAGAACTACAGCAGCATTCACCAGTCCGTTCAGTCCCCTTTTCCGGCCGACGTGAGTACGAGCGAACTCACCACTGAAATCCTCTACCACCACCATGAAACTCTTCGCTCCATCGAAAGCATCATCCGCCACCCGCGCTCGCTTGCGCGACCCACTCCGCAATGGCGGCCACCATCCAAGGTGTTGCCACCAGTGGACATACAGGGCGGCGAATCACTACCGCTGACCTTTACTGTCTCGCGCCACCGCGTGGGTGAGCGCGCCAAGGCTCGCGTACTGGGCTACGGCGAAAGGCGCGTGCCGTCTTATCTCATTACGGTGCGCATCACCGACCCCACCGGCCGCCCGGTTTCCCCTTCGTTGGCGGAAGCATGGGTGCGGGCCTTAGTCCCAGAGGAGCTCGTCTCCGCAGTGCATGAGATTTCCAGCAGCAGCGCGGCCACGTTTGTGTGGCTGGTGGATAGCGCTTATACCCCGGTGCATTCACCGCTCTCCCTCTTCGAGGGTTTCAGCCAGGCTGCGTAATGCGGCATCTTCCGCAGTATGTGAGGCTCAGTATCGAGCGTTGTACGCCTGCTAGAAGTAACGCTGCAGGCGGTCGAAAAAGTTGCGGGGTGGCTCTTCTTCAAGCGAAAGCGAGAACCGATCCTCCGTTAGCACGCGGCCGAGAGCCGGGCGTGTCTCCGGGAAATCATAGAGGCGGCGGATCGCCCGCGGCGCCCAGCGAATGGAAAAGCAGACCACGAGCACCGTAAAAGTCTTATCAATGATGTCGGAGCTCAAGGTTTGCACTAGGACTGCTAGGCGCTCGTCGCGCAGGATCAGCTCCAGCAATGCCAGAAGTTGGAGGGGCCCTTGCTGCTCGTACTCAGCTGGAAGGAGCAAGGTCGACATAGCGGATAGTAGCCCGGCAACCACGCCTACCCCGGTTCCGGCGAGCATCATGGCCACCATCCGCTTGAACACTCCGCGGCGCGCTAGCCAGCCAAACAGGTAAGCCACCACCACCGCGGTCGGCAGATAGACCAAGAGCAGCGGGTTGTTGATGCTGGCCAGGCACGCGCTCAGGACTGACGTGCCGATTCCTAAGACGGGGCCGTAGACGATTGCGATAAACGCTGTGCCCATCATGTCGAGGTACAAGGGGATGTTGACGTTGAAAATTAACGACGACAACAGCAGGTTCGCCGCCACCGCCAGCAGCGGGTTGATAAGCGCGTGGTTCCCCAAGGAACGCCACTGCGCGGCGATGAACAGCAGTGCACCCAGCAAACTCAGGCACCATGCACCGGTTGATAAGGCGGAATCGAAGACAAAGCCTGCGTGGCCGTAGCTCGGGTCCAGCGTCAGAGCCCAAGCCAGGCACAAGCATGCTAGAGCGAATCCAACACACAGACGCTGGCTGTGCGATGCCTTGTTATCCGGCATTGGCTGCGGCTGCTCCTCTTCGAAGTCGAGAAATAATACCCGCTTACCCTACCGTAGAAGCTCGGTATCGTCTGATTAGTCTGACTCGTTATTCTTCTTCGACGTCTTCGACTTCGTCGTCGTAGTCCTCGTCCTCGTCATCGTCGTCGTCGAAGAGAACGTCGTCCTCATCCTCATCGTCGGCGCCGAAGATGTCATAGACCTCCGGCTCGTCGAAGTCGGAGTCATCGATGCTCACCAGTTGAGCTTCCCAATCCAGGGCTTGATCGGAGACGAGGCTCAGGACGTCAAAGAGGCGGTCGAAGTCAGTGTAGGTTCCCAGCTCGAGGGCCTCGGCGGGAACCTCGATGATGGGGGCTAGCCCGCCGTCTTCGTCTTCCGCGGAGCCGAACAGGGCGACGCGCGCTTCCTCGCTCATGTCCTCGGAGGCCTCGGCCTCCCAAAGCTTGCTGATTGCTTCGTCTTCCAGCTCGTCGAGCTCTTCCTCATCAAAGTCGAAGGAGAGGAAACGCACGACTGCGCTCGGGACGCCGTCGATGGTCTCCACCAGCACGCGCAGCTCCGAGTCGTTGGCCACCTCCGCCACGACGAGGTTCGGATTGAACTCATCCTGGAGAAACTCCAGCTCAGCAATGCGTTCATCGGTGCCCTCCAGCAGGTCACGCAGCACCGTCACCACCTGGTCGGTGGCGATGTGACGCGACACGGCCTCGACTGCATCCTCCACGGAGAACGCCACAGAAACTAAAACGGCCTCGAAGTCTTCATCGTCTTCATCCACATCGGCTGCGGCAATGTAGACGTTGGCCGCCGGCAGGATGGGGTCAATTTCCACAAACTGGATTTCCAAATCGGAGGTGATGGGCACGAACATCACATCGTCGTTGACGCGGGACTCAATGCCCTCCCCGTCCAGCGCAGAGGCGATATCTTCAAAAAAGCTCATGTGATTAACATCCGTCCATGTGGGAGTCTCACCCGGGCTGCTGCCAAGGCCCCACACATCTTACCTGCGATCCCCATCAATAGCTCTCCTCATTGAGCAGGAATCCCAGTTCCTTCAGAATCTCTGGGCGCCCAGTGCCCCACTCCAACATGTCGTAGGCCTCCCATGCTTGGCGACGCCCCTCCATCGGCGCCTCCTCCACGCGCGGCTCCACATCGAAAACCATGGTCGAGCGCTCTGGGGCTGTGTACTGCGGCCAGTCCTCTCTCGGAGCCCCGCCCCGGATGAATTCGCCCCATTGCGTCTGCATGGCCCCGGTTACGTTCTCCATTTCGGAAGGCTTGGCGATGGTGTTCAGGAAGGAGACGCGCGACGCTCCTGGGTCACCAAAGATATTGGAGAGCTCCATCGAGTGCATCGCCCCCAACCCCAACCAGCGCAGTGCTGCCGGCGCGAAGTCGAAACGGTACATCCACGTCGGATAGCGCCGTGCGTGTTCGGAGGCCACGCGGACGGTGGGGGCCCAGAAGAGGGCGTCGGTCAGAAGGTCCCCAAAGTCGCGGCGTGAGACCGCACCGCCGTATGCCGCAATGACGTCCGGCGCACTCTCCGGATCGAAAGAGGCCAGCAGCCGCAGAGCCGCGCGCTCGCGGGCGCGCTGGCGTTGGAAGAGGAACTTACCAAAGCTAGCCTCACCGGAGTTGGTTCCCACCAGCAGCGGCACTGGGTGTTGGTTGCCGTCCTCAAAGGCCTCGATGGGATGTTGCGGGATGAGGTCACCGTCGACAGTCGGCGCGTAGCAGGAGTTCAGGTACAGCAACTCGCCCGCGCGCCACATCATGGACTGCCCGGAGCGCACCAAGTCCGCGAAATCCTCCTGGCGCAGATCATCCGCGGTGGTATCGCGCGGCAAAGCCATCTTGTGAACCAGCTCGCGGGCCCAAAACACCGACTGCGCCCGCGAATGAATCATGCCTATGGGCGGTGACTGCGCAATCGCGCGGTGGAACAGCCCCTCGGCGCGCGGCACCGCCATGAGTGTCAGGACGGCCGCGCCGCCGGCGGATTCACCCATGAGCGTGACGTTGTCCGGGTCCCCACCGAAGGCAGCGATATTCTCGCGCACCCACTCCAACGCTAAGACCTGATCCGCCACGGCCGGGTTGGCGCAGGCCTCCCCGCCAAGACTGCGGACGTCAAGGTAGCCCAAGGCGCCTAAGCGGAAATTCACCGAAACATAGACCACTCCCATCTGGGCCGCGAACTCGAAGCCGCGCAACATCAGCATGTGGGAGGAACCCACAATGAAACTGCCGCCATGCAGATACACCACGACGGGCAACTTCTCCCCTGCCGTGGAATCCGCCGGAGCCCCGGAGCCTGCCGAGGTCTCCGAAGGACCTGTACGGTGTGGGCGGACGATATCAAGGGTCAAGCAATCCTCTGCGCCTTCAATGCGATCCGTCCAGGAATAGACCGGCTGCGGGGCCACGTGCCCGAACTCGCGGCAATCCCGGATGCCTTCCCAGGACGGGGCGGGGCGCGGCTCCATGAAGCGGTTGGTGCCAGACGTATCCGCGCCGAAAGGAATGCCGCGCCAAGAGCGGACCGGAGCGCTCAGCGGACGGTCCGTGCGCAACTCTTCTTCGATGCAGCCGCGTACCCAGCCGCTGGTGGTGAGCACCGTGAGGTCGTCGGCAAGCGCGGTGCGTGCCGCCTCCTGCGCGGCGCAGGCACGGGCATGCAGGGATTCGGCAAGCAAGCGCGCCGCTGCCGCGCTGACCTCGCGCGAAGGGGAAGGCTCAAACTCGCTCATGACTCATACACTAATGCCCTAACCTGCAGGCGCGCTGAATAAAACGTTTTCGATACGGTGGTAAACATACAGTTCAGATTCACAATCAGATTTAGTTAAAAGTTAGGTGAGACAATGTTGGACAAGGTCTTTGGCAAGGACAGCAAAGATAAGGCAGTTAGTCGCCGGGAAGCATCGGTCGATCAAGCCGGCTCCGCAGAGGCCGTGGGCACCTTAGAGGTCGATGAAGCCAACCGCATTACCAAAGGATTCCTGGGGGCCATCGACAAGATCGTTTCTGTTCAGTCGTCTGTCATCATCAACTACGTCGAGGGCGTGAAGAAGCGCAACCCCGACGCCAGTCCGGCGGAGCTGCAAGAGCTCATCGACAAGCACTTCATGAACATCATCACCGGTACGGGTGCTGCCGCGGGCGCCTCCGCGGCTATCCCCGGCATCGGCTTGGTCACTGGTGCAGCCACTATTGGCGCGGAATCCTTGGTCTTCCTCGAGGCGGCTGCTTGGTACATCCTGGCTTCCGCGCACCTGCGCGGTGACAACATCCGGGACAAGGAACGCCGCCGCGCCCTGGTCCTAGTGGTGCTCACTGGTTCTCAAGGCAGCGCATTGGTCGATACCTTTGTGGGTGATGCAACCTCGCTCTCCGGAGTCACCTCCGCTGCTACTCTTTCGCGATTCTCCGGCCCCACCCTTAGCGGTCTCAACGGCCGCTTGACCAAGCTATTCATGAAGCAGGCCACCAAGAAACTCAAGTGGGCATGGGTGTCCAAGCTGCTGCCGATGGGTGTGGGCGCGGTACTGGGAACGACCGCCAACCGTAAATTGGGACGCCAAGTGATCAACCATGCGGGCACCCAGCTCTCCCCCCTGCAGGGGGAATAAAAGGGGCGAAACCCGCCCAGGGTAGTGAGCAAACTTACAAGGGCCGTATCATAAGGGGAGACACTTTTCGGGGTGCCTTTCGCACCCGTGGATTGGCCTACTAGAGTCGAACAAAGACAAACTTAGAAGCACAGAAAGAGGCGAGCATCTGCCGTGAGCAACTCGAGCATCTATGGCCCGAATGCGTGGCTGATTGACGAACAGTTTCAGCAGTACTCCAAGGACCCGAACTCCGTAGACAAGGAGTGGCGCGAGTACTTTGAGGCCAACGGGGCACCGAAGTCGGCCGCACAGTCCAAGGCTGCGAACGCTCAATCCAGCACCCCCACCCAGAAGAAGAGCGCGGCACAGGCCGCGCCCAAGAAGAACCAGGCTGAGGAGAAGGCTTCCTCCGCACCCGCGAAGGCTGCGAAGAAGACGGAGAAGAAGTCCGAGTCCCCGCTGGACCGCATCAAGGAAGCACCGGAGCCGGGCTCCCGCGTACTCAAGGGCATGTTCAAGGCCATTGCCAAGAACATGGACGAGTCCCTGGAGATCCCCACCGCTACCACGGTGCGCGATATCCCGGTCAAGCTCATGTGGGAAAACCGCGCGATGATCAACGATCACCTCAAGCGCACCCGCGGCGGCAAGATCTCCTTCACCCACATCCTGGGCTACGCGCTGGTGAAGGCCGTGCAGATCCACCCGGACATGAACGTGCGCTACGAGCTGCAGGACGGCAAGCCCACCGTCGTCCAGCCGGAGCACGTCAACCTGGGCCTGGCCATCGACCTTCCGCAGAAGGATGGCTCCCGCGCCCTCGTCGTGGCTGCCATCAAGGAAGCGGAGAACAAGACCTTCTCCGAGTTCATCGATGCCTACCAGGACATCGTTGACCGCTCCCGCAAGAACAAGCTGACGATGGATGACTTCTCCGGGGTTACCATCAACCTGACCAACCCGGGCGGCATCGGCACCCGCCACTCCATCGCCCGCCTGACCAAGGGCTCCGGCTCCATCATCGGTGTGGGTTCCATGGACTACCCGGCCGAGTTCGCCGGTACCTCTGCCGACCGCTTGGCAGACCTCGGCGTCGGCCGCCTGGTTACCCTGACCTCCACCTACGACCACCGCGTCATTCAGGGCGCGGAGTCTGGTGAGTTCCTGCGCACCGTGGGCCAGCTGATTCTGGACGATGCCTTCTGGGATGAGCTCTTCGAATCGATGGGCGTTCCCTACCAGCCCTTCCGCTGGGCTGCCGACGTCCCCAACACGGGCGTCGACAAGAACACGCGCGTCATGCAGTACATCGAGGCCTACCGCTCCCGTGGCCACCTGCTCGCGGACATCAACCCGCTGGGTTGGAAGCAACCGGGCCTGCCCTGGCCGGATCACCGCGACTTGGACCTGGCTACCCACGGCCTGACCATCTGGGACCTGGACCGCACCTTCAACGTCGGCGGTTTCGGCGGCAAGGAGACCATGACGCTGCGTGAGGTGGTCAGCCGCTTGCGCGCCGCCTACACCCTCAAGGTTGGCTCCGAGTACGCCCACATCCTGGACCGCGATGAGCGCGGCTGGCTGCAGGAGCAGATTGAGGCCGGTATGCCGAAGCCGACCAACTCCGAGCAGAAGTACATCCTGCAGAAGGTCAACGCCGCTGAGGCATTCGAGAACTTCCTGCAGACCAAGTACGTGGGACAGAAGCGCTTCTCCCTGGAGGGTGCTGAGTCCCTCATTGCCCTCCTGGATTCCATCGTGGACACCGCCGCTGGCCAGGACCTCGACGAAGTTGTCATCGGCATGCCGCACCGCGGCCGCCTCAACGTGCTCTTCAACATCGTGGGCAAGCCGTTGGCGGATATCTTCGGCGAGTTCGATGGCAACTACAAGGGCGGCCAGATGGGCGGCTCCGGTGACGTGAAGTACCACCTGGGCGCTGAGGGCGAGCACCTGCAGATGTTCGGTGACGGCGAAATCAAGGTCACCTTGGCCGCTAACCCGTCTCACCTCGAGGCTGTTGACCCGGTCATGGAAGGTATCGCACGCGCCAAGCAGGACATCCTGGACAAGGGTGCCGGTGCACACACCGTGGTGCCGATCATGCTCCACGGCGATGCTTCCTTCACCGGCCTGGGCGTGGTCCAGGAGACCATCAACCTTTCACAGCTGCGCGGCTACACCACCGGCGGCACCGTCCACGTTGTGGTCAACAACCAGGTGGGCTTCACCACCACCCCGGACTCCGGCCGCTCCACGCACTACGCCACCGACCTGGCTAAGGGCTTCGACTGCCCGGTCTTCCACGTCAACGGCGACAACCCGGAGGCTGTTGTCTGGGTGGGCAAGCTCGCTACCGAGTACCGCCGTCGCTTTGGCAAGGACGTTTTCATTGACCTCGTGTGCTACCGCCTGCGCGGCCACAACGAGGCCGATGACCCGTCCATGACCCAGCCGCTGCTGTACGACATCATCGATGACCACAAGTCCGTTCGTGAGCGCTACACCGAGGAGCTCATCGGCCGTGGTGACCTCTCCGATGAAGAGGCTGAGGCAGCTGCACGCGACTTCCACGACCAGATGGAGTCTGTCTTCGCCGACCACAAGAAGGCCGAAGAGGCTGGTCCGAAGGAACAGACCGGTATCACCTCCTCCCAGGAGCTGACTCGTGGTCTGGACACCTCCATCACTGCCGAGGAAATCGCCGAGATCGGTGACGCCTACGGCACCCCTCCGGAGGACTTCGAGTACCACAAGCGCGTGGCTAAGGTGGCTAAGGACCGCCAGAAGTCTTCTCGCGAGGGTGGCATCGACTGGGGCTGGGGCGAGCTCATCGCCTTCGGCTCCCTGGCTAACGCCGGCAAGGTCGTGCGTCTGGCCGGTGAGGATTCCCGCCGCGGTACCTTCACCCAGCGCCACGCTGTGGCCTTCGACCCGCGCACGGGCGACGAGTACAACCCGGTTGCACGCTTGGCTGAGTCCAAGGGCAATGGCGGCAAGTTCATGGTCTACAACTCCGCGCTGACCGAGTTCGCCGGCATGGGCTACGAGTACGGCTACACCGTGGGTAACCCGGACGCCGTGGTGGCTTGGGAGGCACAGTTCGGTGACTTCGCCAACGGTGCGCAGACCATCATCGATGAGTACGTCTCCTCCGGTGAGGCCAAGTGGGGCCAGCTCTCCAGCCTGATCCTGCTGCTGCCGCACGGCTATGAAGGCCAGGGCCCGGACCACTCTTCCGCCCGCATTGAGCGCTTCCTGCAGCTATGTGCTGAGGGCTCCATGACCGTGGCCCAGCCGTCTACTCCGGCTAACCACTTCCACCTGCTGCGCCGCCAGGCACTCGGTGAGATGAAGCGCCCGCTGGTGGTCTTCACCCCGAAGTCCATGCTGCGTAACAAGGCCGCGACCTCTTCCGTGGAGGACTTCACTGAGGTCAAGAAGTTCCAGTCCGTCATCAACGACCCGAACTACGTTGACATCAACGGCAAGAAGGTCGGCGATACCGACAAGGTCAAGACCATCATGCTGGTCTCCGGCAAGCTCTACTGGGAGCTGGCCAAGAAGAAGGAAGCCGATGGCCGCGATGACATCGCCATCGTGCGCGTGGAGATGCTCCACCCGATTCCGTTCAACCGCCTGCGTGAGGCTTTCGAGGCTTACCCGAACGCAACGCAGATTCGTTTCGTGCAGGACGAGCCTGCCAACCAGGGCCCGTGGCCGTTCTACAACGAGCACCTGCGCGACCTCATCCCGGACATGCCGGAGATGGTTCGCGTGTCCCGCCGCTCGCAGTCCTCGACTGCTACCGGTAACGCGAAGGTCCACCAGATTGAGCAGAAGAACCTGCTGGAGGAAGCCTTCGACGTCTAGAGGCGCTTAACGCCACAGGCGCTGGCGCACAATACAGCGCCACTCCAGGCCCCGGCCATCACGAACTCACGACGAGTGTGGTGGCCGGGGCCTTTTATTTCGCTAGAAAGAGAGGAGCCCTACGGCTCCAAGCCAGCCGGACCGCCGCAGGGGCTCCACAACGACCTCGCGCGTAAATGCAGTGTTGCACTCTCCAGTGTCATGTCGACTAACCAGTCCCCCGCGACCATGTCCACGCTCCTCCCCCTTCGCGCTCACCGTGGAACCCCAATCATCATCCTTACCCACCCCAGTGAGCGCGAAGGGAGGCTTGCATGAAAGGCAGCACCACAGGTGACTTCTTTGACGACGAACACTGGGCCGAATGCCACAGGTGAAGCAACGAAGGCCGCGAATACAGTCAGACGTAACGACGCGCTCCACTAGTTAAGCCGTTGCCGAGGTGAGCGAACGACGTCACCGGGTCAATCAAGACGGTATCCGCCGTATCCCTGCCGCACAGTCTGGGCTCTGCTGTCGATTTGGGGTAGTTGGTACCGCGAGTCCGCGTAGTTGGTACCGGTGTTCCGTGTATCCGGTACTGCATGGGGTTTTCTTTCATAGTTGATGTTGGCGACACCACAATCCGCTGGTGTTGCGTCAACTTCTACTTGGAAGGAGCTGGTCCTTGTGGCCAACTTCAAGCAGATCATTGCGATGTGCCTTGATGGTGCTAGCTAGGCGCAGATCACACACGCATTGGGGTGTTCACGACGGGAAGTATCCCGTGCAAAGAAAGTCATCTCTGATGAGGGTTTGACTTCAGAGATTTTCGGTCAGCTCCCGCCGGGGTGGTTTGATGATCGATTCAGTGATGGCCGGAGTAAGAGGTCTTTGTCCTATGACCTGCTGTATCTCGGCGGGGCATGTCGGCGTCAACGTCTAGGGGTATTGAGCAGAGTGATATTTAGCCCGCTGCGTTCGGCTTGGTCGATGTGGATTTTGTCAGGAAACCAGGATGAGGCCGCCGATCCAGCTAAGGAAACGGAAGGGGCCTATCGGTACCAAATGGTGCTACCCTAGTGTTATTGCCA
>NZ_KV819498.1:0-245 GCF_001815175.1 Corynebacterium sp. HMSC034H07
ATGGCGGCTTCGTCCGCGATCATGCCGGCGATGGTCTCAGCAGAGGTATCGCCCGGGATGGCGATCATGTCTAGTCCCACCGAGCAGATCGAGGTCATGGCCTCCAGCTTGTCGATGGAGATGGCACCGGTGCGCACCGCATCGATCATTCCCTTGTCCTCAGAAACCGGGATGAAGGAACCGGACAGCCCACCCACGCGGGAGCAGGCCATCATGCCGCCCTTCTTGACGGCGTCGTTAAGCAG
>NZ_KV819499.1:0-67420 GCF_001815175.1 Corynebacterium sp. HMSC034H07
TAGGCGGGCGTGTAGCGGTGGTGGTCATGGTCTCCCCCGAGATCAACATGAGTTAGAAGAAGTGTTCTAACCATGATTCTAGTACCACACACCCCACATAGCCATAGCCAGCACTAAATTCATGTCAAGTTGTCACTATAAACGGGGGTAGTCACCATGGGTTAGCCAGGACATTCGATACCGAATGATTTGAGTGGTGTCGCCTGTGTCCGCAACGAAAGGAAGAAAATGCGTATTAAAGGCAGCCTTTTGAGCCCTGTCTGAAACCTCGCCGGTGTCAGGGATAGACTGGGCACAGTTAACCGCACGAACACGTATGAAGGGATTGTCAATGACTATCAAGGTAGGCGTCTTGGGGGCTAAAGGGCGCGTGGGCCAAGCAATCGTGGAAGGCGTTAATGCGGCAGAGGATTTGGAGCTAGTTGCTTCCATCGACCGCGAGACCCCGTTGGAGAAGCTGGTTGAATCGGGTGCCGAGGTCGCCGTCGACTTCACCCAGCCGGCATCGGTCATGGACAATCTAGAGTTTTGCATCGCACATGGCATCCACGCTGTTGTGGGTACCACGGGGTTCGATGCAGGACGCCTAGCCAAGGTGGAGGAGTGGACTAAGAAAGAGGGCGCCGGCAACGTTCTCATTGCCCCGAACTTCGCTATTTCAGCTGTACTGACCATGGTGTTTGCCGCGCAGGCGGCGAAGTTCTTCGACAGTGCCGAGGTAGTTGAATACCATCACCCGAACAAGCTCGATGCGCCGTCCGGTACCGCGGTTCACACTGCGCAGGGTATTGCGAAGGCTCGCCAGGAGGCAGGCTTGGACGCTATGCCGGACAAGACCGAGCAGTCTCTCGATGGAGCGCGCGGCGCAGACGTCGATGGTGTTCACGTCCACGCAGTCCGTATGCAGGGAATGGTGGCTCATGAAGAAGTTATCTTCGGCACTCAAGGCCAGTCCTTGACCATCCGTCAGGATTCCTATGACCGCTCTTCCTTTACCCCCGGTGTTCTGCTGGGTGTACGAGAAATCGCATCCCACCCAGGCTTGACCGTGGGACTTGAGAAGTACTTGGGGCTGTAATGGCAAAGGTCTCTGAGCTTGATGTCCAGCTCATTGCGGCAACCGCATTCCATGCGCCGCGAGGAGTGGACTGGGAGGTTGATGAGGGGGCGTCGGAAAGCGAGGCTCTAGTCGAATTTGCCGGACGCGCCTGTTATGAGTCCTTCGACAAGCCGAATCCCCGTACCGCCTCAAATCAGGCCTATCTGCACCACATTCTGGAGGTAGGCCACGATGCATTGCTGGAGCATGCTACGGCGACGCTCTATATACGGGGACTATCGCGGTCGGCGTCGCATGAGCTGGTTCGCCACCGTCATTTCTCCTTCTCGCAGCTCTCGCAACGTTTCGTGCATTCCGAGGAGGCGGAGGTAGTCCTGCCCAAATTCATTGCGGAAGATGAACAGCTAACGCGGTTAACCCTCCAGGCGGCCGACGAAGCGAGGTTTGTCTACGAGGAGCTCCTCGACGCTCTCGAGTCCAAGTTGGAAGAGGAGCCAAATGCATTGCTGCGCAAGAAACAGGCTCGACAAGCAGCGCGTGCGGTATTACCTAATCTCACGGAATCCCGCATCGTCGTGACGGGAAACTATCGCGCGTGGCGTCACTTTATTGGCGCGCGGGCGACTGAACAAGCCGATACAGAGATGCGCCAGCTCGCCGTCACGTGCTTGAAGCTGTTGCGGGAGCAATCGCCGGTGCTTTTCGACGACTTCCATATCACCACCCTGGCTGACGGCACCGAAATGGCTTCGAGCCCGTACGCTTAAAGGCTTTGCAGGAGACTCGCGCACGACCCCGATGCGGCCAATAGGGGCGAAAGCAGGTAATCTTGACGCCTATGAGCACAGGTATGACAGCACAGGCAGGCGTCGACACCTTCGGACGCGTAGGCGTAGCTATGGTCACTCCATTTGACCAGGACGGCGCCTTGGACGTGTCCGCTGGTCGTCGCCTAGCAGCTCATTTGGTTGATAACGGCGTTGATTCGCTCATTTTGTCTGGGACCACGGGCGAATCACCGACGACGTCGTTGGATGAGAAACTGGAGCTGTTCGCAGCTGTAAAGGAAGAGGTAGGCGGCCGCGCTAAGTTGTGCGCTGGTGCGGGAACTAATAACACCGCCACCAGTATTGAGGCCGCGCGCGCTTTCGCTGATGCGGGAGCAGACAGCCTTCTGGTCGTGACCCCGTATTACTCCAAGCCTTCCCAGGCTGGTGTGTACGCGCACTTTACTGCTGTGGCTGACGCCGTGGACCTCCCCATTTGTCTGTACGACATCCCTGGCCGCTCGGGCATTCCGATTGAGACGGAGACCCTTCTTCGCCTCGCGGAGGTGCCGAACATCAAGGCTGTTAAGGACGCCAAGGGCGACCTTGTAGCAGCCGCACCGCTTATCCAGGAAACCGGTTTGGCATGGTACTCCGGAGATGACGGACTGAACTTGCCGTGGCTGGCCCTCGGTGCTTCGGGCGTTATTTCCGTGATTGGTCACCTCGCTCCGCGCGCCCTGGCTGATCTCTACGTGGCCTTCGATGAAGGCGATATTGCACGTGCACGAGAGATTAACGCGAAAACTTTGTCCCCGCTCGTCGAGGCGCAAGGCCGCCTCGGAGGAGCAACTCTTGTTAAGGCTGCCCTGCGTCTGCAGGGTATTGAAGTTGGAGAACCTCGTCTCCCAGTTACCGCGGCTGACGCGGAGGAGATCGAGGCTCTCCGCCACGATTTGGAAAAGGCTGGAGTCCTTTAAGAATGACTGAATCCCGTAATCGCTCCCGCAAGGTAACCCGTAAGGCGGGTCCGCCTTCGGAGACTGAGACCGCCTCGAATGAGGCGGCTTCGCCGGTTTTTCAAGCGCCGAACGAATCGGCTGCATCCGGCAATAATTCGAACGAGTCTAATAACTCGAATTCTGAGGACGGCAACCGCCGTTCTCGCTCCCGTGGTTCCCGTGGCGGCCGTGGTCGCGGTCGCGGCGGCAACAACAACCACAACAACGGTGGCCGCAACAACAATCGCAACCGTAATAACAACCGTGGCCGCCGCAACGTTCCCAAGTCCATGCAGGGCGCGGATCTGACGAAGCGTCTGCCGGAGCCGCCGAAGCAGCAGAAGGATTCGCTGCGTATTTATGCCCTGGGCGGTATTTCTGAGATCGGTCGTAACATGACCGTCTTCGAGTACCAGGACGAGATGCTCATCATCGACTGTGGCGTGCTCTTCCCGTCCTCCGGTGAGCCTGGCGTTGACCTGATCCTGCCGGACTTTGGCCCGATCGAGAAGAAGATTCACAAGGTCAAGGCTCTCGTTGTAACCCACGCTCACGAGGACCACATTGGTGCTATCCCGTGGCTGCTGAAGCTGCGCCCGGATATTCCAATCGTGGCATCGCGCTTTACCATCGCGCTGATTGCGGCGAAGTGTAAGGAGCACCGCCAGAAGCCGAAGTTCGTTGAGGTCAACGAGAAGTCGGATGTGAACTACGGTTCGTTCCGCTGCCGTTTTTGGGCAGTTAACCACTCCGTTCCGGATGCACTGGGCATCATGCTGGGCACCCCGGCTGGCAATATCATCCACACCGGTGACATCAAGCTGGACCAGACCCCGCTGGATAACCGTCCGACCGACCTTCCGGCGCTATCTCGCTACGGTGATGAGGGCGTCGACCTGATGCTCTGCGAATCCACCAACGCGAACATCCCGGGCGTTTCCGCATCCGAGGGAGATATCCCGGCTACCTTCCGCCGCCTGGTGTCCAATGCTAAGCAGCGCGTCATCATCGCAACCTTCGCGTCCAACGTGTACCGTGTACAGGCAGCTATCGACGCCGCCGTTTATGCTGGCCGCAAGGTTGCCTTCAACGGCCGCTCGATGATGCGCAACATGGAAATCGCCGAGAAGATGGGCTTCCTGAAGGTTCCGCGCGGAACCATCATCTCGATCGACGAGGCTGCCAAGATGGCACCGCACAAGGTCTTGCTCATCACCACCGGTACCCAGGGCGAGCCAATGGCTGCGTTGTCACGCATGGCACGCCGTGAGCACCGTCAGATCACCGTCCGCGACGGCGACCTCATCATCTTCTCCTCGTCCCTGATTCCGGGCAACGAAGAGGCCGTTTACGGTGTCATGAACATGCTCTCCCAGATTGGTGCTGAAGTTATCACCAACAAGGAAGCCAAGGTTCACGCCTCCGGCCACGGCTACGGCGGCGAGCTGCTCTTCCTGTACAACGCTGCGCGTCCGAAGAACGTTATGCCGGTCCACGGCGAGTGGCGTCACCTGCGTGCAAACAAGGAACTGGCAGTCTCCACTGGCGTTGACCGCGACCGCGTGGTTCTGGCACAGAACGGCGTTGTCGTTGATCTGCGCAACGGCCGTGCAGAGGTTGTTGGCCAGATTACCGTGGGTAACCTCTACGTCGATGGCGTCTCCATGGGTGACGTCGACGCAGATACCCTGGCAGACCGCACCAACCTCGGCTCTGGCGGCGTCGTTTCCATCACCTGTGTGATTGATAACCGCACGTCCCGGCTGCTTGAGCATCCGGCTGTATCCACCACTGGTTTCTCTGACGATGACCGCGGCATCGTGCCGGAGGTTGCCAAGTTGGTTGAGTCCACGATGAACGATCTCGCCGCTGAGGGCGAGAACGATACCTACCGCATGGTGCAGAAGCTGCGCCGCAAGGTATCCAAGCTCATGGATTCCAAGTACAAGCGCGAGCCGGTCATTCTGCCGACCATCGTGCCGACGAACTCGGATGTCCTGATGCCTGACGACGATGAAGTTCACGCCTCCCGTGAATCGCTCTAACGTCTAGGTAGACAGTGCCCCAGCGTTCCTGCTTCTGGTAGGTATGCTGGGGCGCATGTCGTTTTCCTCAGCAGAACGCGCCAAGATGGTGGCGTTATTCCGTGAACTTGGTCCCGATGCTCCAACGTTGTGCGAAGGGGGGACGGCCCGCGACCTCGTGTCGCACCTCTGGATCCGCGAAAACCGGCCCGACGTCGTCATCAGTTCTTTTGTTCCAGCGCTGACTTCCCATGCGGACAGCATCATGGAGGAAGTCCGTGCGCGAGATTTTGAGGAACTGGTGGATGACTGGGGTAGGGGATTGGGAAAGCTCAACCCTCTGCGCTACGTGGATTCAGTGCTCAACACCGCAGAGCATTTTGTGCACCACGAAGACCTACGCCGGGCCAATGCGCACAGCGAACCGCGTGATTTCTCGCTAGCGGTGCAGAAGGAGTTGCTCGCACCGCTAAAGTTTCTCGGGTTAAGGCTGTTGGCGCACTCTCGCCTCCCGGTAGTGCTGGAGCCGGCTGGGTTTGCGCCACTCGTCGCGGCGGATAAACATCGTGTGGCAGCGAAGGGGGACAACGTGGTGCGGGTCCGTGGGGCAGTTTCCGAGTTGCTCCTATGGGCGTTCGGCCGCGAGGCGGCTCGCGTTGAGATTGACGGGGATTCATCCGCCGTCGTTAGGTCAAGTCTGTAGGCTGAACTGTCTAAAATCTTCAGTGCACGCGTGTGGCGCATGTTGTTAATGGTGTGTTTGCTACTAAAGTGGCAGGCATGTCTGTCAAGAACGCTCCGTCTCGCGCCTCCGGCCGAGGTCGCACCGCCAATCGGTCGCGGCCGTCCGGCCGCACAAGCTATTCGCTGACCTCCGCAACCCGCGCTGCCGAGACCTCCGAAGAGAGGACCGGCAGCGCCTTTCGCGCCGTTGGCCGAGGACTGGGAACCGTTTTTGGCGCTACCGCCCGAGGCGTGGGAAGCATGGCGCGAGGGGTCGGGCACGGCCTTGCCGGTCTCAAGCCGGTAGATGCGGGGAGTCGAGATGACGACCTCTATGACTCCGCCTACGATGCTGCTCATGACGAGGGTGCCTACGATGATTACGACGAGTTGAGGGAGCCAGGGGAAATTTCTGGACGCGCGAAGAACAAGAAAAAGAGCAACAAGGCCGATAGCGCTGTTCCGGCAAAGAGCAAGGTAACGCGAGCACGCGACGTCGACAGTGAGATGCCGACGACGGTCATGGGGCGTCCAGCTCACACTGAGAAGAGCATCCGCGTCTCCAATCCAGATGCGGTGGCTCTTGTGCTTATCGGCGTGGCCATCATCCTTGCTTGCGCGACGTGGTTCCAGGTGGCCGGCATTATCGGTGAGTACCTCACCAACGCTGTGCGCTATGTGATTGGCGCGGGCGCCTATGTTCTTCCCGTTGCGCTGGTCGCCGTCGCCATTGCGCTCATGATGGATCTGTCCGGTCCGGCGGGCCATTTCAAGCCACGAGTGGTGGGCGGCACGGCCCTCATCGTCGTGTGCATGCTGAGCCTCATTCACATCTTTGCCGGTCTTCCGAAGCTGACCTGGAATAACAACGCCGCCGGGGAGGCAGGCGGTGCCATCGGCTTTGGAGTCGGCGAGCTGCTGGTGGCGGCCTTTTCTAGTTATGTCGCGGTGCCTTTGCTTTTCTTGCTCATTGTGTATGGGGCACTCAATATCACGGGCATCACCCTGCGTGAAGCATATGATTTTGTGGCCGCGCAATGTGCGGCGCTCGTCGGCGGCCTGCGTGACAGGAAGAATCGTTCAGATCAGGAGCTGCTTGACGACGCCCCCGCGGACGACTACGACTACGTCAGCGATGACATCGACGCCATCGCCGAGGGGCGTGAGCGTCCTGTGCGCCCGGCATACACTTCGCGACCGCGCCCGAAGCAGACACCGAAGCCGATGCCAAAGCAGATTCTGGATGACAATGCCACCGTCTCTTTCGACTCGGCAGCTCAGCCAGTAAGCCAGGAGCCCGTACAGCACGGCCGCCCGAGCTTTGATAGCCGCGCGGATGATACCGACGAGTTCCCCGTCGTACCGGATCCTGAGCCAGCCCCGCAGCCAACTCCGCAACCGGAGCAGAAAGTCGAACCAAAGCCAGAGCCCAAGCCAACACCGATGAAGCGTCCCCGCGTGGACGTCGGCGGTGCCGCCGGTGCAGCACTGGGAGCGGCGGCTGCCGAGGCGTCGGCAAGCGCAGCGTCGGCTGGCTCAGCGGGAGAGGACGTGGTCTCCGCCGCTCATTCCGAGGCAGTGCGCATGTTCCAGGAACGATCCGGACGTGATGCGCGAACGGGTGCCAAGATTGAGGATGAAGCCCAGAGCGTAGCCGAAGAAGCACCCGCAGCCCCGAGTGGTGCGGAAGACACTGCCCTGGGCGGCGGCTACGATGTGCCGACGACGGACCTGCTCACCGCCGGCAAACCTGCGAAGGCACGCACGGAGGCTAACGATCGCATCATCGAGGCCATCACCGAGGTCTTCGAGGAGTTCAAAGTCGATGCCCAGGTCACCGGTTTTAGCCGTGGTCCGACAGTCACGCGCTATGAGATCGAGCTGGGCCCTGGCGTCAAGGTCTCGAAGATTACGAACCTGCAGTCCAACCTGGCCTACGCCGTCGCGACGGATAACTTGCGCCTGCTCACCCCGATTCCAGGCAAGTCCGCAGTCGGCATTGAGGTGCCCAATGCGGACCGAGAGATGGTGCGTCTGCGCGACGTCCTGGATTCCCCGGCACTGCGTGCCGACCATGACCCCATGCTGATTGGCTTGGGCAAGGATATCGAAGGCGAGTACACCTCCTTCTCCGTGAAGAAGATGCCGCACCTGCTCGTGGCCGGCGCAACCGGTTCGGGTAAATCGGCGTTCGTGAACTCCATGCTGGTCTCGCTGTTGACCCGCGCGACTCCGGAAGACGTCCGCCTCATCCTCGTCGACCCGAAGATGGTGGAGCTCACCCCGTACGAAGGTATCCCGCACCTCATCACCCCCATCATCACGCAGCCGAAGAAGGCTGCGGCGGCCCTGCAGTGGCTGGTGGAGGAGATGGAGCAGCGCTACATGGACATGCAGGCTGCCCGCGTGCGCAAGATCGAGGACTTCAACCGGAAGGTCCGCAGTGGCGAATACCAGGCTCCTGCCGGCTCCCAACGAGAGATGCGCCCGTACCCGTACATCGTGTGCGTCGTGGATGAGCTCGCGGACCTCATGATGACGGCGCCGAAGGAAATTGAGGATTCCATCGTTCGCATTACTCAAAAGGCACGTGCGGCCGGTATCCACTTGGTGCTGGCAACGCAGCGCCCGTCCGTGGACGTTGTGACCGGTCTTATTAAGACCAACGTTCCTTCTCGTCTGGCTTTTGCGACGTCCTCGCTTACGGACTCTCGAGTCATCCTGGATCAGGGTGGAGCCGAGAAGCTCATCGGTATGGGCGATGGCCTCTTCATCCCGCAGGGCGGCCGCCCGGTGCGTATGCAGGGTGCGTTCGTCTCCGACGAGGAGGTGCAGGCGGTTGTCGACGCCGCGAAGGCACAGGGCTCGCCGAACTACACGGAAGGCGTGACGGACGATAAGGCCTCGGAGGCGAAGAAGGAGATCGACGAGGAGATCGGCAAGGATATGGACGATCTCTTGGAGGCCGTCGACCTTGTGGTCACCTCCCAGTTGGGCTCGACGTCGATGCTCCAGCGCAAGCTGCGCATCGGCTTTGCCAAGGCCGGTCGACTCATGGACCTCATGGAGTCGCGCGGTGTTGTCGGGCCTTCCGAAGGCTCCAAGGCACGTGAGGTTCTGGTCAAGCCGGAGGAGCTCGACACTATCATCTGGATGATCAAGGGCGCTGACCCAGCAGAGGCCCCGAAGGAGGTCCAAGACGCCGAAGGTGCCGGCGGGGTAGACGACGCTGAAGCCGATACCCGCACCGTTGAAATCTCCGCTAACCCCTCCACAGGTGCGTTCTAAGTTCCGTGTAGGATAGGACGAGTCTTGGAGGGGAGTACCCCAATCCACGGCGTCGATCGTCAACACGGCAACTGCGGTACAGTTCCCGGTCGCGTCGGCTAGCGAGGCTGTGACATCGGCTTGCTAGCGGGGGAGACCTCCGGTCTTTATTGTCGTGTCGACCGGAGGGATAACTCATTATGCATGTGCCACTATGGGTCTGGGCCATCACCATCGCGGTGATCCTAGGCTTCTTCATCTTCGACTTCTACAGTCATGTTCGTTCACCACATGAGCCGACCATTAAGGAATCCGGCGGCTGGACCCTGTTTTACATGGCGATGGCCGTTGTCTTTGGCGGAGTTGTGTGGGTGCTGTGGGACAGCGAACACGCGGCACAGTTCTACACCGGTTGGGTGACGGAACAGGCTTTGAGCGTGGATAACCTATTCGTGTTCTCGCTCATCATGGGCTCCTTCAAGATTCCCCGCAGGTATCAGCAGAAGGTATTGCTCATCGGTATCGTCCTAGCGCTGGTTTTCCGCCTTGTCTTCATCTTGATGGGCGCGGCCATTATTGCGGCATGGTCGGATGTCTTCTACCTGTTTGCCATCTTCCTTATTTACACCGCAGTCAAGCTGCTCATCGATGAGATCAACGGGACGCCCGAGACCGACCCCAACGACATGCTGGTAGTCAAGTGGCTGCGCAAAGTGATCCATGTGACCCCGCGCTACCACGGTGACAAGCTCACCCACCGTGAGGAATCCGGTGAGAAGAAGGGCAAATTCGCCCTGACGCCGCTTTTCGTTGCTTTGGCGGCTATCGGGCTGATCGACGTCATGTTTGCCTTCGACTCCATCCCAGCTATCTACGGCATTACCTCGGAGCCTTTCCTCGTCTTCACCACCAATGCCTTCGCTCTCATGGGGCTGCGCCAAATGTTCTTCCTCATTGATGGCCTGTTGGACCGCCTGGTCTACCTGCCTTATGGCCTGGGTATCATCTTGCTGTTCATCGGTGTCAAGTTGCTCTTCCACGCTTTGCATGAGAACAACGTGCCCTTCATCAACGGCGGCGAGAATGTCAGTGCGGTACCGGAAATTACGACCATGGTGTCGCTGCTGGTCATCGTTGGCGTCCTCTTCGTGACGGTGTTGTTGTCGGTGTGGAAGGACAAACGCGACCAAGCCCAGGGTGGTGTGGTGATTTCCCACAACCACTACGACTGGGACGATTATGGCAACAAGATCGTTCGCAACAAGGAGGGCGAGCTCGTCGGCAAGGCGGACGAACTTCCCAAGTCCGAGCTGCCTTAAACTCGGGCCGCGGGGATTTAGAAGGAATTAATAACGGGATTCCACTCGCGGAAAGCGCGCCCAGTAACAGCGCCTTCGGTGTAGAAGGGATCCTGGTCCATGAGGGCGATGACATCGGCCACCTTTACGGACTCATCCTCAAATTGCAGGACGATGAGCGCCCCGCCCTTGGAATCGGTGTAGGGGCCAGAGCCACAGATCTGGCCCTTGTCGTGGAGTGCGCCGATGAATTCGCGGTGCTTCGGGCGAACCTCAGCAATAACCGGGTTAGATGGATTGTATTCATAGGAAACTGCGAAATACTTCATACCGACCATGGTAGTGCTCGCTCGAGTGGCAGGGAGGCCACGGTAGGATGAAGAGCGTGAATGATTCTCAGGCTGCGCGCAACCAATCTCGAACCACGGATGTAAACCCCGAGGTCTCCAATTGGAACCTGCCCAACATCCTGACTAGTTTGCGCATCCTCTTTATCCCCCTGTTTGCCTGGCTGGTGCTCGCCGGCCATGAATGGTGGGCTTTCCTCTGCTTCGCGCTCTTGATGCTCACGGATAAGTTGGATGGCGATATTGCACGCGCGCGGGGACTCATCACTAACTTTGGCAAGATTGCGGACCCGATCGCGGATAAAGCCCTGATGACCGCGGCCCTCGTGTGCCTCAATATCACCGGGGCTTTGCCGGTGTGGATCACCGTGCTGATTCTGTTTCGCGAATTCGGCATTACGATTTGGCGCTTCTTCTTGCTGCGTCAAGGGAAGGTGGTGCCGGCTTCCCAAGGCGGAAAGCTCAAGACAGCGTTGCAGACTGTGGCGGTGGCGTTGTATCTTTGTCCGCTGCCAGGGTGGATGGACCTTCCGAGCCTCCTCGTTATGTTGGCCGCCGCCTTCGTTACCGTCCTGACCGGCATCCAGTACCTCATTGATGGCCATAGGGAGAACCAATGAGCATCGAGGCGCAACTAGTATCCACGCTCAGCGAACGCGGTGAAACTGTGGCGTTCTGTGAGTCCCTTACTGCTGGTCTAGCCGCTGCGACTGTGGCGTGCATCCCGGGAGCCTCGGCGGTGCTGCGGGGTGGGCTGGTGACGTATGCGACAGAGGTCAAGGCTCATTTTCTCAACACCACCGTGGAAGAACTTGAGGAGCAAGGCGTGGTGTCTGCTGCGACTGCTGCGCAGATGGCTGAGGCGGCGGTCGTTGAAACGCGTGCAGATTGGGGGGTAGGGCTGACTGGTGTAGCCGGGCCGGACCTCCAGGAAGGCAAACCCGCGGGCACGGTGTACGTGGGGTTATGCGGGAGGGGTGGCGGGGGCGTCGCCAAGCGCGGCGTCCTTTATGAGCTTCCTGCTGAGGGGCGCAACGCGATTCGTTTCGCTGCCATTGAGGCGGCATTGAGTCTTCTCCTATCAACTCTTGAAGAAAATTAGTTGATTGTGGGAACAAGTACGATTGCTGAGCCGTTGTACGGGGTGATGAACACTTCAGTTGCACTACTCGATAAACCCACCCAGTCCCCGGCGCGGTCGACGCGGACTCCTGAACCGCTGCTGCGTGAGGCCCTCGGATTAACGCTTCGCGCCTTCCGCGCGGATAAAGGCGTGACCCTCCGCGAACTCGCCGGTGTGGCGCGTGTTTCCCCGGGATATCTTTCGGAGCTGGAGCGTGGCCGCAAGGAGGTTTCCTCCGAGCTGCTGGCCTCTGTCTGCCATGCACTCGATGTCAGCGTCTCCGATGTCCTCATTGAGGCGGCCGGCTACATGGCGTTGCCGTCGATGGATGAGGAGCTCGCATCCACCGCACCCGCTGCATCGGAACTATAGAACCGCAACGGAATACTGTCTGCTTCGCTACTATTAGGCAGGCAGGAAATATTCTTGTTACACACCTTATTGACACAACGAACTGCTGAGAAAGGCACCTCCTGTTATGGCGAACCCATTCGTAAAAGCCTGGAAGTACTTGATGGCTCTCTTTGATTCCAAGATCGAGGAGAACGCCGACCCGAAGGTTCAGATTGAGCAGGCAATCGAGGAGGCGCAGCGCCAGCACCAGGAGCTGTCACAGCAGGCCGCTGCGGTCATTGGTAATCAGCGCCAGCTGGAGATGCAGCTGAACCGTCGTTTGAGTGAGATTGAAAAGCTGCAGCAGAATACCCGTAACGCCCTGAGCCTTGCGGACAAGGCCCGTGCCGAAGGCGATGCACAGAAGGCGACCGAGTACGAAAACGCGGCTGAAGCCTTCGCTGCCCAGCTGGTTACCGCTGAGCAGTCTGTTGAGGACACTAAGAAGCTCCACGATCAGGCTCTACAGCAGGCGGAGCAGGCCAAGAAGGCCGTTGAACGCAACGGCATGGCGCTTCGTGAGAAGGTCAACGAGCGCTCCAAGCTGCTGTCGCAGCTCGAGCAGGCCAAGATGCAGGAGAAGGTCTCCGAGTCCCTCAACTCGATGAACGAGCTCTCCGCAAACGGTAACTCGCCTTCCCTGGATGCTGTGCGTGACAAGATTGAGCGCCGCTACTCCAAGGCCCTGGGCCAGGCAGAGCTCGCCGAGAACTCAGTGTCTAACCGCATGCAGGAGATCGAGCAGGCTGGCGTGCAACTGGCTGGCCACTCCCGTCTCGAGCAGATCCGCGCGGAGATGAATAACCCGAAGGCAGTGGAGGGAAACTCCCAGCAGGCAATCGGTTCGGCAGAGGCTAAGGGTCAGCCGAACGTGCAGGAGGATGCCGTCCAGGCTCGCCTACGCGAGTTGCGCGGAGAATAAGGTTTAGTCGCCGACGCCGCGGGCTTGAAGCGCCTCAGCCATCGCGCGTGCTCGGCGGATTGAGCGAATGATAACCGGGGTGCCAAAAGCGGTCAGTGATGCCGTGGCACCCCGGGCTTTTCGTGCATCAAGCACCTCGACCACGGTCCCCAGCATGAGGGGGAGCAAACGAATTGTCAGGGACATCGCCAGCGTGATGTTCTCAACCGGAACCCCGAGGCGCCCCAGTGGCGCGAGGGCCCGATCGAGGGAGTCCATCATCTCCGACACCTTCGTTGTCAGCGTCAGCAGCACCGCCGCGCTGATGGCTGCGTAGATGGTGAGAAACATGATCGCGGCCGACAGCAAATCCTTCTGCCACCACTGAAAAGCTGCGAGCGCAACGAGGAGGTAGAGCGGAGGAACAAGCTGTCCGAGTGCGACGCGAAACGGGATGCGGGCGACGGGAAAGAGCACTAGTGGGAGGAAGAGGCTGGCCGACGCCCAAGGAAGCGTGTGCACGGCGAGCGAGGTCACGAGGATGAAGCCGATGAGCACGAGGAATTTCACCGCGGCCGGTATGCGATGAATGATGGTATCGGCGTCGACGTAGTAGCCGAGGGGGATGTTTTTAGGCATGACTCTAGAGCGGGCGGGATTTCATGAGTTCGGTGTAGAAGGAAATGACCTTGTCGGGAGATCCGTCGGCTACGACGTGGTGGTTATCGATGCACAGAACGCGATCGAAATCAGAGACAAAGTCAAGGTCATGGGTAACCACGATGAGTTGCTGTTCGAGCTGCGCAAATTCGCGGCGAATGCGATCGCGGTTGCGCAGATCTAGCAAGGTCGTGGGTTCGTCAGCGATGATGACGGTGGGTTCCATGACAAGCACTGCCGCCAACGCGAGGAGCTGCTTCTGCCCGCCGGAGAGAGTGTGCGGGGACTGCTCAGCTAGCGGCGTCAGGCCGAAGCGCTCGAGAACGGCGTCGACGCGCGCGGTGCGCTCCTCACGAGACAGCTTGAGCCGGCGAAGGGAGAATTCCACGTCATCGCGCACGTGCGGCATGACGATCTGGTTCTCCGCATCAGAAAACACGAAGCCCACCTGGCGGCGAATCTCCTTGCCGTGCTTGGCGACGTCCACGTTATCCACCAAGACCTCACCACGTGAAGGTTCACCAAGACCGTTGATGAGCCGGACGAGAGTGGATTTCCCGCCACCATTGGCACCGATGATGCCGATGCGCTGTTCGTTTAATGAGAGAGAAATATCCTTGAGCACCGGTGTTTCGTCGAAGGTGACGGAAACGTTGCGGAAGTCAATCTGCGGCACTGGTGCTACTTTGCCTTGGTGCGGCGACCCATCAGGTCGGGGAATGCTGCGTGGACACCGACGGCGATGACAACCATCACGGCGACCTTAATGAGATCGGGGATGACGAACGGGCCCTGAGCCACGGCGGCCGCCCCGAAGGACATGTCAGAGCGGACCATCAGGCCAACAATGCCGCACAAGTACTGCACGGCCAGGCCGACGACGCCGGCGATGGCGAGGACTACCGTCATGCCTCCTTTGCTTCTCGGCGCGCGGTAGGCGATGAGGCCGGCGATGGCGGGTGAGACGACGTAGCCGACAAGGTAGCCCACGGTGGGGCCGGCAATGGCGCTCAGGGCACTGCGGCCGCCGGCAAGGATGGGAAGGCCGACGAGGCCGAGAGCTATGAAGAGTAGACCGACGAAAAAGCCACGGCGGCCACCAAGGACGAGGCCAGCCAGGATGATGACGGCGTTTTGAAGAACGATGGGCACGCCCACGGTAGGCGTAGGGATAGAGACGAACGCAAAGACTATGATGAGCGCGGTGAAGACCGCGACGTACGCGATATCAGTCGCGACGGAATTCTCTTTCATGGGCCAAAGTTTATCTAGTAGCTTAATGATGCAGCAAATAGGCACTTTTGAACAGTGTTCAAGCACGGCTTTTAGGCCTTGAAACTACCCCGAACGGGGTAATCTAGAGGCATGGCAAATAGAAAGAAGATGGAGCATGTCTTAGGGCTTGCTCGTGTCAGTGTGGTAGCGCTTCTTTCCGGTATCGCGCTGGGGAGCGTGGCTGGATGTTCGTTGATAGGTTCCGCGAATGTCATCGAAAATATCGAAGAAGCGGCCGGGGTGGAGGAAGGGGAGTCTGGCAGCGTCGACATGCGCGTCGGCGACATCTTCGATTCCGAATATCACCGCGTGATCTTTATCTGTCCTGGGGCTGTCGAGGAGGATGTCATAAACGCTAGTGGGGGAACCTGGCAGGGCGGTACCGACGAGGATGATGAATGGGTGCCGCCAAGCTCGGGGAGTGTTGAGATTTATCGGGATGCGCAGGGGCGTGGAGCGTCGAAGTATGTGAGCAGCAGGGCCTCTCTTGATGAGCTGGATGTCTGTAGCGCGCTGGGCGGGGTAGTTGCCGTACTGCCTGCCGATGAGCAGGTGTCTTTCGTCCGTACAGAGCAGGGCGGTCCGTGGAAACTTCACTAGGCGGCGAGGCGTTGGATTAGGTCTCAGACACGCGCGTTGCTCGAATGGGCAATCGAACACTTGTGTGTGTATTGTGGGTTGTGGTCTGGTGGAAACGTTAGGGTACTTTCGTGGCATGTGATGGAACCGGGACGATGCCGGAAACACAATGCGACGGGCCTGGGAACCGAAGTTGCTTCATGGCAGTCTAACTAGGTGCCCCCATTTAATGACATACAGCACTGCACACTAACTGACGCACGATAGTGAGGAAATAAATGGCTACGAAGAAGAAGTCCTCGGCGGCTAGCAAGGGCGATGATCGTCAGAAAGCCCTCGATGCCGCAATGGCGATGATTGAGAAGGATTTTGGCAAAGGAGCCGTCATGCGTCTTGGTGACGATGACCGCCCGCCAATCCAGGCCATTTCCTCCGGGAATACGGCCATCGACATTGCGCTGGGCGTCGGTGGCTTCCCGCGCGGTCGCATCGTAGAGATTTATGGACCTGAATCCTCGGGTAAAACCACCGTTGCTCTGCACGCCATCGCATCGGCGCAGAAGAACGGCGGCATCGCGGCGTTTATCGATGCGGAGCACGCGCTCGATCCTGAGTACGCGCGTCTGCTTGGCGTGGACACGGATAACCTCTTGGTTTCCCAGCCGGATACCGGTGAGCAGGCTCTGGAAATCGCAGATATGCTCGTGCGCTCTGGCGCCATCGACATCATCGTGATTGACTCCGTAGCCGCCTTGACGCCCAAGGCGGAAATTGAGGGTGAGATGGGAGATAGCCACGTTGGCCTCCAAGCCCGTCTCATGTCCCAAGCGCTGCGCAAGATGACGGGTGCTCTGTACAACTCCGGGACTACCGCCATCTTCATCAACCAGCTGCGTGAAAAGATCGGCGTGATGTTTGGCTCACCGGAAACGACCACGGGTGGTAAGGCGCTGAAGTTCTATGCCTCTGTGCGCTGCGATATCCGCCGAATCCAAACCTTGAAGGACGGCCAGGATGCCATCGGTAACCGCACCAAGCTCAAGGTGGTGAAGAACAAGGTGTCCCCGCCGTTCAAGATCGCTGAGTTCGACATCATGTACGGAGAAGGCATTTCGCGCGAGTCTTCCATCATTGACTTGGGTGTCGAACACGGGTTCATTAAGAAATCTGGCTCGTGGTTTACCTACGAAGGCGATCAGCTGGGGCAGGGCAAGGAAAAGGCCCGCAACTTCCTCAAGGACAACCCCGATCTAGCGGATGAGATTGAGAAGAAGATCTTCGTCAAGCTCGGCGTGGGTGCTGCCGCAGCCGAAGCTGGTGAGGACGTCGCCATGGATGTGCCGGGTGCAGACGATCCGCTGACGGATGAGGCTGTGGATCTGGTACCGAACGTTGATTTCGACGACGACTAAACAGGCGCAATGGCACAACCTTCACCAGAGAAGCTAGAGAAGCTACGTCAAGCTCTCGAAGCCTACGAGGCGGGCGACGCCGGTGGGCAGCTTGTTGATGCGAATGCTGAAGCAGCGAAGGCGCCCGTGCGCTCCCGAGCATTAGGCTTGCTAGATCAACGTGCACGTTCCCGCAAGGAACTGCGTGACCGGCTTGTCGCGGCGGACTTTGAGCCCGATGTGGTCGAGGACGTGGTCGATGACCTTGCAGGGGTGGGGCTCGTTGATGATGAAACCTTCGCCAAGGAGTGGGTGCGCCAGCGTCACGCGCGGCGCGGTAAGTCGGCCCGTGCCCTCAATGTGGAACTCAAGGAGAAGGGCGTTGAGGCCGCCGATCGCGCAGCGGCCCTAGAGCAGATTACCGAGGAATCTGAGGAGGCCGTAGCGCGCCGCGTAGCGGAGAAGAAGGCGCGAACCTTGAAGAGTGTTCCCGCCGACCGCCATGAGAGGGACAAGTTCCTGCGTCGCATTGTAGGAACACTCGCGCGGCGCGGCTATCGCCAGGAGCTGGTGATGCGTATTTCCATCGAAGTGCTGGATGCGCGCATCGCCGAGCTCTCCTAGCTGTTTCTGTCTGGCGGTTTCTATTCGTCCGGGTTGCGGATTTCTGTATAGCTTTCTGAGTGCCAATCAACGTTGACCTGGTCTTTGGTGTCCAAGCCTTGGTCTGGTTGCTCCGGAACTTTAGCGATGATGTTCCGGCGCGCACGGCCCGCTCGAAGCTGACGTTCGATGCGTTCGGCCAGGAGGCCCAGCCCCCAGTTGATGAGGATCATGATGATCGCAACGACGATGAGCGAGGCCAGGTAATTCTTGTTGTAGGACGCCGATTGGATACCGGAGCGCACCACCTCGACATAGCCAATCTGGTAGCCCAACGCAGAGTCCTTGAGCGCAATAACCATCTGGGCGATGAGGGCCGGAAGCATTGCGGCTACTGCTTGCGGGAGCAGAATGGTACGCATCGTTTGCCCATGCGAAAGGCCCAGCGCTCGAGCGGCTTCAGTTTGCCCCTTGGGCAGCGACTTGATTCCGGAGCGCAGAATCTCTGCGACGACAGAGCCGTTGTAGAGGGTCAACGCGAAGACCACGGCGCTAAACGCCAGCTGTTTCGACGGAACTACGTTATAGATGGCGAAAAGCTGGTAGGCAAAAATCATGAGCAGCAGGACGGGGATGGCGCGGAAGAATTCCACGACCACACCACACACGCCGCGTACGATGACGTTCTCGCTCAATCGGCCTAGGCCGAAGATGACGCCGAACACGATGGCCAAGATGATGGATGCTACAGCGGAAAGGATCGTTCCGCGCAGGCCAGGGAGCAGGTACGTGGTCCACGTTTGGCTGTTAAGAAAAGGGGTCCATAACGCGGAGTCGAGTTGCCCGCGCTCACCCAATGTAGACAGCACCCAATACAGTGCAGCTAGCGAGAGAACGACGGTGATGACGGTATAGATGAGGTTGCGCCGCTTGCCCTTGGGGCCGGGGGCGTCGTAAAGCACGGTTGCGCGTACAGCCATTATTTCTTCACCGCCACAGTTTCGGAGAGTTTGCCTAGGCCTAAGCCCATGGGCAAGGTCAGGATGATGAAGCCCAGCGCGAAGATAAAGAAGATGACCAAGAGCTGGCTCGCATGCATCTCAATGGTGGATTTCATCAGTAGGGAAGCTTCTGCCACTCCGATTGCGGAGGCGATCGTGGTGTTCTTGGTCAACGCGATGAGCGTATTTCCCAGGGGGACGATTGCCGCACGTACCGCCTGAGGGAAGACGATCGTGCTAAAGGTCTGTGAGAAGCTCAAACCCAGCGATCGTGCGGCCTCGGCTTGACCGAAGTCCACGGTGTTGATTCCCGAGCGCAAGGATTCCGCAACGAATGCCGAGGTGTACAAGATGAACCCGACGATGGCGAGGCGGAAGTTGTTATCCACTAGGAAGGTCGCAGAGTCCCGGCTAGCAAGCGTGAGCCCTAGGTTCTGGTACAGGCCAAACGAGCAGAACAGGATAATGAGAGTCAAGGGAGTATTGCGCACCGTCGTGATGTACGTCGTGGCAATCCACCGCAGGATTCTTACTGGGGAGACACGCATGGCAGTGAGGATGGTGCCGAGGATCATTGCGCCGATGGCAGACCAGAACGTCAGCTGGATGGTGAGCCAAAAGGCTGGCCATAGTTCGGGGCCTAGTGCGGCCCACATGGATTCCATAGAAATCTCCTACTAACGGGCCTGCGCCGAGGCTGAATGTCCTCGGCGCAGGCTAGGTGGGGGCTAATCGAGCGTTTAGGAGTTGAGGAAGGAGAGGTCACCGACGGTGGCCTCGTCGATGCCCTCGCCCTTGTCCAAGTTCTTGGCTACGAGCTTGTCGAATTCGCCGGAGGAATGAAGCTCTTCCAGGGCCTTGTTGACAGCGTCTGTAGCCTCTTGATCATC
Source organism: Corynebacterium sp. HMSC034H07 (assembly GCF_001815175.1). Lineage (NCBI taxonomy): Bacteria > Bacillati > Actinomycetota > Actinomycetes > Mycobacteriales > Corynebacteriaceae > Corynebacterium > Corynebacterium sp. HMSC034H07. The sequence goes on from NZ_KV819499.1 coordinate 19,304, forward strand.
CTTCTTTAGACCCGCGCCGTAGTACTCATCGGTGAAGGGCTTGCCGTCCTTCTCCAACTCGACGACCTGGAACTTGCCAGGATTCTGGGCGGCGTAGCCGTTAAGGATCGTCGCGTCGGTAGTCATGGCGTCGACGTTGCCCTGGCTCAGTGCCTCCACACAGGAGGAGTAGGTGTCGTACTCCTGCAGCTGCACGCTGGGCAGAGCTTCCTTCACCTTCTGTGCCGGGGTGGAGCCGGTGACAGAGCACAGGATCTTGCCGTCGAGGCCCTCGAGCCCGCTGATGTCCTTGTTATCAGCCTGGGTAAGAAGCGCTTGGTGGGTGATGAGGTACGGACCAGCGAAATTGACCTTTTCCGCGCGGGAAGCGTTGATGGAGTACGTTGCGGTGATGAGGTCAACCTCGCCGTTTTCGATCAGAGTTTCGCGCTGCGCGGACGGAGTCTCGCGCCACTCGATCTCCGGCTCCTCCCACCCCTTATCCTTGGCAATGTGGTTGACCACGTAGGTGGCAATGTCAACGTCGAGGCCGGTCATAGAACCATCGCCCTCGCGCAGGCCCAGACCCGGTTGGTCGAACTTGGTGCCTAGGGTGACAGAGCCAGACTCGATAGCGCCGAGAAGGCCCTCGCCTCCGCTGGCGGAGTCAGAGGAATCACCACACGCAACGAGCAGAGCGCTGGATGCGGCGATGGCGGCGGCGGTGGCAGTAATGCGGTTGAAAGTGCGGGACATGAGATTCTCCTTGATGAGGTGAGTGGAAAATGAATGAAGGTAGAGAAAAGAGGTGAACTGGTAACCGTTTAGTGCTGCAGGATCTTGCCCAAGAAGTCCTTTGCTCGTTCTGATTGTGGGTTGGTGAAGAAGGATTCCGGGTCGGTGTCCTCGACGATGGCCCCGTCGGCCATGAAGAGGATGCGGTCGGCCGCGCGCCTGGCGAAGCCCATCTCGTGGGTCACCACGACCATGGTCATGCCTTCTTTGGCCAAATCCGTCATGACGTCAAGCACCTCGTTGACCATCTCAGGGTCGAGAGCTGAGGTAGGTTCATCGAAGAGCATGACTTTCGGGCGCATAGCCAAGGCACGGGCAATGGCGACACGTTGTTGCTGGCCGCCGGAGAGCTGTGCAGGGTATTTTTCTGATTGATTAGCAATTCCAACGCGGTCAAGCAGTTGCATCGCACGCTCTTCGGCCTCGGACTTCTTCATCCTGCGGACTTTGATAGGCCCCAGAGTGACGTTGTCCTTGATGGTCTTGTGTGGAAAGAGATTGAATTGCTGGAACACCATGCCCACGTCCGCACGCAGCTTGGCTAGCTCGCGTCCCTCTTCAGGAAGGGGAGTGCCGTCGATCGCGATGGAACCCTCGTCGATGGTTTCAAGCCGGTTGATGGTGCGGCACAGGGTGGACTTGCCGGAGCCGGACGGACCGAGAACAACGACGACATCGCCGCGGCCAATCTCCAAGTTGATATCGCGGAGCGCGTGATAGTCACCGAAGTACTTATTGACTCCGTCCATCTTGATCATCGGGCCGGAATGGTCGGTCACATCACACCTCCTTAGATAGAGTGAGCTGAATCATATGTAGAACAATAGGCGTGTGGATAGTGGAGGCGGGGAGGTTTGTGTAACAAATCCATAACTCTTATATGCGGTCGGGGCATTATGAGTAGTGGGGTCGTCCAGTTAGAATGTCCCCACGTGAGCTCCCCCGTAACTAATAACCAGCCCCGCACCTATGAGGTGCGGACCTTTGGCTGCCAGATGAACGTTCATGATTCCGAGCGCATTTCCGGCCTGCTCGAGGAGGCCGGCTACTCGGCGGCGCCGGATGGCGCCGAGCCTGACCTCATCGTATTTAACACCTGCGCCGTGCGCGAGAACGCCGACAAGCGCCTGTACGGCACCCTGGGTGCGCTGAAGAAGACGAAGGAAAACCATCCCGGCATGCAGATCGCGGTTGGCGGCTGCTTGGCGCAGAAGGATAAGGACACCGTCTTGGACCACGCGCCGTGGGTGGATGCGGTTTTCGGAACCCATAACATGGCGGCGCTGCCGGCACTGCTTGAGCGTGCACGTCACAACAATGAAGCGCAGGTGGAAATCGTCGATGCCCTCGAGGCTTTCCCCTCCGTACTGCCGGCAAAACGCGAATCCGCCTATGCTGGGTGGGTCTCGGTCTCCGTGGGCTGTAATAACACCTGTACTTTCTGCATCGTCCCTTCGCTGCGTGGCAAAGAGGAAGACCGCCGCCCCGGCGATATCCTCGCAGAAGTTCAGGCCCTGGTAGATCAAGGCGTGTCCGAAGTGACCCTATTGGGGCAGAACGTCAACGCCTATGGCGTCAACTTCGCGGACCCAGACCTGCCGCGTGATCGCTTCGCCTTTTCCAAGTTGCTGCGCGAGGTAGGCAAGATTGAGGGTCTCGAGCGCTTGCGTTTTACCTCGCCGCACCCGGCCGAGTTCACCTCCGACGTTATTGATGCCATGGCGGAGACATCGGCTGTGTGCCCGCAGCTGCATATGCCGCTGCAGTCTGGATCTGACAAGGTCCTCAAGGACATGCGCCGTTCCTATCGCACGAAAAAGTTCTTGGGGATTCTCGACGAGGTCCGTGAGAAGATGCCACACGCGGCAATTACCACCGACATCATCGTGGGCTTCCCAGGCGAGACCGAGGAGGATTTCGAAGCCACGATGGACGTGGTTCGCCGCGCACGTTTCGCCTCCGCTTTCACTTTCCAGTACTCGCCGCGCCCCGGCACCCCGGCCGCAGAAATGGATAACCAAATCCCCAAGAAAGTTGTGCAGGAGCGCTTCGAGCGCCTCGTCGCCTTGCAGGATTCCATTCAGGCAGAAGAAAACGCCAAGCTTGTCGGCACTGATGTAGAGCTGTTGGTGCAGGCGGAAGGCGGCCGCAAGGCCGCCGAGACCCACCGCCTCACCGGACGCGCGCGTGATGGTCGCCTTGTTCACTTTGCACCAGTCGATGCCGCGGGCAAGGACATCTCTGCGGAGATTCGCCCCGGTGATGTTGTGCACGCTACCGTGACGGATGCAGGCTCCTTTTTCCTGGTAGCTGATTCCGGCGTGAGCGAGCACCGTCGCACGAAGGCCGGCGATATGTCGGCGGCGGGGCAGACGCCCACGACGGCACCGATTGGGGTGGGTCTGGGTCTGCCGGGCGTCGGCAAGCCCAGTGCTCCTGCCGATTCCTGCGGCTGCTAAAAGGGGGTAGGCTCCGTTTTATGAGTGATGACTTAAAGTCCGTTCACGATGCCGTTGCTGCTGAGAAGCGCGCAGCGCAGACTCTCGAATTGGGAAAGCATAAATATGCGCTCATCGTGGCCGTCGTGGCGTGGGTTGCTTACTTGGTTTTGCCCTATGCCGGTGATGCCCGCGGCTGGGAAGCTCTCTTCGTCGGTGGAACGGCCGAGGGCGTGCGTATCTCCCTCATGGAAACCGTCAGCGCATGGCTAGCGCTGGGTGGAGTGGGGATCTTAACCACCGCCACGATTATCACTCGCCGGACCAAGCTGGCTCTCGTAGCGTGGATGATGACGACGATCTCTTTCTTCGCTAACCTGTGGGGATTTTGGTACAGGGACAGCGCCTCGGATGGCGCTGCCATAGGTATGTACGTGGGCGTCTTCTCAACGTTGGTCGCCTTTCTTGTGTACTGCCAGGTAGCACTGCGCCGCAGTTCTGAGCAGTTGGCCGCCGCAGAACGCGTGCGGGAAGTCGCCGGCCAGCTCGATCACGTGGGAGTCCTGCAGACCGAAGCCGCTACCGAGCTGCCGGCAGAACAGAATCCGCTGCTTATCGACGACCGCCGCTCCCGCGCGGCCTCCCGCCACCGGCGCCAGCAGGACGAGGAATAAGCGCTACGAGATTCGTGTTGTGGAGTGCATGACTACACTCTTCGACTCACTTGAAATGGGACGACTAACCCTGCCAAACCGCGTGACCATGGCAGCGTTGACCCGCTCACGGGCAGGTCGCGATGGCGTCCCCACGCCCCTGCATGAGACGTACTATTCACAGCGTGCCTCCATGGGTCTTATCGTGACGGAGGGCGTATTTCCCACGGTGACAAGCCGCGCTTTCCCTGGCCAGCCCGGTATCGAAACTTCGGAACAGATTTCCGGCTGGCGGCGTGTGGCCGATTCCGTACACGAAGCCGGGGGACGCATTTTCATGCAGGTGATGAACGGCGGGCGCCTGTCTCATGCCAGCCTCCTCGAGGGGGCAGAACCGGTGGCACCTTCTGCGCTGGCGCCAGGCACTGCGGTACGGGATTTCGAATCCCGCAAGGAGTGCCCGGTGCCCCGCGCCCTCGACATCGAGGAACTACCGCGCATTGTCGATGAGTTCCGTCAAGCTGCCCGCAATGCCATCGACGCTGGCATGGATGGCGTGGAGCTTCATGGTGCGAACGGTTATCTGTTGCACCAGTTCCTTTCTCCGAGCTCCAATCACCGAGAGGATGCCTACGGCGGAACCCCGGAGAAGCGCTACCGCCTGGTAGTGGAGATCCTAACCGCAGTGGCCGAGGAGATCGGAGCCGACCGCGTAGCTCTGCGCCTGTCCCCGCAGCACAATATTCAGGGCATTGAGGAAACCGACGCTGCGGATGTGCGTGCCACCTATGGTGGGTTGCTGCGCGCAGTCGCAGACCTTGGTTTGGCCTACGTCTCCTTCCTGCATGCAGCGCCTACGGGTGAGCTCATCACTGGGCTGAGCGCCGAAGCGCGTGCTAACGGGCGTACCCGAGTCATCCTGAATTCGGGATTTGGAGAGGTGACCCAGCGCGCAGAAGCCGAAGACCTAGTACAGCACGGAGATGCCGTGGCCGTGGGCCGGTTGGCCATCTCCAACCCGGATCTCGTTCGCCGCTGGCAGGAGGAGCTTCCTGTCACTGCGCCGGATGAGGCCACGTTCTATACGGGTGGAGCGCACGGCTACACCGACTATCCGTTCTCCACGGTCAACTCGTAGGCGCTGCTCGCCGAGATGACGTGCGCGCCGAGGCGCTTGTAGAGCGCATTCATCGCCGGATCCGCCTGGGCGACTGAGCAGTAAGCTCGGCGGACGTCGGGCCAGTGGTGCGCCACCGCATACTGGGCATGCTGCTTGGCATGTGTAGCCAGGCCACGGCGGCGCTGTTCGCGTTCTGTCACGGTAAGAGTCCACTCGCATACCTCAGGGTCCGCATCGCCGTGGCGGGAGAGCTCGGTGAGTGCGACGACGCGTCCCTGTTCGACAATGCCGACGAGGAGCGTATGCGCTTTGTGGGAGCGCAGCCGTGCGTGCGCTTCGTTCAGGCGCTGTCGTGTCCACACGATGGGCTCGACGCTTAAGTCACCGTAGACCGCGTCGGTGGAGGCTAGGGTGAGCAGGCGCAGGACATCATCAAGCAGCTCTTCCGGGATGTCGTAGTCGGGCCACACCTGCGCACCAACCACTGGAGGAGTGGGGGCTATTTCGACGAACATTTGGCGCTCGGCATGCTTGCGACGAAACCCGAGCTCAAGGTAGGCCTGCGACATTGGGTCATAGGTATGGTCCGCGTCTGGCGGGTACAGCATGCCAACCTGGGCAGTCGTGCGGCCCAGCTGGCGGGTAAGCCGGAGTGCCTCGCGGGCGAGGACCCGCGTGACCTCTAGAGCCTCTGGCTCTAGATCCTCCCCAGGCAAGGGCAGGAGATCCGCGGCGAGGACGCATTCGATATCGGCGTTCTCTGTTTCCTCCAAGAGTGGAAGAGAGATGTGGATGAAGCCATCGAAATCGACTTCGGGGCTGGGCTCTGCCGCTGAGATAACGGGTAGACCTAGTTCACCAGCCGGCCCCAAGGCGGAGTCAGTCAACCCGAAGAGATAGGTGCGAGACTCTGTGGAGCCTTGCAGGCGCTGAAGCACACGGCGCGGGGAACCGCTGGCAGCGGGATCGCCGCTGGCCTCTTGGGCGGCTAGGTTGGCGTCGAAAACGAAGCTACGCAGGCAATCCGCCGGCTCAGCTGAGGCCGAACCCGGCGGCGCGACAATCTGAACGAACACTCAGACTAGGGTGCTACTTGTCGTTGACAGCAGCCGCTGCGGCATCGGCGAATTCCTGCCACTGTTTGGCCTGGGCACGCAGATCTTCCGCCTTCTTGGTGTTGCCCTTGGCCTCGGCAGCTTCTGCCTGCGCGGTGAAATCATCGACCTTGGACTGGAACTGGGCCACGCGGGCCTGGGCCTCTGGGTCCGTCCGGCGCCATTGTGAATCCTCGGCGTCACTCACGCGCTTTTCCAGCGCCGAGATCTTGGCCTCGTACTCGCGCACCTGGTTGCGCGGAACGAAACCGATCTCCTCCCACTTTTCCTGCAGCTCCCGCAGCTTGGCTTTCGCCGAGTCGATCGACTTGGTGGGATCAATCAGGGAGTCATATTCCGCAATGAGCGCATCCTTGGCGGCGGCGTTCTCTGCGAACTGCTTGTCCCGCTCGTCATTAACGGCGTTGCGGGCGTTGAAGAAGTGATCCTGGGCGGCGCGGAAACGGGCCCAGAGCTTGTCGTCGATCTCACGAGGGGCACGGCCCGCAGCCTTCCACTCCGTCATGAGATCACGGTACGCGCGCGCCGTTTCGCCCCAGTTGGTGGAGTCCTTAATGGCTTCTGCGCGCTCTACCAGCTCTTCCTTCTTGGCGCGGGCGGCCGCGCGGTTGCGATCCAGTTCGGCGAAGTGGGAGCCGCGGCGGCGGTTGAAGGAGTCACGGGCGCGAGAGTAGCGCTTCCACAGGGCATCATCCGTCTGGCGGTCGATGCCACGGATCTGCTTCCATTCCTCCAAGATGGCGCGGATACGGTCGCCGGCGGCCTTCCACTCCGTCGAGTTGGCGGCGATGTCCTCGGCCTCGGCAGCGAGCTTTTCCTTTTTGGCAATGGCTTCTTCGCGGCGACGAGCCTTGTCAGCCTGTGCTTGCTCACCGGCTTCCACGGAGTGTTCGATGATAGTGGCTAGGCGCTTGTCCAGTGCCGCGATATCACCAATTACTGCCTGTGTAGGTAGGGACTCTCGCAGTTCCGCAGCAGTCGCCTTGATCGACGCAGCATCGCCCGGATGGGCTGTGAGGCGGGATTCTAGTAGTTCGATCTCGGTGGACAGATCGTCATAGCGTGCACCAAAGTGCGCCAAGCCCTCTTCCGGGGTGCCGGCCTGCCACTCGCCGATTTTGCGTTCGCCTTCGGGGGCCTTGACGAATACCGATCCATCAGCATCAACGCGGCCCCACTGGGCCGGATCGTTTTTTGCGGGCTGCACGGGACGTGCTGCCGGGGCAGAGGAAGACGGGCCGGGACGAGCGCCCTTGCGAGGCATGGCTCCAGGGGAAGGAATAGCGGACATGCTAAGAAACCACCTTCGGTATTATCGCGCCGCGCGACACGGCTGCCAGAACTTATGTGACACAACACTACCGTTTCCGCCGCGCAGCCGCGTGTTAACCCCGAAAAACTAACCTTATAGGATGGGAGTTGATGCAAAATCTCATGGTTATGCCAGCCTCACCGGCCTTGGCGGAAGAATTGTCACCGAGCGATGACGCTTCGCGCGCGCTCCTTAGCGCCGCCTGCGAGCTCGCACGTGATGCCGCACGCGTCAACGGTAGGGCACCGCTTAAGGTCGACATCGTGGGATCGCGCGATGCGCGCTGGCGTACCGAGCGCACGGGAAGTTTGAGAGCGTGGGGCGCACCCCAGGTCGACGTCGGCGGCGGAAACTACCTGCCCGAAATCATGGCCCGCTACGTACTCACTAGCGCGCTCGGGGCAGAAAGCAGTCACCACGCCTTCACGGTGGAAGACTCCCGCGCCTCCCTAGGGGAAGTGCGTTCCGGACGGTTCACAATAGTGTGCGTTGATGGCTCTGCAGGCTTGACAGAGCGCGCGCCGCTCGCCCTCGTCGAGGGTGCGCGGGACACTCACCTGTGGTGCGAGAGCGTGCTGGCCGGCGCGGAGGAAGACTGTGACGAAGAGCTGCTCCATTCGACGGGAGTGCTCGAAACGGCACTGTGGGCGCAGCTAGCAGGCGTGCACCCGCATCATGCAGAACTCCGGGCTGCAGATTCGACGTTGGGCGTGGGCCGCTATGTGGCGGGGTGGCAGTGCTAATGCCAGAGACTCTCAGTAGCGGCCCAACCCCGATTGCCGTCGTAGGGCCGACGGCCTCCGGAAAATCAGCACTCGGAGTCGCCTTGGCGCACGAGCTTGCCGGGGAAGTAGTCAACGTCGATTCGATGCAGCTTTACCGGGGCATGGACATCGGCACGGCCAAGCTGACGATGGAGGAGCGCGAAGGTATCCCGCACCACCAGCTCGATGTGTGGGACGTGACGGAAACGGCGTCGGTAGCGCGCTATCAGTCCGCTGCCATCGCGGATATCGAGAGTATTCGAGCGCGTGGCAACACCCCGATCTTGGTGGGCGGCTCCATGCTCTATGTCCAATCACTCGTGGATGATTGGCAATTCCCACCCACTGATGCGCAGGTGCGCGCTCGCTGGGAAGCCCGGCGCCAAGAGATTGGTACCGATGCCTTGCACGCAGAGCTTGCCAGCGTGGACCCGGCAGCCGCGGCCATCATCGAAGATAAGGACCCGCGCCGTACCGTGCGCGCACTGGAAGTCATTGAGCTCACGGGCAAGCCTTTCAAAGCCAGCCAGCCACCGAAGAACGCCCCGCCCCGGTGGGGCACGAGAATCCTCGGGTTGCGCACGGAAGCCAGCTGGTTGAACCCGCGCATCGAGCTGCGTAGCCGCCTCATGTTCGACAAGGGGCTGGTGGAGGAAGTAGAGAGCCTCCAAATCCGCGGCTTGAAGGCTGAGTCTACGGCCGGGCGGGCGATTGGCTATGCCCAAGTTCTCCAAGCACAGCGCGGAGAGCTGACATGGGAGGAGACAGTGGAGCGCACTATCACCGGAACCCGCCGCTATGTGCGCCGCCAGCGCGCCTGGTTCAACCGCGATAAGCGGATCCACTGGTTGGATGCTGCGGCTGACACGAGAACGCAGGCTTTGCGTGTCCTCGAAGGGCGTTAGACTCTACTGCTATGAACTTTGCTAAAGGCCACGGAACTGAGAACGACTTCGTCATTGTGGAGGGAACCGAGCCGCTACCAGCGGAAAAGGTAGTGGCACTGTGTGACCGTCGAGCGGGAATCGGCGCCGACGGTGTACTGCGCGTCATCCGCGCCGGTGAACTGCTCGCTTCTGGAGAAATCGATGAGCTCGCGCCGGGTATTAACGCCGATGACTGGTTCATGGACTACCGCAACGCGGATGGCTCCGTGGCGGAAATGTGTGGCAACGGCACCCGCGTCTTCGCGCATTGGGTCCGTTCCCGTGGGTTGGTGGAAGAAGACACCTTCACCGTAGGCACGCGCGCCGGCGCCAAGCAGGTTACCGTGCACTCTTTCAACGAGACTGAGGCCGAAGTTAGCGTGGAGATGGGGCCAGCACAGGTGCTCGGTGTCTCCACCGCCTCGATGGCAGGAGAGAGCTTCGCCGGGCTAGGAGTGGATGTGGGAAACCCCCATTTGGCGGCCGTTATCCCGGGGCTTAGCGCAGAGGCCTTGGCTGGCAAGCGCCTTGAGCAGCCTGTCTTTGACACTGATTTTTTCCCGGCAGGCGTCAACGTAGAGTTGGTGACACCTTTGCGCGATGGTGTGATTCACATGCGCGTCTTCGAGCGCGGGTCAGGGGAGACCCGCTCGTGCGGCACCGGAACGGTAGCGGCAGCGTGCGCCGCGCTTGCCGATGCCTCCCACACCACCGGCCGCGTCCGCGTCATCGTTCCGGGCGGCGAGGTAGAGGTGGAAATCACCGAAGATGGCTCCACGCTGACGGGGCCTTCGCGCATCGTAGCAACAGGCGAAACCTCACTATAGGGCTTTTCGGGACGGCGTTTAGCGCCCGTCCCCCTTTTTGTAGTTGGTGCCCAAGGCCAAGGCAGCGCGGCGGGCGGCCAGCCAGGCTTCTTTGAGTTCGGCGGCCCGATCATCGGCCACCTTGAGCAAGGATTCGAGTTCGCTGGTGCCAGTATCTGGCGAATTAACCCGCGCATCGAGGCGGCGCAAGAAACGCTGCGCGCCATGCATCTTGTAGTGGAACGCTTCGATAGTGGGGTTCGTGCAGTCGACGTCGGCAAGCGCCGGGCGGTGAAGCGTGCGGTCCGCTAGTGCTTCAGCATCGTCGCTCGTAGCAAACGTGGCGTAGTCCTCGAGGACGCCCGTGATGTCTTCCACCGTGAGCGCAATGGAAGCCCTCAGCGCCGCATGTTCCGAGGCATCGGGGCGGGCGCCGGCCAAGAGCCATAGCGCCCCGCAGATAAAGATGGCGAGAATAACTCCCGGCAGCTTCAGCGTCAGAACCAGTACCGTAGCGGTAACCCCGGCAAGGAGCAGGGCAAAACCCTGACGCTGAGATGCGGAAAAACTCATGCTTACGACTCTACGGTATGCCTAGTGGCCGCCGCAGCCTCCAGAGCCGCAGGCGCAGCCGCCGTCGCTGCCACAGCCGCCGGTGGGTAGCGCGATAGAGGCGGTCAGCATCGCCGAACCCGCAAGCACGGAATCCTTCGGCGGCAGCTCGCCAAAGCTCTCCGGCAGACACAGATCGAAGGGGAAGGTGCCATCCATGACGAGGTGCATGAAGCGCTCACCGGTGAGCTGGTTGTGGCGCCACTCGGACTCCATAACCCGAGCGGAAAAAGTGCAGCCCGGGGTAGGGGATTCGGCGCCGGAACCGGCCGCAACAACTGCCGCACCGGTGGATTCAAACGTGGCTGGGTAGGTGCCCTTCTCGGCTTCGTAGGCATCTGCGTTGTCGAACGCGGTGACATCGAGACCCATCGCAGTAAGCTCTACCTGCTGCCACTGCTGGGTGTCCTCATCAGCCAAGAGCGGGCCCTGCGCCAAGTTCGCCGTCGCTTGCGCGAGAACGTTTCCGAAAGGATCGATGATGTCCAGGTAAGCCAAGACATCGTTGATCATAGAGACGTGGGCGAAGCCTTGGGTGACGCCCTCAAACCCAATGAAGGTGGCGAAAGGTTCGACGGCAAGGATATTGAGTTGCGCCCCGGAAGGATCCGAGAACTGAATGAGTTGTCCTCCGCGAACCTCCCCCGTGACTGCCAGCTGGTTGGTCGAAATGGCTGCTTCGACGGCGTCCTGCCAGCGCTCGTAGTTGAGGCCAATGGCCTGCATCTCTGGGTGAGTGGTCTCTTTGACGGTCATGCGGCCCATTGTATCTGGCGCCGCGATGACTCAAAAATGTTGTCGGTGAGCCTTGCCGCCGGGATCGGCACAAGGTCGTGTGCAACGGAGATTCCCTGTTAAGAGGCGTGACGTGCAAGAATAGAAAGCATATGACAAAAGAAACCCATGATGATCTCCTCGCGCAGGCTTTTGGTGAGCCCGCGCCCACCTCACCGGAGCCGACTACCGGTGATCTCGACCTAGCTGAGCGCAACGCCTTCCGCCGAGTAACCCGCGAGACCACCATTCGCGCAGAAGACACCACCGACGGCTACGAAGTGGAGTACCGCAAGCTGCGCCTTGAACAAGTAGTCCTCGTAGGAGTGTGGACTGAAGGCACCGTGGCCGAGGTTGAGGCCACGATGTCGGAGCTCGCGGCGCTCACGGAAACCGCGGGAGCCGAAGTAGTAGAAGCCCTGTATCAAAAGCGCGATAAGCCGGACCCGGGTACCTATATCGGCTCCGGCAAAGTGAACGAGCTCAAGGATATCGTGGCTGCCACTGGCGCGGATACCGTGGTGTGCGACGGCGAGCTAACCCCCGGCCAGCTCTCTGCCTTGGAACGCGCTCTCAACACCAAAGTTATCGACCGCACCATGCTCATCTTGGATATTTTTGCGCAGCACGCCAAGTCCAAGGAAGGCAAAGCCCAAGTCTCGCTCGCGCAGTTGGAATACCTCTATACGCATACCCGTGGTTGGGGCGGCAACCTCTCGCGCCAGGCGGGCGGCCGTGCTGGTTCCAACGGCGGCGTCGGTCTGCGCGGCCCCGGTGAAACCAAGATTGAGACGGACCGTCGGCGTATCCGCACGCAGATGGCGCTGCTGCGGAAGGAGCTTAAGGCGATGAAGACGGCGCGTGAGATTAAGCGCTCGCGCCGTGCGTCATCGACGATCCCGCAGATTGCGATCGCCGGCTACACCAACGCTGGTAAGTCTTCGCTCATCAACGCAATGACGGGCGCTGGCGTGCTGGTGGAGGATGCGCTGTTCGCTACCTTGGACCCCACCACCCGGCGCGCCGAGCTTGCTGATGGCCGCCAGGTCGTCTTCACCGATACCGTTGGTTTCGTCCGCCACCTTCCCACACAGTTGGTGGAGGCCTTCAAGTCCACCTTGGAGGAGGTCCTCGCAGCAGACTTGATGCTGCACGTCGTGGACGGCTCAGATCCCTTCCCGCTGAAGCAAATTGAGGCGGTTAATGCGGTCATCTATGACATCGTGAAGGAAACCGGCGAGGAGGCCCCGCCGGAGATCATCGTCATCAACAAGATAGACCAGGCCGATCCGCTGGTGCTGGCGGAGCTTCGCCACGCCCTCGACCGTGACAACGTGGTGTATGTCTCCGCCAAGACGGGGGAGGGCATCGAGGAGCTCACCACGCGCGTGGAGCTCTTCCTCAATTCTCAGGACGAGCATGTGCAGTTGCTCATTCCGTTTACTCGCGGGGACGTGGTCGATCGCATCCATACTCAGGGTACGGTGCGCAGCGAGGAGTACACGGGGGAGGGCACGCTTGTCGACGTCCGCCTGCCCGCCTCCATCGCCGCCGAACTCAGCGAATTTCGCGTGATTGGTGAGGACGCTTAGGTTTCGGTGCTCCCGTGAGCCATAATTATGGTTCGTGAGTAATTTTGGCTGGGCCGTCCACGGGGACGGAAAAACGATTAAGCCGGGCGCGGTTGTCGCACCCGAAGAACGATTGAGCTGGGGCCGCACTATCGGCATCGGCATGCAGCACGTGGTGGCCATGTTCGGCGCGACCCTGCTGGTGCCCACCCTGACCGGATTCCCGGTCAATACCACGCTGCTGTTTTCAGGCTTGGGAACAATCCTATTCCTCCTGATTACCCGCAACCGCCTGCCTTCCTACCTGGGCTCCTCCTTCGCGTTCATTGCACCGCTGAGCGCCTCCCAGCAGTATGGCATTGGCGCGCAGGCAGGTTCTGTCTTAGTAACTGGCCTGGTCTTGGTAGCCATTGGTTTCGCGGTGAAGGCAGCGGGCCGCAAGGTTCTTGACGCCGTCATGCCGCCGGCCGTAACCGGCGCCATTGTGGCACTGATCGGCCTTAACTTGGCACCCAATGCTGCCAGCAATTATTCGAGCCAGCCTCTAGTTGCCACGGTGACGCTGGCGGTCATCATCCTGGCCACCGTGGCCGGTCGCGGCATGGTTTCGCGTCTGTCGATTCTTATCGGTGTCGTCGTCGGCTGGGCTTTCGCGGCGGCCACGGGCAACCTGGGCGAGGGGGCCGTGGAGTCCATCCGCGAAGCAGCCTGGATTGGCTTCCCGCAGTTCCATGCGCCGGAGTTTCACGTCTCCGCCATCGCGGCAGCACTTCCAGTGCTGGTGGTGCTGATTGCGGAAAACGTCGGCCACGTCAAGGCGGTCTCGGAGATGGCTAAGCGCGATCTCGATGATTTAGCCGGCGACGCTCTCATTGCCGATGGCCTGGCTACCTCCTTGGCTGGTGGTTTCGGCGGCTCCGGCACCACAACCTACGCGGAGAATATCGGCGTTATGGCCGCGACCCGCGTCTACTCCACGGCCGCCTACTGGGTCGCTGCTATCACCGCCATAGCTCTGGCCTTCATCCCGAAGTTCGGCGCGCTCATCTTCACCATTCCCACCGGCGTGCTGGGCGGCGCTTGCATCGTCCTCTACGGCCTCATCGGCATGCTCGGCGTGCGCATCTGGATGGACAACAAGGTCAACTTCAACAACCCGGTCAACCTCACTGCGGCGGCGGTGGCGCTCATCGCGGGCATTGGCAACCTCACCCTCGACGTCTTCGGCGTGACGCTGGAAGGTATTGCCTGGGGCTCTGTCGGCATAATCGTGCTCTACCCGGTGATGAAGAAGCTCTATAGCACCATCGGTGAGGGCCGCGGCGCGAAGTACTAGAGGCGCTTCCGCCGACTAGCGAGGATAAGGGACCGGAGTAAAGGCACCATCTGGGGGCTTTGATTTAGAAAGCCCCAGGTGAATTCGTGCAGGAATCTGCATAAGGTGCTTTTACTTCGGTCCCTCTGCGGTATGAAGACGCGCATACACATGGTTCCATTCAAACGGTTTGGGTCAGAAGGTTCTTCTGAGGTCAAATGAACCTTCTAGGCACCTCTATTTGGTTTCCTTGCCCCCAACAGAACCGTTTGAGTAGAGCCTGATGACTGGAACCTTGTGCTAGACAACCAAGCAACAGAAAGCTCCCGCTACCCTCAGCAAAGAGGGAAGCGGGAGCTCTGCCGTTCTATAGACGGAAAATGCTTTAGGAAGCGTCGAGGTCCTGCTCGATGAGACCCGCAATCTTCTCCACAGCGGCCTCGTTCTCAGACGTCACGGTGACTTCGTCGCCCTGCTCGGCGCCGAGAGCCATGATCATGAGGGAGGAAGCAGCATCGGTCTCATCCTCGTCCTCATCGCCAACGAGGGTGAGGAAGATGTCCTCGTCGAACTCAGCGGCGGCATCGGCAATGATGGAGGCCGGACGTGCGTGCAGTCCGACGGAGGAGCCAACCTTGACGGTCTTAGAAGCCATGATAATAATCCTTTCGAATTACGGAGTTTCGTGTTTACAAGTGTACGCGGCTTAAGCGCTAGGCGGCGGCCTTGGCCTTGTCTGCCTTCGCAGCAGCCTCTTCAGCAGCCTTGTTAGGCCAGAATTGCTTCATCGCGATGACCGCAATGGCGGACACGATGACGCCGGCAAGGATAGCCACGAAGTAGGCCCACGCAGGTTCGATGGCGAAGATAACAAAGATACCGCCGTGCGGGGCGCGAGACATGACGTCCAGGGACATCGACAGAGCACCTGCTACTGCGCCACCGAGCATCATCGACGGGATGACACGCAGCGGGTCGGCAGCAGCGAACGGGATAGCACCCTCGGAGACGAAGGACAGACCCAGCAGCCAGGCGGACTTACCGTTTTCCTGCTCCGCAGGCGTGAACAGGTTCTTGCGTACGAAGGTAGCGATGGACAGTGCAATCGGCGGAACCATGCCGGAGGCCATAACGGCGGCCATGATCTTCATGGAAGCCTCATCACCCGTGGACAGGCCAGCAGTAGCGAAGAGGTAAGCAGCCTTGTTGACCGGGCCACCCAAGTCGGAGCACATCATAAGTCCCAGGATGATGCCCAGAAGGACCGCGGAGGAACCGGACATAGAGGACAGCCAGTTCTGCAGGCCCTCCATGATGGCGGCCAGCGGGGCACCGAGAAGCAGGTACATGAGCAGGCCAGTAATCATCGTGGCGAGCAGCGGGATAATAACCACAGGCATGAGAGAGCCGATCCAGCGCGGGACCTTCCACTTGCCAATCCACATCGCAACGAAGCCAGCGATGAGACCGGTGACCAGACCACCGATGAAGCCTGCACCGAGGGTGACCGCAATGGCACCGCCGGCAAAACCCGGCGCGATGCCCGGGCGGCCTGCCAGTGCGAAGGCGATGTAGCCGGAGAGCGCCGCCACGATGAATCCCATCGATGCTTGACCAATCGCGAAGAGCACGGCGCCGATGTATAGGGCGAATCCTGCCTTCTGGAAGGTCATCATCTCGCCATCAATCATGACGTCATGGCCCGGCAGGTTGGTAAGGGAGTAATCAGTAGTGATGGCCTGCCATCCGTTGGCCATGTCGTAACCGCCGAAGAGGAAGCCCAAGGCCAAGAGGAGGCCGCCGGCGGCGACGAAGGGCACCATGTAGGACACGCCGGTCATGATGGCCTGCTGAATGCGCTTGCCCCAGCCCAGTCCTTCGCCTTCTTCCGCGGAACTAGAGGAGGCTGCGCCTGCCGTGCCTGCCACCTTGTGCGCATTGGGATTCTTGGACGCAGCGATGGCCTCATCGAGCATTACGCCCGGCTCGTTGATGACGCGCTTGACGCCCGACTCAATGACGGGCTTACCAGCGAAGCGCTCCCGGTCGCGAACGCCGACGTCGGTAGCGAAAATGACGGCGTCGGCAGCCGCGATGGTGTCTGCCGAAACAGCGGTGTTGTTGGAGGATCCCTGGGTTTCTACGGTGAGCTCGACATCGTCGCGCTCCTCGGCGGTTTGGGTGAGGGCGTCGGCCGCCATGTATGTGTGGGCAATGCCGGTCGGGCATGCGGTGACGGCCACGATGCGGGTCTTCTGTGAATCCGCAGCCTTGCTCGCCGCAGGCGCTGCAGCTGCAGCTGCAGGTTCCGATTCGCTGGCCGTAGCCTTCTTCTTTGGCTTTTCGGCGTTAACCACGTCGAGTACCAGGGAGACGATTTCCTCCTTGGTCTGCGCGGTGCGCAGAGCCTCCAGGAAGTCCTTCTTCACCAGCGCGCGGGCAAGCTTGGAGAGGATCTTCAGGTGTGCTTTACCGCCACCTTCCGGGGCAGCAATGAGGAATACCAGGTGGGCGTCACCATCGGGGCCGGAAAAGTCCACGCCGCGCGAGAGGCGGGCGAAGGCCAAGGTGGGTTCAGACACTGCGGCGGAGCGGCAGTGCGGGATGGCAACGCCGCCGGGAACACCGGTGCCGGCCTTGGCTTCACGCTCGATGGCGGGGCCGGCCAGCTCTTCGACGGAGGTGGCGCGGCCGGTGTCATGGACAAGCGTGGCCAGGTTGGTAATGACTGATTCGATGCTGCCACCGAAGTCGGCGTCAAGCGCCACAAGGTCGGTGGTGATGAGTTCTGATGACATCGGGTAAGTACTCCTCAGTACTGCTAAAGGTCGGTGACGGCCTGAACCGTCGTGTGTTCAATATCGAGTTCTTCAGGGGTTGGTATTTGGGTTCCTGGGAGCGCTGCGGCAGCCGAGCCGTAGGCCACTGCTTGGCGCAGGGCTTCCGAGTAGGAGGCACCCGAGCGGCGGGCGAGGATATAGCCGGAGAGTGAAGAATCACCGGCACCCACGGTAGAGCGCAGGGTAATCGGCGGGGGAGTAGCGGCCCACGCTTCATCGGCAGTGACCAGCACTGCGCCAGCGCCACCCAGGGTGACGAGAACCTCGGGGATGCCGCGCTTGACGACGACCCTCGCGGCCTTGACCACACCGCTAAAATCACCGTTCTCGGCGGCAGCTTCGAGGGCCTGACCATCCACGTTGGCTAGCTGGCCAAGCTCAAGACCATTCGGCTTGATGAGGTCGGGGCTGGCGGTTTCGAGGTTTTCTCCGAGAGCCACCATAGGGGCATCGGAGGTGTCGACGGCTACACGGATGCCGGGGTTGGCTTCGCGCGCGACACAGATGAGCTGCGTGTACCAATCTGTAGGAACGCCTTGGGGAAGAGAGCCCGCCATGACGATCCACTCGGCGTCAGCGCAGTGTTCAGCAACGGCCTGCGCCACGTCGTGCTGAACTGATTCATCGAGCGTGGGGCCGGGTCCGTTGAGTTTGGTCGTACGGCCATCCGGTTCGGTCAGGGTGGTATTGGTGCGCACCGCGCCATGTGCCGGCACGGCGTGTACGGGGATAGACGCGTCAGCGGCGAGGGCTAAGAAAGGGTCTGAGGCCACAGCCGGTAGAAGGGCCAGACTGTCGACGTTGGCGAGCGTTACGGCGTGCGTAACGTTGACGCCTTTACCGCCGGCAACGCTGGATACAGACCCTGCGCGGTGTACAGCACCAGGCTCGAGTTCCTCGTTTAGGCGCACGGTGGCGTCGATGCTTGGGTTGGGGGTCAAGGTAAGGATCATTGTGGACAATGTCCCCTTTCGCGGAGTGCGTATATTGGGGGCAAACGCGCCTCGGCGGCTTAAACAAGAACTCCCGTGCGGATTGCCCGTGGTCAGCGTGAAAGTAATGTTGCTTAATGTTGATTATTGCCCGTATGTGTCCGAATGTCAACGGAATCACTGTGGTTTTCGTTGCATTTTTGACCGACTTGTGATGATCTGGATAGAGAAAACATCGTCTCCGTAAGGAAATGTGTCATGGAAAACGCATCCCCATCCACCATTAAAGGCACCGGCGTCGTCGCCGGCGTTGCATACGCTGAGGCGGTGTGGGTTCGCCCACGCCCAGAACTGCCCACGGCTGGAGAAACCGTGGCGGAGGAGCAACGTGATGCTGAATACGATCGCTTCCTCGAAGCCGCCGACATCGTTGCCAGCAGGCTAGAGCAGCGTGCCGCTGGTGCTGAAGGTCAGGCAGCAGAAGTTCTGGGCGCTACTGCTGGAATGGTCAAGGACCGAGGTTGGCACAAGGCAGTGCGCAAAGGTATTCGCAGCGGCAAGAACGCCGAATATGCAGTTGTTGGTGCCACAGACAGGTTTGTCACCATGTTTGAGGCTGCCGGCGGCGTAATGGCCGAGCGTACGACTGACCTCAAGGACGTGCGCGACCGCGTCATCGCACAACTGCGCGGTGAGCAGGAACCGGGCCTGCCCATGGTTGAAGGGGAGGCGGTGCTGCTGGCGGATGACCTTGCACCGGCGGATACCGCAACCTTGGACACCACCCACATCAAGGCGCTAGTGACCGAGCTGGGCGGCCCCACCAGCCACACGGCAATTATTGCTCGTCAGCTCGACCTTCCGTGCATTGTGGCGGTCGGCGCTGATCTCCGCTCGATTGAAGCGGGAACCCAGATCTTCGTCGATGGTTCCGTGGGAACGGTGTCCCTTGGCGCGGATCGTGACACCTCACTTAAGGCAGTTGAGGAATACCGCGAGAAGGCAGCGCGAGTGGCCGAGTGGCGTGGCCCTGCCCAGACCAAGGACGGTCACCGCGTGCAGCTGTTGGCCAACGTGGCCGACGGGAACGCAGCTCGCATCGCCTCGGATTCGCAGGCAGAGGGGATCGGCCTGTACCGCACGGAGCTTTCCTTCCTCTCTGCCAGCGAAGAACCGACCGTGGAGGAGCAGGCACGCATCTACGGCAAGGTTTTCAACGCTTTCCCCGAATCCAAGGTCGTCGTTCGAACGCTCGACGCCGGATCGGATAAGCCGATTTCCTACGCCACGTTGGACTCTGAGGAGAACCCGGCCTTGGGTGTGCGCGGCCTGCGCATCGCCCGAAACAACGAGGCGCTTCTCACCCGTCAGCTCGACGCCATCGCACAGGCCGCGGAAAAGCGTGCTGATGGCGCTACCACTTGGGTCATGGCGCCCATGGTGGCCACGGCAGTAGAGGCGAAGTGGTTTGCTGAACTGTGTCGTGAGCGCGGGCTCATCGCCGGCGCGATGATTGAGGTGCCTGCAGCGGCCCTGATGGCCGATACCATCATGCCGCACCTCGACTTCGTGTCCATCGGTACCAATGACTTGACTCAGTACACGATGGCCGCGGACCGCCTGTCGCCGCAGCTGGCCTACCTGACCGATCCGTGGCAGCCGGCCGTGCTGCGTTTGATCCAGCACACGTGCGTGGTGGGTCGCGATAACAATGTGCCGGTTGGTGTCTGTGGTGAGGCCGCCGCCGATCCCATGCTCGCTTGCGTGCTGACTGGCCTTGGAGTCACCTCACTGTCCGCAGCGTCGACCGCAGTTGCGGGCGTTGGTGCACAGCTGGCTGAGCTCACACTCGAGCAGTGCCAGAAGATGGCGGAGGCGGCTATCAACGCCGAAAGCCCAGCAGATGCGCGATCCGCAGTGATTGCGCTGCTGGAGGAATACCAGACTGCCTAGTAGCTCTAGCTTGGTTTAGGCCGCTGCTGAAACAGGGAGGTGTGGTTCCCCGAGAGGCCCCTCGGGGAACCACACCGCCCTTACGCGGTCGTGGGATGAAACCGCCTATTTCTCCGAAGCGATAATCACGTCGATGCCGTGCTCGCGCAGGGCTTCGACGTAGGCGGCTGGAGCAGCGGCGTCCGTAATGACGACATCAATCTCATCGAGCGAGGCAAAGCTGACCAGATAGTCATTGCCGAGCTTCGACGAGTCACACAAGACGACGACGCGATGCGCGTTGGTAACAAAGGCCGACTTGATAGCTGCTTCCTGTGAGTCCGCCGTGGATAGCCCATGGTCGATGGTCAGGGCGTTGGTGCCGATGAAAGCAACATCTGCGCGCATCAGCGCCATGGTGCGAAGGGCGGTATCGCCGACGACGGCTTGGGTGATCGCGCGCACCGTGCCGCCTAGGAGCTGCACCTCGGAAACACCATTGCTGGCCAACGAGAGGGCGATCGGTAGGCTATTCGACACAATGCTGAACTGGCCAGCAGAATAGCGCTGTCCGATGAGGTCAGCGAGGGCGTTGGTGGTAGTTCCAGCGTCGATGAAGATACTGCCCCCGTCGGGAAGCTGCTCTAGTGCGGCGCGGGCGATAGCCATTTTCGCGCCCGTGGCGGAACGCTGACGAGTATCGAGTGTAAATTCTGCAGTCTGGAACGATTGGGAAGCAACCGCACCGCCATGAACGCGGTGGACAACTCCTTCCCGGTCTAAGACCGCGAGGTCGCGGCGAATCGTCTCAGCGGTAACATCGAAGCGTTCGGAAAGCTCAGTGACATTGACTCGGCCTTCGACGGCGGTCAATGACGCAATTTGTCGGCGACGCTCTTCTGCGTACATAGTTCCTCCCAGTGAAGTTTGCCTGTGGTAGTCGCTGCGCCCGGCGGTGATAATAAGTGGGGCCGGGGCATGTGAGCGAAGAGAGCAACGAATGTTGCGGCGATGCTTCTATTGTCCCACTGAATGCGAACAAAACGGAACCAAACAAATAAAAGCTCACATTGCTGGCGGCAAACGTGCGAGAAAAACAATGTTTATACTGCATGTTTGCAAATGTGTGATGTCGGACGCTTAAACGGCGCGATTCGGACATGTACACACACAAGGGGGTAAAAAGAAAAAATCCCTCCCTCCAGTTCGCCCGCACCGAGTGGAAATAAGCGGTGGCGTGGGCAACCGGTTGGGGGAGGGATAGTTGTGGCTTAGGGGTGCCTAAAGCTTGCGGAACACCGATACAACCTTGCCCATGATTTCGGCCTCATCGCCCTTGATGGGAGCGTAGGCGTCGTTGTGGGGGAGGAGCCACACTCCAGAAGAATCGCGGTGGAACTCCTTTACAGTTGCTTCTTCGCCTTCGAGGAGTGCAGCGACGAATTCGCCTTCTTCGGCGACGGACTGGGAGCGGATAATAACCCAATCGCCATTGAGGATTCCGGCGTCCTGCATAGAGTCGCCGACGACCTGCAGCATGTAAAGCTCGCCGCTTCCCAGGATCTCACCTGGCATGGGGAAGTAGCCGTCGATGTTTTCTTCGGCGGTGATAGGAGAGCCCGCGGCGATGCGGCCGACTACTGGGATGTAGTTCGGCGTTGCTGCATCCTCGGGGACGTCGGGAGTGGACTGCCCTGCTGTGGTGTTGGCCTGCCCGGCTTTGCGGCCCGGCTTCTTTGGATCGTCGGCGCCGGGGAAGTGGCGCACATCAACGGCGCGCGGCTTGTTTGGATCGCGGCGAAGAAAGCCCTTCTCCTCTAGTTGCTTCAACTGATAGGCCACGGAAGACGTGGACTGTAGGCCTGTTGCATCGCCGATTTCTCGAATGCTTGGCGGGTACCCGCGCAGCATGACAGCGTCATGGATGACTTCCAAGATGCGGCGCTGACGGGCGGAAAGTGAGTCGAGGGTAGGTTGGTCGCTTCGCTTCGGCTTGCGGGGCATTCTTACTCCTAGGGCTATCGGTGTGCGCAAAACAGCGCGTCGGGTTGAGGCGTGCAGGACGCTGGTGGGCATCGCGGTGACGTCTCGTTGGTTGCTCATCGTGGCGTGCGCCGTATTGGTGTTTCCGTTTCCTTTTTAGCACGTAAAGAAAAAATGTTCGACTAACGCCGCTTGGATGTGGACAAACTTTCGAGCGCCTGCTATAAATCGAACATACAGACCAAATCGAACGGTTGGTCGATGGAAGTGTTCGACGATGTCGAACCTCGCTCTTACACTTCAGGCATCACCACAATGAAGAAGAAGTCCTGGAAAGGAACTGTCATGGCCATTGCACTTAATACTAGCTCTGCTCTGCATGGAGTAACTCCCGAGAAGTCCGGAAAGGGTCCTGTGCTCGTCCCGCCCGCGGCCGTGTGGGAACCTGAGCGGTGTCACTCGTTCGCGTTAACGCGTGAAAGTGGTTTGTCGCGTGTTCGAACGCTCGAGCCGAGAGATAGAACACAGGGGCGCACAGATCGAATAGGGGATTCCTCAGTTTCATACCAGCGTGCTGCGTCCCTACCTCGCCGTAGCGGCTCGAACGTAGGTAACTATGTTCTTGGAGCAGTTTTCGGTGCAGCGGTATTTATCGGCACCGTGTGGGGTGGTCTTAGTATTGATGGTGAGGCCCCTAGCGCTAGCGGTGCATCAGCCACAGCGGTTGTTTCTTCGCGCTAGACTTCCCGAGGGGCCGGAAGGCGTCTGCGCAGCGGTCGAGAGGAAGGATACGGCACAGTGTATTGCCCGTTCTGTCACAACGAACAGTCACGAGTGATTGACTCCCGAGTGATCGACAGTGGAACGTCAATTCGCCGACGTCGCGAGTGTGCTGCATGCCGAGGCCGGTTTACCACCATCGAGAAGGCTGTCTTGTCGGTGGTCAAACGTAATGGCTTGGCCGAGCCTTTCAGCCGGGACAAGCTAATCCGCGGCGTGAAGCGCGCGTGCCAGGGGCGGGATGTTAGCGATGATGCCTTGAAAAAGCTTGCGCAAGAGGTCGAGGAAACCGTGCGCAGTCACGGATCGTCACAAGTCAACGCCAACGATATCGGCCTTGCTATCTTGGAACCCCTGCGTGACCTCGATGAGGTGGCCTATCTTCGCTTCGCCTCGGTATACAAGTCTTTTGAGAGCGCCGACGACTTTGAATCCGAAATTCGCCTCATGCGCCGGCGCGACCGCGACAGCTTCTAACGTTTTAGCGCAGCTTGTCCGCGGCTTTTTGGATTCTCCGCACGGACACCGCATGCGCGGTACCCAGGCGTTGTGCGAAGAGCGATACGCGCAACTCCTCGATCATCCAGTAGATGTCCTTGACCTCACGGGTCTTCTCGCGGCCGGCGGGCAGCGTGCGCAAACGATTGTTCAGATATGCCTTCGCTTCGTCGACATCGGCTTGGCGGTCGGCATCCCGATCCGGGTCTAGATTCATGTCCTCGAGCCTGATGCGCGCGGCTTGGATATAACGCGGCAGGTGGCGAAGGTGCTGCATGCCGTGCATAGTGATCGCATTCGGGGGCAACAAGAACTTCAGCTGACCGCGAATATCATCGATTGCCGGCCCCTCCCACTGATTGAGCTCAGCGTTGAGGTTCGAATACTCTGCCAAGCCTGGGGCGATCGCGACCACCGCCTGGCGGACGCGGCCTGGCACCTCCGGTTTAACCGCGTTGAGAAGAGTGGTGAATTCACCAGGACTTCGTACCGGCCCGCCCTTCTCCATCATGATGTCGCGTACTGCGGCGACCCGAGCATCGTTGACGAGACCTTCGGCCCCGCCGTGCGGGTAGGCGTCGACAGCAACCCGCTGCTGCAGGGGCAGGCCCTTGACCATATGCTGCGTGTTTACGGAAATCTCTCGGAGTAGCAGCGTCAGGGTGGTGGTGATCATGGAGGCGTCGGCAGCCGCCTTGGTTGGATGCACCTTCAGCGCCACGCCCTCCTTCGTAGCGACAAGTGCAGGATAAGCGGTGACCTCATGCCCATCAACCACCGTGGTCACTTCCTCATCGATAGCGCCCAGCGTGTCTTCCGACCATTCCTTGACGGAAGCGGATTCGGCGGCGCGGCCGACGCGCGACACGGAGGACGAGATATGCCCGGCTTGGCGTTGCACGAGCGCCTTCAAATCGCGATCGGAATCGATGATCTTGCCCCGCTTGTCCACTGCGGCATAGTTCATGCGCAAATGGGGCGGGAGCTGATCAGGGCGGAAGTCAGCCGCGTTGATGCCCTGGCCGCCCATGTCCCGTAACACAGCTGCGAGCTGGTCGATGAGCGCTCCTTCATAGGGAAGGAGCTTGGGCAAGGCCCGCTCAGCGAACTCGGGGGCCGGAACCACAGTACGGCGCAGCGCTTTCGGTAGCGAGCGGATCAGCTCAGTGACAAGCTCTAGACGCAGGCCCGGCACGAGCCAGTCGAATCCCTCAGTATCCAATCCGGCCAGCAGTGGAACGGGAACCCTGAGCGTGACGCCGTCAAGCGGGTCACCTGGCTCGAACTTATAGGACAGGTCGTAATCGATGCTTCCCTTCAACCACCGATCCGGGAAGGCGTCCTCAGTGACATCGTGGTCATCCTCGAGGAGTGCTTCTGGGTCGAAGTCCAGAGAATGCTTGTTTTTCTGTTTCTTCCACCACGAGTTGAAGTGTCGGGCAGTGGTCACAGATTCCGGGATGCGCTGATCGTAGAAGTCGAAAAGCGTGTCCTCGTCTACAACGAGACCGCGGCGCCGTGCTTTTTCTTCGTATTCGGAAGCCTCGGCAAGCTTGCGCTTGTTGTCGTGGAAGAAGTTATGGTGGGTGGTCCAGTCGCCGTCGACAAGCGCATTGCGGATGAACATGTCACGTGCCGCAACGGGATCGACGCGATGGTAGGGAACGGTTCGATCGGCCACCACGGTGACTCCGTAGAGGGTCGAGCGCTGGGTGACTACCGCGGAGCCCCGCTTGCGCGACCACGTCGGGTCCGAATAGTTGTGCTTGAGCAGGTTCTTGGCCAGCTTTTCTACCCAAGCGGGGTCGATGGCCGCTACGTCGCGGGCCCACAAACGTGAGGTCTCCACCAGCTCAGCCGCCATGAGAAATTCTGGCGGTTTCTTTGCTAGTGCTGAACCGGGGAAGATGAGGAAGCGGGTATTTCGTGCGCCAATGAACTCCTTAGAGTTTCCATCGCGTGCGCCGATATTGGACAGCAAGCCAGACAGCAGGGACATGTGGATGTCATCCGCTCGGCGCTCGGTGCTCTCCTGGGCCGTCCAACCGAGCTGCTTAGCGACATCCCTGAGTTGTCGAACCAGATCAAACCACTCGCGGATGCGCATGTAATGCAAGAAGTCTGCCTTCATCCGCTTGCGGAAAGCATTGCCGCTCATCTCATCGCGAGCTTCTTGGACAAAGTCCCACAGGTTGAGCATCGCCATAAAGTCTGAGGACTTGTCCTTAAAGCGAGCATGGGCCTGGTCGGCTTGGGCCTGTTTGTCGATGGGGCGCTCGCGCACATCCTGGATTGTCATCGCGGCAACGATGACCATGACGTCGTGCAGGCATCCGGAGGTGTTGGCTTCAACGAGCATGCGAGCCATGCGCGGATCTACCGGGATGCGGGCAAGATCCCGCCCAATGCGTGTCAGCACCGGTAGCCCGTCTTTCTCCTTGCCCTCGAGTGCGCCCAGCTCGTGGAGGAGGAGCAGGCCGTCACGCACGGCTTTGGGCTCTGGGGCCTGGACGAAGGGGAAATCAGCGATGTCGCCGAGGCGCAGCGAAATCATTTGGAGAATAACGCTGGCTAGGTTAGTGCGCAGAATCTCAGGGTCGGTAAACTCCGGCCGGGAGAGGAAATCCTGCTCGCTATACAGACGGATAGCAATGCCATCGGCCACGCGACCACACCGCCCTGAACGCTGGTTAGCGCTGGCTTGGGAAATCGGCTCGATGGGCAATCGCTGCACCTTAGTGCGGGTGGAGTAGCGCGAGATACGTGCGGTTCCGGTATCCACGACATAGCGAATGCCCGGCACCGTCAGGGAGGTTTCGGCGATGTTGGTGGAGAGCACGATGCGGCGCCCCTTGTGTGAGCGGAAAACGCGATGCTGCTCCTGGTTGGACAGGCGCCCAAAGAGCGGAGTGACTTCCACGTTGCGCCAATGACGCCCCTCAATCGCTTCCATTGCATCGCGGATATCGCGCTCGCCTGGGAAGAAGCACAGGATATCTCCTTCGCCTTCCGCCATGAGCTCCTCGATGGCTTCACACAGGGCGTCCAGTGGATCGAGGTCAATGGTCTTTCCCCCTGACTCGACTTCGAGGGGACGGTAGCGGATTTCTACCGGGTAGGTGCGCCCGGACACTTCGATGATCGGCGCGGGCTTCCCTTCAGCGTCAGCGAAGTGTTCGGCGAAACGCTCCGGATCGATCGTCGCGGAGGTGATAATGACCTTGAGATCCGGACGCTTGGGAAGCAGCCTCTTGAGATAGCCGAGGAGAAAATCGATATTGAGGGACCGCTCGTGGGCCTCATCAATAATGATCGTGTCGTAGGCGTTGAGGAAGCGGTCGCGTTGCATTTCCGCCAGCAGGATGCCGTCGGTCATGAGCTTCACGGCTGTGGTCGAGGAGACACGGTCATCGAACCTGATGGCGTAGCCAACGGAGTCCCCGATTGATTGGCCGAGTTCCTCCGCAATGCGCTCGGCGACGGTCCGTGCTGCGAGTCGTCGCGGCTGGGTATGGCCGATGAGACCCCGGCGTCCACGGCCGAGCTCTAGACAAATTTTGGGAATTTGAGTGGTCTTGCCCGAACCAGTCTCGCCGGCAATGATGACCACCTGATTATTCTCGATGGCCTCGGCGATATCGTCCCGCCGTCCGGTAACGGGAAGCTGCTCGGGGTAGGAAATCGACGGCACGTTTACGTCGATGGCGCTCACTTTTTCCTGGGCAGATGCAATATCAGCCCCGATAGCTGCAAGCGCTTTGGGGGAGCGAGCCTTGCGGAGGCGGCGGCGGAAAGCACGCTCATCACTCAAGGAAACTGTCGTGAGGGCGTTGTAGAGGTCTTCGCGAGTAGCAGTCATAGTCGACCTAGAAGTCTACTCGGAAGTGCTTTTCGCTCACAGGTCGAGGTGGAGAAATTGGTACTCTTGTGGTGACTGTGTGAAAAGAGATTACAGAAGGGCAGAAGTGTATGACCAATCCTTTTGATCCGAAACCGGATGACAACGGCTCCCACGGCGGGTTCGGCAACAATCCGGGAAACAACGCCAATAACTCCTCGGGAAACAATGGCGGCCTGCCGCGGTATGAACCCACCACGCACCCAGAGGATCAGGCTGGCTTCGGCCAGTCCGGCAGTTATGGCAATTACGGTGGCGAGTCCTACGGCGCTCAGCCCTATGGTGGCAATTCCTATGGCGCCTACAACGCCGGTCAGCCGGGATACGCCGGGGCAAGCTACGGAGGCGATTCCGGATATGAGGGCCCTGGTCCGGGCGCCGGCCCTGCCTACACGGGCCCAGTCAGCGCCCTAGAGGCGATCAAATGGGGCTTCAAGGCTGCGCTGGGTAATGCGATGCTGTGGGTGCTGGGTGCTGTCGTGGTGTTCTTTATTCAGGTTATTCCACAAATTGGCATCAGCGTTGGCGAGCAGAACGCCGATGGTACGGGCGCGAGCGTCATGGTGAGCTTCTTCTCCTTTGCCGTGTCTATACTCTCCATCGTTATCTCTTTGATTGTGTACCGCTTGGCCTATCGCGAGATCGATAAGCCAAGCCCCACGTGGGGCACTCTTTTCCAAGGTGTTCGCTGGGTGTCGCCGCTTGTGGTGAACCTGGTCCTGGGTATTCTTGGCGCTATAGCCCTCGTGATTGTTGTCGTCATTGTGTTTGCTGTGGGCTTCGGCGGGGCCTCTGCAATGGATATGCAGAACGTCGAGAACCTCGGAGACGGGGAGATTCTCGCGCTCGTCGGTTCCATCTTCGGTATTCTCGCCGTGCTCATGCTGATCGGGCTATTCATCCAGCCCTTCTTTACCCTCATGCCCTGGTTGGCAGCGGATACCTCCTCAATCGGTGAGGCGTTCTCGCAGGGGCTCAAGCTAGGCAAACAGAATTACAGCCACATCCTGCTGTTCATCGTTCTTACGGCTCTCATGTTTGCCGCGTCCTTCATCACGTTGGGCTTGGCGCTGGTAGTCATCGCACCGGCTATGCAGCTGGCAACCGCGCACCTGTGCCGCCAGTGTCAAGGGCGTTATGCCCCCGCAGCCTAAACACTAAAGGCCACACGTAGCGCATTTAACGCGCGCCGCCGCCCTGACTGTCCTCTTCGGATAGCCCTTTCACAGAGGAGGGCCTAGACAAGGAGGCCGGTCAGTGGCGGCTTTGGCGTTTTGAGTGTCGCGCTGGGGCACGCGTGTTGATCAGAGGGAGCTGACTAGGGAGACGAAAAGAGGTCCCGAGAGCGCTCGACGGCGTCCTCAAATGCGCTGGTGACCAGTGTCCCGAAAGTGCGGTATTCATCGGCGCGGGCGGCAGAGGAGCGAAAAACGAGCCCCACCTGGCGCTCTGCTGTTACCGAAGGGGCAAAGCGAGCAACGGCAAGCTGCGGGTTCTGGCATTCCGTAACGAGTGCGGATTCAGGTACGAGTGTGGCGCCGAGGTTTCCCATGACAAGCTGCAAAATAGTGGTCAATGACGAGGCGCGCGTGACGGCGTTGGTGGCCTCGGAGGGGTTCACTTTCGCGCGGCGGCACAGGTCGAGGACTTGGTCGCGGAGGCAGTGGCCGTCATCAAGCAAGAGCAAATCGAGATGCTCGAGCTCCGACAGCGTGAGGTCATCGCGCCCTGCGAGTGGATGCGCCGCTGGAGTTACTGCGGTGAAGGCCTCGGTGTAGAGAGGGATCTCCACCATGCCGGGAGCCTCAGTGGGTAGTGCAGCAACGGCTAAGTCAAGGTTTCCTTCGCGCAGCTTATCCAGAAGATGCTGGGTTTGCTCCTCGACGAAGCGGGGCTCCAAATCGGGGTAAGCATCATCGATGGATCGCAACAGACCCGGCAAGATATAGGGCGCGATGGTCGGGATGATGCCGATGGTGAGGGGACCGGTGAGTGTGCCGTTGGCGCCGCGGGCTTGGCTCAGGAAGGCATCGGAGGCTTCGAGGGCCGCCTTTGCATAGGGCAGGAGCATTTCGCCGGTGGACGTCACGATGACCTTGCGGGTGGAGCGTTCAATGAGCTGCACTCCCAGTCCTTGCTCGAGCGCGACGAGGGCTTGGGAGAGCGAAGGCTGGGAGATATCGAGCTTGGCGGCCGCGGAGCCAAAGTGCTTGTTCTCTGCGATCGTGACGAAGGTACGCAACTGGGCGAGGGTCGGACGATACTCCTTATTGTTCATGCCTATAACTGTAACACTTCTAATTCGTCGGTCCTATTGACGCGCGAAGCCTTCCGTGGCATACTTGGCAGGTGAGCGACCGCGTACCTGCTAAAAGGCAGATTGGTGTGTGGTTGTAGAGAGTTGCATCACAGTTATGCATTGTTGTGACACTATAAGGAGTTGAGCCTTTAATGCCTATCCTGACCGTTGGCGAGAAGTTCCCAGAGTTCGAGTTGACCGCACTGAAGGGCGGTGACCTCCACGACGTTAACGCTAACCAGCCGGAGGACTACTTCGAGCAGGTATCTCTGGACAAGTACCAGGGAATGTGGAAGGTTGTGTTCTTCTACCCGAAGGACTTCACCTTCGTCTGCCCGACTGAAATTGCGGCCTTCGGCAAGCTGAATGAGGAGTTCTTGGACCGCGATACCCAGGTCCTTGGCGGCTCCACCGATAACGAGTTCGCACACTTCAACTGGCGTGCAACCCACCCGGAGCTGAAGGAAGTTCCGTTCCCGATGTTCTCTGATATTCGCCACGACCTGATCCGTGCCCTCGGTGTGGAGAATGCCGACGGTGTTGCTGACCGCGCTACCTTCATCATCGACCCGGACGGTGTTATCCAGTTCGTGTCCGTGACTCCGGATGCTGTCGGCCGCAACGTGGATGAGGTTCTGCGTGTGCTGGACGCCCTGCAGTCCGAAGAGGTCTGTGCCTGCAACTGGGAGGCTAATGACCCGACCAAGAACATCGACAAGCTCGAGGTTGTTCAGTCCGCTCTGTAAAGCAGCACTAAGCACAACCGTCCAACCTTAAAGGAGTTACATCAATGTCCATCGAAAACCTGAAGTCCGCGCTTCCGGCATATGCCAAGGATCAGAAGCTCAACATCGGTACCCTTACTCGTACGACCGAACTGAACGAGGAGCAGTTGTGGGGAAGCTTGGTTGCTGCCGCGGCCGCTACCCGCAATGACTTGGTACTGTCGGAGATTCTTGAGGAAGCCCGCGAGCACCTCAGCGAAGAGGCAATTGACGCAGCTCTCGGCTCTGCCACGGTGATGGCTATGAACAATGTGGCCTACCGCGCAAAGAGCTGGTTGGGCGATGACTTTGCTCAGGTCAAGTTCGGTCTTCGCATGAACATCATCGCTAAGCCTGGCGTGGAGAAGGCCACGTTTGAGCTGTGGAGCACCGTGGTCTCCGCCATAAACGGCTGCGAGCACTGCCTGTCCGCTCACGCCAACACTCTCTTGGAAGAGGGCGTGACCAAGGAGCAGATCTGGGAAGGTATCAAGGTAGCTGGCGTCATCGAGGCTGTGGCCCAGGCGCTGCAGGCCGAGGCCGTGCGCACCGCTGAGTAAAACCAGCTAGCACTTTTCTAGCTAAACGTAGAGTCCCACTGCCCGCATTAGGCGGGAGGTGGGGCTTTCTGTTTTGGCCCATCGGGGAGGGGCGTCGGTGCGTAGAGGTCGCGTCGGGCGGCTCTTTTCTGCCTAGCCGACGACCCCGCCGATAGCGACGCCGATGCCATAAGTGACGGCCAGGCCCAGTGCGCCACCGATGACGAGGCGGAGGACGGAGCGCCCGGTGTTCGTGTCAGCGAGGCGGGCGGAGACGTAGCCTGTGATGGCAAGGGCAAAAAGTGTCACGATGGCCACAACGATTACCGCCTTGTCCATCGGCGCGAGGAAAATAGATAGAAGGGGCAGCGCAGCGCCGGCGAGGAAGGATACTGCGGACCAGAAAGCCGCATGCCAGGGATTGGTCAGATCCTCGCCGTCGATGCCCATTTCAAGTCGGAGGTGTGCCTCCAGCAGCCGATCCTCGGCGGCGATTTCGCGCGCTGCGGTGTCTGCGGTATCAGTTCCCATGCCGTAGCTGGCAAGCATGGAGACGAGCTCAGCATGTTCTTGTTCGGGGATTTCCGCCAGCTCGCGGGTCTCCTTGTCGATCATCATCCGCTCGGAGTCGCGCTGCGCGGACACCGAGACGTATTCTCCGAGCGCCATGGAGGCGGCACCGGACACGGTAGCAGCCAAGCCTGCGGTGAGGATGGCGCTTGCCGACGCCCCCGAGCCCACCACTCCGAGTAGAAGCGCGGCGACGGAGACGATACCGTCGTTGGCGCCGAGAACGCCTGCCCGCAAAGAGTTGAGACGTGCGTTGTGCGAAGATCCGTGGGGTTCGTTGCCATGGTGGGGCATTGCCAGCTCCTCGAAGTCTAGGGTGTCCGCATCGTGCTCTAGGGCTCTCGCAATTGTCTAGAGAACTTTCTATTCTCCAGTATTGTTGCTGGTCAACGTCCTGTAAAGCGTGTGTAGGCTTAGCTCAAGTGGGAAAGTGGAGGCTTAGGTAATAGTTCCAGTCCACTCGCCGCACGGCGCGCCGTCCACAGACAGACCCATGGTGAAAACCTGGTCGGTGAGTTCAAAATGAGCCGTTGGCACGGTGACTACGAGCTCTTCGGGGGTGTAGATGTAGTGATAATCGACGGGCCGGTGGGCATCCCTGGTGTCCTCACCAAAGGAAGCGATTTCCATGGAGGCGAGCTGGTCTTGCTCAAAGTGGATGATGAGTTGAAGATCGAGGGTGTGTAGCTTAAACACGACGTCACGGTGGTGGGGAAGGCCTCCGAGAAGCCAGTGGACCGTGACGGCGTCATCCTGCGTTTCAAAGTGAACGCCTGCGAGGCGAATACTGGTGGCTGGGGAGTCTGGAGTATTCATAGCGCCACCCACTGTACTCCCCATGCCACTACTTGAAATCGAGAGAAAAGTATTCAGATTTGGTGAGATGCAGGACCTTCTCGAAGAGCCAGCAAAAGAGCAGCGCAAGGGCGAGTGGCAGGACGAGGTATACAAAGGTGATGATCATTACGTTGCCAGCGCTCCAGCCCCAGCCTTCGTAGTTGAGGGCGGCCAAGGGGCCCATGAGGCCGGAGATGCCGAAGCCAGCGGAAATCGGGGTACCGGAAATCCCTAGGGCGCCGCCGACGCCGCCCAAGACGGCCGCGGAACAAATTACCGGGAGGAAGGTCACTGGTTTGGACAGCATATTGGCCATCTGCACCTTGGGGGAACCGAGGACGTGCAGGATGGAGGTGGCGAAGCCGTTGACGCGCCAACCAGCAACCAGGAGGGTAAATCCGGCGGCCACGGCGCCCAGGTTGGCGGTACCGGAGGCAACGCCGTCAATGAAGATGGCAGTGGCAATGCCAACGGTGGAGACTGGGGAGACGATCATGACGGCAAAAAGAATAGCGAGGACCACGCCCATGAGGACTGGCTGCAAGGTGGTTGCGCCGTTGACCAAGTTGCCCAACCACAGGGTGAAGACCTTAACAACGGGGAAAGTGACTACCCATCCAATCGTGCCCGCGACCAGAGTCACAATGGTGGAGAGCAGTAAGATTGAGTAGTTCTTGAGCTTGTCACCGATAAAAAGAAGCAGTCCCACCGCGATGGCTGCGGTAAGTCCTGAGTTGATCACAAGGCCAGTGCCTTTGAGGAAGAAGCCACCCTCGGGATTCACTGTGGCCACGCCGGAGCCGCAGAAGGAGGCAATACCCACCGCGGCGGTTTGGATGGGAGTCATCTTGAATTCGATGCCGATGAGGACGCCGATCATGACGGGCAAAAGGCTAGCGGCCAAACCGGTGAGGGCCATGACGGTGGCGGCACCAGACCAGAAGGGCAGCAGTGCCTTGGCCAGTTCGCCCAGTAGGGCTTGCGGAACCAGTGACACCACGACGGCGATGGAGATGCCGTTGAGGACCTTCATGGTGAAGGAACCGGGTGTGAGGCGCTCGGCCGCGGGGGCAGCGCTGGCGTGTGGGATAGGGGAAAGCTTGCGTTCGTCTATCTGCTGTGGCGTGGTCATCCCTCAATCATACGCATAATATGCGATGGGTAGAAAATATTAATGCAGGCAAGGGGGTATTAATATTCCCTGCTTATGCGCCCTAGTACTCCACGCTCAGCTCAGATAGCCGTACTTCCCCGGCTTCATCGGAGGCATCGAGATCTACGGTGCCAACGAGCTGATAGGAGTTATCGCCCTCTGGGTCCTTAAGAATCTGACGCACGGTCCACGACCGCGAGCCGCCAACGCCACGAGCGCCCGAGCCCGTGTCGCCCTTGTCTAAGACAAAGTATTCCTGCCCCCTAGCCGCTGGCCCAGTGTCGATGTCATCGTAGTCATCGAAGTAGTCATCGAGGGCACGGCCAAAGTCAGGAATCTCCTCTAAGTAGTCCAACAGGTCTGCCAAGCGCTCTTCCTTCTCCAACGCAAAGAGCTGTGCAAGGCGGAAGAAGTAATTGCGCACCATGATGCTGAAAGCCCGCTGATTAGCGGTCAAGGCGGTGGGATCCTCGACTCCGAAGGCCAACTCGCGGTCCAAATCCTCCTGGGAAATGGGGGAGTCCTCGCCAGCCATCTCAGCCCACTCGTCGACAAGCGAAGAATCGACTTGGCGGATAAGCTCTCCGAGCCAGACGATGATGTCCTCGAGTTCCTCTGTGAGGAATTCCGCGGGGATGGACTGCTTGAGAGTACGCCACGCATCGGTGAGGTAGCGCAAAATGACGCCTTCCGAGCGGGCAAGACCGTAGGTGGCGACGAGATCGGAAAAAGTCATGGCGCTCTCCAGCATGTCGCGCACCACCGACTTAGGCCGCAGCTCGAACTCTTTGGCCCATGGGTTGGTCTGGCAGAAGGTCTCATAGGATTGTTCGAGGAGCTCTTCTAGGGGCTTTGGCCACGTGATGTCTTCCACGATGGCCATGCGCTCGGTATAGTCCACGCCCTCAGCTTTGAGCGCCGCGATTTCCTCACCGCGCCGCTGCTTCTGTTGGGCAATGAGCACCTGGCGTGGATCATCCAGCACCGATTCAAAGACAGAGATGACATCGAGGGCATAGGATTCGGACTCGGGATCCAGCAAGGTGAGCGCCGCCAGCGCGAAGGGCCCTAAAGGCTGGTTGAGGGCGAAATCGCGCGGCATCTCACGCACCACGTGGTAGGGGCGGCCGTAGATGTCGAGTCCCTTCGTAGACTTTTGCACCACGCCCGAATTAAGGAGGCCACGGAACAGACTCAACGCTGTGAGGATGTCCTCGTTCTGGCGGGCACGCGTGTTATGGCTCGTGCGGAGCAGGTGCTTGAGATGCTCATAACCGTTGCCATGGCGCGCAAGTACGTTGAGCAACAAGGAATTGGACACTCGGAACTGGGAGGTCAGTTGCTCCGGTTCGGCGTCGATAAGCCGTGCGTACGTCTGTTCCGACCATGACACTTCACCGTCGCGCGCGGACTTCTTCTTCAGCTTCTTGAGCCTTGCTGGGTCATCGCCCACACGGCGCCGCGCCTTGGCGTTCTCAATCTCATACTCCGGCGCCTGCACGACGACGGTGCCTTCCGTGTCATAACCCGCGCGTCCCGCGCGCCCGGCAATCTGGTGAAACTCACGGGATTTTAGAATGCGTTGGCGGGTCCCGTCGTACTTGGCCAAACCCGTCATCAGCACTGTGCGGATGGGGACGTTGATGCCCACCCCCAAAGTATCGGTGCCGCAAATAATCTTGAGAAGGCCCTTCTGAGCCAGGCGCTCAACCAAGCGCCGGTACTTCGGCAGCATGCCAGCGTGGTGGACACCGATTCCCTTACGCAGAAGCTTAGAGAGGTCTTTGCCAAACGTCGTGGTGAAGCGGAAGCCCGCGAGCTCCGCGGCAATGGCCTCCTTCTCCTCGGCAGTGATGATCTTCGACAACGAAGTGAGCGCCTGCGCACGCTCTGAGGCTTCGCGTTGGGAGAAGTGGACGACGTAGATGGGCGCCTTGCCATCGGCGAGCAATTCTTCGATTGTTTCGTGGACCGCGGAAAAGACATAAGAGAAGTCGAGGGGCACTGGGCGAGTTGTTCCCGCTACCAGAGTCGTCGTGCGGCCGGTACGCTCCGTCAAATCCTTCTCCAGCCAGGCGGTATCACCCAGGGTGGCGGACATGAGCAGGAACTGGGCCTTCGGTAGCTCCAGGAGCGGTACCTGCCAGGCCCAGCCGCGATCGGGCTCGGAGTAGTAGTGGAACTCGTCCATGATCACTTGATCGATGGCGGCTTCCGCGCCATCGCGTAGCGCAATATTGGCCACGATCTCAGCGGTGGCGGCGATAATCGGGGCGGAGCCATTGACCGTGGCATCGCCGGTCATCATGCCGACGTTCTCGGGGCCGAAAATCTCGCAGAGAGCGAAGAACTTTTCGCTCACCAAGGCCTTGATGGGAGCGGTGTAGAAGCTGCGCTGGCCGCGGGCTAATGCAATAAAGTGGGCGGCGTTGGCCACCATGGACTTACCAGAACCGGTGGGGGTGGCCAAGATGACGTTATCCCCGGCGAGAACGCCAAGGGAGGCCTCTTCCTGCGCCGGGTAAAGCGAGATACCGCGGCCGGAAGTCCAAGACAAAAATGTGTCCCAGATGGCCTCATCAACCATCGACTCGGGGACTTCGGCGAGATCGGGCAACATCTGAGAAAGGTTCACCCGTCCCACCTTAGGCGAAAAGCTCTATAGAGCAGAGCGCGTCGGCCCTGCGCCCCAACTTCACCGCCTTGCCAGTTGCCGTACAGCCGGGGCAAGACATGCTTAGACGTCGTCATCCATGTCTAAGCCGGGGCCTTCATCGCGGCCGTAGTTGTCTTCGCGGTCATCGATATCTTCGGACAGAATGTCCGAGCTGTCATCGAGGCCAGCAAGAAAGGCCTCAAAGTCCGCACCGATCTCCTCGCCGGTGGGCATGTGCTCCTCACCTGGCATGATGGCCTGCGGGTGGCGGGAGCGGTAGCGCTCCATGTAGGCATCGTACTGCTCTTCCAACTGGCGCACGACGCCAGCGATCTCCTCAGAATCGGTAACCTGCTCCTCCAACTGCTGGTTGATGCGAGCAACGTCCGCTTCCAGGCTGCCCAGCGGAATGTTGAGGTCAGCTGCCGTGGCGACCGAATCCAGCAGCCGTAGCGTGGCGGCCGGGTAAGGGGACGCCGCAAGGTAGTGCGGAACATGAGCGGTGTATCCAGCAACGCGACGGCCCTTCTTATCCAAGGCTCGCTCGATATACAGGGCGGCGGCGCCGGGGACCATCATGGTGGATTCCATGCGCACCATGGAGTTTAGGAGCTCTGGCTCATTGCCGTGCGCCGTGACCACGGTGGGGCGGGTGTGCGGCACCGGCATAGGGGCCGAGTACAGCATGATGGTGTTCTTGATATCGAACTTTTCTACCAAGTTCACCACCGCGTCCGTAAATGCTTCCCAGCGCAAGTCCGGTTCCGGTCCAGAAAGCAGCAGGAAAGGTGTGCCGGAGTTATCCCGCAGCACCTTGATGCCCAGATCGGTGTTTTCAATCTCTACCGTGCGGTCGTGGTCAATGGTGACGGCGGGGCGGCGAGAGCGGTAGTCAATAAGCTCGTCATTATTAAACGAAGCCAGCTGGCGGTTCTCTAACGCGGCCTTGAGGTGATCAGCACTGGCTTCGACGGCCTGGCCCGCATCGGCATAGCCATTCATGGCCACGATCATCGTAGGGCCATTGTCTGGGGCGGAATCGTCCTTGACCACTGGTGCGGGATACTCCAGCTCATACATGCGGCCCTGTTCTTCCTGCATGATTGTGACTCCTCCTTCTATCCGTGCGCTTCTTTAGAAGCGTACGGACTTAATCAGCGTTCTGTGCCGTGCAACGCTGTAGGGCTACTACCTATTCCCAGCTGCGATTGTGCGTTCCTTGCCAAGCCGAGCTGGGATTGATCATGGGCACTGGTGATGATCGTTCAAGCATGCCACATGGCCATCCGTTGTGCCAGCATGTCGAGTTGGTGGGTGTGAATAACTTGGCTCTTTCCCTCGGATTGCAGACCAGTCCGGACTAGTTATCCACAGATTCTCCGTGTGTGGCGTGATCCCCCTAGCGTCCTGTGGCAGCCCTGGTTCAGGGTACAAGTATGAGCACATTCTCAACGCACACAGATAACACCCCACCGATTACGACACCTGGTCATCTCCTTGCTAACATCCCCGGACTCCTTGGCTTCTATCCCACCGAATCGGTGGTATTCATGGCCATTGACCCCCCCCCGCGCGGCCCGGCCATGGGTCCGCTCGCCCGCGTCGATATCCCCGATGCCGCCGGAGCCCTGCCAGACATCGCGGCGATGCTGGCAGAGAATGCCCGCGAAGGCGTCTTCGCCTTCCTCATTTCGCAGCGCCCGCTTACTGAATTACGGGAGGTGACCCACTGGCTCTACGGCCTGGATCGTTCCTGTGACGGGTTGGAGATTGACGCGGCCTGGTACGCCAAGGAAATCACCAAACATGAGCCCTACGTTCTGTTGCACGGAACCGTCAACGCAGATGGGAGCGGGCCGATGAAAAAGTGGGTAGAAGGCACTATACCGGCGCTTACCGACGCCTCCTCGATGCGCTCCTGCGTCAATCACAATGTTGTTCCAGAGCTCAATAGGGAAGAATTCTTTGCCATTTTCGCGCCGGGAAACCCACACCTGGATTCTGCCGAAGCAGAAGCCCTGAGCCGGCAAGCACGCGATACCGCGACTCAGTTTCGCGCCCAGGTGGCCGCGGCGAAAGGGAAGAAGCGCAAGGAACTCCTTGAGCACTTTGTGGATGATGCTCAGTGGGCGCTTCACCAGGTGGCGTCTGTGGAGGAAGCCGAAGAAGATGTAGAGCTGTTGGCATCATGCGCCGTGTGGCTGTCGACGACGTGGACGCGCGACCTCGTGGTGGGCATCTGTGCGGAGGCTGGCGAAACCGGTGCGTACCTTCTCCTAGCAGCAGCACGCACATTCGGCGAAGAATTACGGGCGAATGCTCTGACCCTGTTTGCCCTGGCACACATGGAACAGGAGTGGGACATCCTGGCTGGACCGGCACTGCAGCTCGTCACGGAAGAGTTCCCTAGTCACCGCTTAGGATCGTTGTTGTGCCAGGCTTATCGCCACGGGTTGCACGAAAAGATACGCGCTTCGATCCACACGGGCGCGCGCAAAGCTTTTGACAACGCGGTAGGGGATGCGGCCCAGGAGGGTGATGCTAACGCTGAGCGGAGTGCGCCCGCTCGCCGAGCTGCTGGGTAAAGTTCCACGCATCCGTCACGATGGTGGTCAAGTCGGTGCGGCTCGGATCCCATCCGAGCTCGGACTTAATCTTGTCCGAGGAGGCCACGAGGGTTGCGGGATCTCCTGCGCGGCGGGGCGCCAGCTCAGCGGGGATGGGGTGTCCGGTGACTTCGCGGCAGGCCTCAATGACCTGCTTGACAGAGTAACCGTCTCCGGAGCCGAGGTTATAGATGCGGTGTGTACCCGCAGCGTTGCTTTCAAGCGCGAGCACATGAGCGTCGGCCAGGTCACGGATGTGGATGTAATCGCGGACGGCGGTGCCGTCGGCAGTGTCGTAGTCATCGCCGAAAATGAAGATCTTGTCGCGATGGCCAAGTGCTACCTGCAATACAAGCGGAATGAGGTGGGTTTCCACCTCGCGGTTCTCGCCAATGCTGCCGTAGGCACCGGCGACGTTAAAGTAGCGCAACGACGTCGCCCCCAAGCCGTAGGCCTGGGCATATGAGGTGATCATGTAGTCGATTGCGAGCTTGGATGCGCCATAAGGATTCGTCGGCTTCGTAGGCATCGTCTCTGTGATCGGAACCTGTGCAGGCTCGCCGTACGTTGCCGCGGTCGAAGAAAACACAAGATTGGTGACTCCGAATTCGCGCATGGCGTTGAGCAACTGCAGCGTCGTGACGACATTGTGCTGCCAATAGTCAGCCGGAGCCTCAACGGATTCGCCAACGAGGGAGCGAGCGGCAAAATGCACAACGCCGTCGAAGCCTCCTTCAGATAGCACTTCACGAGCGACATCGGCCACGTCACCCTCGACGAGGCGGGCCTGCTCTGGGATAGCTTCGCGGTTGCCGGTGGAAAAGTTATCGATGATGGTGACGTCGTGCCCCTTCTCCACGAGGACGGCCGCGCACACGCTGCCGACATAGCCGGCACCGCCAGTAACAAGTAGCTTCATCGCCTTAGTCCTCCTTGACTCGGATAGCGTGCGCGAGGTCGTCGACAAGCTCGACGGTGTGGCCCGACTCCGTGGTCAGCGTAATCGTTCCGCTTTCATTGACCACGGTAACCTTCGAACCAACCTGAATACCGCACGAGTAAAGCTCGTGGAAAGTCGAGTTATCCGCCTGCAAAACCTCGTTGATCTGGACGATGGTGGCTGCAGTCTTTTGCCCGGTGGGAAGATCGATGGCGCGAGTCCCCAGGTCGAGTTCCGCGGGGGTCATGCCAAGCTGCGCCAAACCTGGGATGGGGTTGCCGAAGGGGGAGCGGGAAGAATCCTCAAGAACGGCTATGACTCGCTTCTCTACCTCTTCGCTCATGACGTGCTCCCAACGGCAGGCCTCATCATGAACCTTGTGAATATCGAGGCCCAGGACGTCCGTGAGCAAGCGCTCAGCGAGGCGGTGCTTGCGCATGACATTGGTGGCCAGTTCGCGACCTTGCTGGGTGAGGTCGAGGCTGCGGTCCGTGCGCACGTGGAGCAGGCCATCGCGCTCCATGCGAGCCACAGTCTGGGACACAGTCGGCCCAGATTGCTCTAGGCGCTCTGCAATGCGAGCACGCAGTGGGGTAATTCCTTCCTCTTCGAGCTCATAAATGGTTCGCAGATACATTTCCGTGGTGTCAACTAGATCCCTCACGTGGGCTTACCTTTCTGCGTTGTCGGCGGTCCGTAGCCACATAGGTTTAGGCGCGGTAATAGGAGTGTATTAAGAGAATATCTTAAACAATAGCGTATTTTTTCAGGGCTTAGCGCACGCAGCGCTGCACGCTGCGCGGGGTGAATAGGAAGATATGGACAAAGAGATTCACGGCCCTCGAGAAATGACGAAAGCCACCGAGCATCGACCTCCCCGAGCCCAGCCAACAATTTAGGTGGGCAGGAGGGATGAACCTCGATGGCTAGCGCCAAGCTATGAAACAGAACTTAAAGCGCGTATTCGCGGAGACGATCGGCGCGGTTGCCCTCCCGCAGCTTGGCCATGACCTCGCGCTCAATCTGGCGAACACGCTCGCGGGAGAGACCGAACTTGCGTCCAATCTGATCGAGGGTGCGCGGAACACCGTCGTCCAAGCCATAGCGCAGGCGGATGACATCCTGCTCACGCTCCTCGAGGGAGCCGATGACGGAGCGGATATCAGAGTGGCGCATGGATGCCACCACGGCGGTTTCCGCATCGGTTGCCTCGGCATCCTCAATGAAGTCACCCAACGGTGCTTCTTCATCGGTGCCCACAGGCATATCCAGGGAGACGGGATCGCGAGACTGGCGCAGCAGCATTTCGATCTTGGACTCTTCGATGCCGGATTCCTCGGCCAGCTCCTCATTCGTAGCCTCGCGGCCCAGGGACTGATACATCTCGCGCTTGATGCGGGAAAGCTTATTGACCTGCTCTACCAGGTGCACCGGGAGGCGGATGGTGCGGGACTGGTCAGCCATGCCGCGGGTAATGGCCTGGCGGATCCACCACGTGGCGTACGTGGAGAACTTGAAGCCCTTGGCATAGTCAAACTTCTCCATCGCACGAATCAGGCCCAAGTTTCCTTCCTGGATGAGGTCCAGCAGCGGCATGCCGCGGCCGGTATAACGCTTAGCCAAGGAGACCACGAGGCGCAGGTTAGCCTCGAGGAGGTGGGAGCGTGCCTTCTTGCCTTCGCGGGCAAGAATCTTGAGGTCGCGCTTCTCGGCGCGGGTCAGCTTCTCGGCATTGGCGAGCTTGTACTCGGCGTACAGGCCCACCTCGATTGCCTGTGCAAGCTCAACCTCGTCTTCGGCGCTCAACAACGCAGTCTTGCCGATTCCGTTGAGGTAAACGCGGACCAAGTCCGCGGAGGGATTGTCATTAGTCTGGTTACGGCGTGAGCCGCGGTCAACTTCCTGTCCGTCCTCGTCCTGGACGCTAGCAGCGGATGATGTGGCCATCTCATGCCTCCTAAGTTGCGGCTTGGTTCATCTCCTACAACGGACCTTCGGCGAAGATAGTTCCCACCGTTTGAAAAATGTTCACGCATCCCGGTCTGCGAGGTGGGTTTTAGGCCATTTTGGGGGAGGCGCGCCGAGGCTACACCTCAACGAGCACGGTAAACGGCCCCTCATTGACGGAGGAGACCTGCATCATGGCTCCGAAGCGACCTTCCTCCACGGTGATCCCGCGCTCCCGCAGGCGAGCGACAACCCCTTGGATCACCGGTTCCGCCGCGTCTCCGGGTGCGGCATCTGACCACGATGGCCGGCGGCCCTTCGCCGTTCGCCCGTAGAGAGTGAACTGGCTTACCACTAGCACTGGAGCTCCACTGTCAACCACGCTGGTTTCGCCCTCGAGAATGCGCAGCTCGGCGATCTTGCGTGCCATCGTGTCCATCCGCTCCTCCAAGGATCGCCCGTCGGCAGGACCAGCTTCGGCGCCTGCTGTGACATCGTCACGAGAGACACCAATGAGCGCTAGGATGCCGCCGGTGTCGGGACAGCTGATGGAACCGGCAACGTCGCCTTCTACCGTAACGGAAGCTTCAGAAACGCGGGTGAGAACAGCACGCATGGACGGGGATACACAACCTTTCTTGTGGAGAAGTTTTCAGTACGCAAGGAGGCTGATGAGGATACAGCTAACGCGAACTACTTGGTCTACTCGGTGTTGCTAAAAGCTAGCAGCTCCGTGGGGATCAGCAGACCATGGCGGATGAGATCCACGATGGCAGGAAGCGCAGCACTCACCAGTGCGGTCTCATCAAAGCCTTGTGCGGCGGCGTAAAGCTCGATGGTTTCGCCGATGCTCAACCCATGCGGATTAAGCCCAGCGACGATAGCCGCGAGGTGCTCGTCGACATCATGCTGCCAGCGCGGACCGTCGGTCCGGCTCAATCGGAGCGCTGCGCGCTCAAAGCCCATGCCAAGCTCAGCATCTGGCAGGGCCACGTCCTCCCGAGCAACACTGGGGCGCAGCTGAACGTGCTTGGTCTCCAGCTCACCTGGCACCAAAGCGCGCAGCCACTCGACGCGCGCAAAGTATTCTTCCACCTCGGGCCCGAGCGGATCGATGACCGGCTGTGACATTGTCTCCGCCAGAATGTCCGAGGGCTCGTCGTCCCCAATCCGCTGGATGGCTACGAAACCAAACCCAATGCCGGTGACCTCATGGTCGCGGAAGTGTTTGAGCCAACGGCGCGAACGCTCCCTTCCCTCAGGGCTACGAACATCCACGGACTCATCGCTTAACCAGGTGGACACATATAGGGCAGGATCTGCCACGTCGCGTTGAATGATCCATGCGGCTACGCCGGTGTCCGGCAACCACGAGGCAACCCGCTGTTGCCAGGACTCCTCGCC
The DNA here is from genome assembly GCF_001815175.1 of Corynebacterium sp. HMSC034H07. Lineage (NCBI taxonomy): Bacteria > Bacillati > Actinomycetota > Actinomycetes > Mycobacteriales > Corynebacteriaceae > Corynebacterium > Corynebacterium sp. HMSC034H07. Next base: position 62,062 of record NZ_KV819499.1, read on the forward strand.
TTGATGGACCCACGCGGCGAGCACGTGCGCGGTTCCTCCAGGGGTGAGGTGTTCCACGGCCTGGGACACCACGAGCTCACTAGCGCCATCGAGGTTGAGGCCGGAATCTCGGTACACATGGCCGACCTCAGGAAGGCCCACCACGAATGGAGGATTGGCCACGATGCGGTCGAAGCGCTCGTGTTGTACCGGCTCGAACCACGAACCCTGGCGCAGTTCGACCCGTTCCTTTGCGTCCGCTGCAGCAACGGTAGCGCGGGCGAGCTCGAGGGCTCGCTCATGGACATCAGTAGCGACGATGCGCTCTGCAGAATCCAGCTGCCCCAGGACCTGCACGCCAGAGCCTGTGCCCAGATCCAGCACCGATGACACCGGAGTAGTGGGAGTCGAATGAAGTAGGGAAAGGCTGGCAGAGCCGACACCCAAGACGTGCTCGGGACCAGGAACGTGGTCCACGAGGGAAGCATCAACATCGGAAAACACCACGCGATTCTTGCCCACGATGACGTGCGGCCGAATGTCGTATGCCACGTAGACAGTGCCGTGATCGTCGGTAAGCGCGACACCGCTGTCAAGCAATTGGGTGGCTAGGCGGGCACCGAGGACGTCGGAAAGCAGCGTGGCCGGCACGTGCTCGTGCAACACAAAGATGCGGATGAGGCGGTCGAGACGGGAGTCGCCGCTAGCACCCAGCGCCACGGCCTCGGGCTCCCCGCGATGTAGGGCTTCGGTGTACTCCGGCCCTAAGTGTCCCGCGATGCCGTCCGCGGTGAATCCCGCGTCAGCAAAGACACGGGCGAGGTCGGCCGCGACATCCGCGACGGGGTGCTCTGGGTTCATCTCCGGGCCAAAAGGAGAAGGCTGTTGTGTGCTCACAAAAGTGTCCTTACATTGCTTCGGGAGGTAAACGGTAAACGTCTAGTCTTCGTGGTCGATGGTGTTTTGCTTCGCCGTATCGTCGTGTGATGACGGCGCGCCGGGAAGCGCTCCATGGGACCGGCTTGTCAGTTGCTCGCGCTGGGCCTGCGCCATTTGCCGGGCCATAGCGGGCTTATAAACAGCCTTCTCGCGCTTGTCTTTCTTTTGACCCCGACCATTGCCAATGACCACAGCGATCCAGGGCAGTGGGAAGGTGACGGCCACGACGAGGGCAGCGGGGATCCACCACTGCCAAACATAAACCATGGCCCCGGCTATCAGGAGGGATGGAACGCGCAAAAACTGCAGTATTGAGTAGATGATCTCGCGGCGATGCCGGTCTTGACCGGGGGCGAGCTTGGCAGTCGTGATGAGGTGCGTCTCGCGGCCGAATCGGCGCCCGCGCCGCTGCCCTGAACGTGGGGTATGGCGGGGGTTATCGCGCGAGTTCGAAGGGGTCATGCCTACTAGCGTAGCTGCAGGACTCGCCAACTTCGATACCGATGCGGCATGATAGGGGGCGTGAGTACGACGACTAAGACTATTGAACGCCCTGATGTCCGCGAGGATACGTCGACCAACGACGACACCCCGAAGTTCTTCCACTATGTGAAGAAGAACCAGATCCTCGATTCCGCGGTCAACGGCAAGTACGTCGTTGCCCTGTGTGGAGAGACCTTCCCGGTGACCAAGCAAGCGAAGCCCGGCTCACCCGTGTGCCCAGACTGCGAGCGCATATATAAGAGCTTGCGCCGCCGTTAAGTCTGACGTCGACGCTCAACCTGCGTCGGCGTAAACCGAAGCGTACGAAAAACTTCACAAGAGCGGGATGTTGGGATAACTAGAGGGGGAAAGTCGCTGACCGTGTCTACTCAGACTCCAGCACAGAGATTTGCCAATAACGGTTCGCTGCGCGTATGGCAACGCGCGGCTTTGGATAAGTTCCTAGCCACCAAGCCGAAGGATTTCATGGCGGTGGCAACGCCAGGCGCAGGTAAGACCACCTTCGCCCTGCGGGTAGCCACAGAGCTCATGGCGGACCGCACCGTAGAGCGCGTCATCGTGGTGGTGCCCACCGAGCACCTCAAAGTGCAGTGGTCGGAATCCGCCTCCCGCGTAGGGCTAGCGCTTGACCCCAAGTTCACAAACTCCTCGGGAGTCAACCCCGCGATGGACGGTGTCGTGGTGACCTATGCGCAGGTGGGCATGCACCCGTACAAGCACCGCGCGGTTGCCTCAGCGCGGCGCACCCTGGTGATCCTTGATGAGATTCACCACGCCGGAGATGCCAAGAGCTGGGGCGATGGCGTGCGGGAAGCCTATGATGATGCGGAGCACCGCCTCGCACTGACTGGTACGCCCTTCCGCTCCGATGACTCGCAGATCCCCTTCGTGCGCTATGAGGAGGACGGGGAAGGCCACCTCGTATCCCGCTCTGATCACACGTATGGCTATGGCGATGCGCTTGCCGACGGTGTCGTGCGCCCCGTGGTCTTCCTCAGCTACTCCGGCGAATCCCGCTGGCGCGACAGCGCCGGTGAGGAACATGCGGCCCGTCTCGGCGATATTCTCAATCCGGAGCAGACCGCCCGCGCCTGGCGCACGGCCCTCGACCCGAAGGGCGAGTGGATCCCCACCGTCTTGCAGGCGGCGCACACGCGGCTGATGCAGATGCGCCGCAACATGCCGGATGCCGGCGGTCTGGTACTTGCTACCGACACGACAACCGCGCGCGCCTACGCCAAGATCCTCAAGCAGATCTCCAATACTCCCGTCTCCGTCATCCTCTCCGATGATCCAGGCTCCTCCGCGCGCATTGCGGAGTTCTCTGAATCCACCGACGAGTGGATGGTGGCCGTGCGCATGGTGTCGGAGGGCGTCGACGTTCCCCGCCTCGCCGTGGGCGTGTACGCCACCTCTGCCTCGACCCCGCTGTTTTTCGCTCAGGCCATCGGGCGTTTCGTGCGCTCCCGCATGCCCGGCGAGACGGCCTCCGTCTTCCTGCCCTCCGTGCCGGTGCTCTTGGGCCTTGCCGAGAACATGGAAAAGCAGCGCGACCACGTCCTGGGAGGGGAGAAGAACCCCGACAAGGAAGGCTGGGACGACGAGCTTCTGGAGGACGCTAACCAGAAGAAGACCGAGCCCGATATGCTCGAGCCTTCCTACGAGTCCCTCGGAGCGGAGGCAGAGTTTTCCGGGCTGCTTTATAACGGCTCGCAGTTCACGACGGGCAATATCACGGACGAAGAGGAAGACTTCCTTGGAATTCCCGGGCTTCTCGACGCCGACCAGGTCAAGGACCTCCTGCGCAAAAAGCAGTCCGAAGAGTTGGACCGCCGCGAGGCAGAAGAGAAGGCGCGCCGGGCTGCGGAAGCAGCAGAGGAACAACGCCGCAAGCTCTACGGCACCCCACATGCACCCAAGCGTGGGGCAGAGGCGTCGGCAAGCGGTGCTGGTTCCCAGCCAGGTGTGGTGGATGAGATTTCCGCGCTGCGCAAAGAACTCAACACGGTGGTGTCTATTACCGCCCAACGCACCGGGCGCCCGCATGGAGCCATCCACACCGAAGCGCGCAAGGCCTGCGGTGGCCCGCCGACTGCGTTGTGCGACGCCGAGCAGCTGCGGGAGCGCATCGATTACCTGCGCAAGTGGTAGCCGGCGCGGCCACGCTATCAACTAGTTGGTTGATGAGAAACTCAACCGGCTACGCGATGGAAACGCTGTGAGCGCGAAGCAGGATGGATAGCAGATGGTCTAAAGGCCAATCACCATCCTCGACGCAATCGCCACAGCAGCGTGGCTAGGAAGGAACACACAATGCAGTCCCTCTATAGAGCAGCCATCTTCTACCTTGTCATGGGGTTGAGCGCCGGCGTGTTCTACCGCGAGTTCACGCGCGCGAACGATTTCCCGGAGGGGCAGTTCACCCAGCTGGGCGTGGCCCATACCCACCTTTTAGCGCTGGGATTCATGATGTTCCTCATCTTCCTTGTGGTGGACAAGGTCTTCGCCGTGTCCCGCAACACGAAGCTTTTTAACTCCTTCTTCTGGTTCTACAACATTGGCGTTGTGCTTACCGTTGGAATGCTCATCTGGCACGGTAGCTTAACTGTGCTGGGGGAGGAATCGACCGCGATGATCGCCGGAATCGCCGGCCTCGGACACATCTTCATCACGGTGGGTCTGGCACTCTTCCTCGTCGCACTTGGCCGCGCATTGAACGAGTCCGCTAACCCTGCCGCCGCAACTTCTGTGAGCGCCTAGCTATGCCCGCGGCTACAACAGAATCCAGCACGGTGGCGCCGACCCGCCGTGACTGGATTAGCCTTGCGGTTTTATCGGTAGGTCTGGGCCTCATCGTCCTCGACGGCACCATCGTCGGCGTGGCATTGCCCGCCATCATCACGGACCTCAACCTGGATATCACCCAGGCACAGTGGGTCAACAGCCTCTACGCGGTAGTGCTTGCCGCGCTGTTGCTATCAACCGGAAAGATCGCGGATAGTTGGGGCCGCAAACGAGCTTTCCTTCTCGGCCTCGCCGTATTCGTAGCAGGCAGCGTGTGGGCTGGTTTCTCCGAAACAGCGGGAATTCTCATCTCGGCACGTGCCGTGCAGGCAGTAGGCGCGGCTTTTATCATGCCCTCCACCCTGTCCACCGTGAACGCCGTATTCCGCGGGAAGTATCGTGCAGCCGCATTCGGCGTGTGGGGCGCCGTCATCTCAGGCGCTGCTGCCGTAGGCCCTCTAGCCGGCGGCGCGCTTACTCAGTGGGTGTCCTGGCACTGGATCTTTCTGGTCAACGTCCCCATCGGCCTTATCGTGGCCGGTGGAGCTGTCCTTACCGTCCGGGAAACCCGCAGCCCAGAGACTCGCCCTGGAGTCGACGTCGACGGCGCACAGTTGAGCGCGATTGCCTTTGGGGCCCTTGTTTTCGCTGTCATCGAGGGGCCCAGCCTTGGCTGGTGGACACCGCAAGCGGAGCTGACTGTGTTCGGTTGGACGTGGCCTACCACCGCGCCGGTATCCGCTGTGCCGGTGGCGCTGCTCATCGCCGCGGTTGGTTTTGCGCTGTTCATCCGTTGGGAGAAGCACCGCGAAAAGGTTCAGCGCTCCGCACTCTTGGACTTGGGGCTATTTTCCTATCCGACGTTCTCGTGGGGAAATACCACCGCCGGTGCGGTAGCCATCGGGGAGTTCGCCATCATCTTCGTCTTGCCGTTATATCTCATTAATGCGTTGGGCTTAAGCGTAATGTCTGCCGGCCTTGTGCTCGCGGCGATGGCCGTCGGAGCCTTCATTTCAGGTGCAGCCGCACGCCACGTCGCTGGGCGCTTCGGCGCCCCTGGCACCGTACTCATCGGCCTGAGCCTCGAGGTCGTCGGAGCTCTTATACTCGCGTTAATTCTCGGTCCCGACACCAGCGGATGGCTCATCGCGCT
>NZ_KV819499.1:67520-87481 GCF_001815175.1 Corynebacterium sp. HMSC034H07
CCGCTTGTGATCTATGGAGTGGGCCTAGGATTCGCTTCTGCGCAGTTAACCGGAACCGTCTTGCGTGACATCCCCGTGGAAAACTCAGGCCAAGCTTCCGCGACACAGAGCACAGTTCGTCAAATTGGTTCTTCCCTGGGAACCGCGATTTCCGGTTCGGTCTTTTCCGTCTCGCTAGCGCTGTCTCTGCCGAAGGCGCTTAATACCATTGGCTTCGATGGTCCGGCTGCGGAAGGAATAGCGGAAGCAGCGCGTCAATCGGCTGGGTCGAGTATCGCTGGGCTGCGTGCGCAGGGTGCCGCCAGTCCCTTCGGAGAGGAGACTGCCGTGTTGGTCCGAGCACTCAGCGACGGTATGAGTGATGCAGCGCGTTGGTCATTGCTGACCGCAGTTGCGTTCTTAGGGCTCGGTTTTATTGGTGCGTTGCAAGTCCGCAAAGCAGCGCAGGGCTAAGCAAGGGGGCGTAGCCCACGGTGTTGGCGCAACGGTTTCAGCGAAACATCCAGCAGCGAAGGGTAGGCTCGGCAGCATTGTGAGAAGAGTGCTCTAGGCCAAAGACAACCTAAGGAGATGGATGATGAAAAAGCTCATCAACTCGCCGGACAACGTAGTAGCCGAATCAGTAGAAGGCTTCGCGTTAGCCCACGGTGACATTGTGACTCGCAACACGGAACCGCTGTTTGTTGCCCGCATACAGAAGAAAGAACACGGCAAGGTGGCTATTGTCTCCGGTGGTGGTTCTGGGCACGAGCCTTTGCACGCGGGTTTCGTTGGCTACGGCATGCTGGACGCGGCGGTGCCGGGCGCCATGTTTACGTCGCCTACACCGGATGCAATCCAAGCAGCCACCGAAGCGGTAAGTGCTGGGGCGGGCGTTCTTTACATCGTCAAGAACTATACCGGCGATGTTCTCAACTTTGATACGGCAGCCGAGCTGGCTGACTTCGATGATATTGAGGTCAGCCAGGTCATCGTCGACGATGATGTCGCGGTGGAGGATTCTACGTTTACCGCCGGACGTCGCGGCGTGGCAGGAACCTTGTTGGTAGAGAAGCTGGCAGGTGCCGCAGCCGAGCGCGGCGACGATCTTGCTGCGGTGACAGCGGTGGCTAAGAAGGTAGTGGAGAATACCGCGACCATGGGCGCGGCACTGAGCGCCTGCACGGTGCCGCACGTGGGCAAGCCCTCCTTCGACCTTGGGGAAGACGAAGTCGAACTCGGCGTGGGTATCCATGGCGAGCCGGGCCGCAAGGAAATTCCACTGGTTTCTGCCGATGACGTTACTGATCACCTACTCGACCCCGTCTTGGCAGATCTTAAGCTGAGCGAGGGGGAGCGCACCATCGTCGTCGTCAATGGCATGGGCGCCACCCCGGCCTCTGAGCTGTACGTGGTCTACCGCCGCGTGGCCCAGCGTCTCCAGCAGGCTGGCATCGCCATTGAGCGCTCCCTCGTGGGTAACTTCGTCACCAGCCTGGACATGGCTGGGTGCTCTGTCACCGTCATGCGCACGGACGACGAGGACCTCGCGCTTTTCGACGCCCCCTGCCACACCTCCGCACTACGCCAAGGAATGTAACAATCTAACTATGACGAATTCTGAAACTCTTTCAAGCGCGTGGGCACAGGAATGGATGAAAAGCTGTGCCGCGGCCGCGCGTGAACACCGTGAGGAGCTCATCGAGCTCGACCGTGTCATCGGCGATAGCGACCATGGAGAAAACGTCGACCGTGGTTTCCGCGCCGTCGTCGACAAGGTTGCTGCGGATATCTCGTCGGATGACTCAACGGTCGCTGACGTACTCAAACTAACCGCGAAGACTCTCATGTCCACCGTCGGCGGAGCCTCCGGCCCATTGTTGGGCACCGCCTTCTTGCGTGCGGCGAAGGCCGCCGGCACCGGTGACATTGATGCCTCTACGACGGCTGCGCTTATTGAGGCCGCCCTCGAGGGAATCATGACCCGCGGCAAAGCAACGGAAGGGGAGAAGACCATGGTCGATGCTTGGGCGCCAGCGGCGCGCGCTGCCCGCGACGCCGCCGATGCCGCACAGAGCCCCGCCGAGGTCTTGCGCGCGGCTGCCGACGCGGCCGCAGCCGGCGCGGACGCTACTATCCCGATGGTTGCGACTAAGGGACGCGCTTCCTACCTGGGCGAGCGTTCTGCCGGGCACAAGGATCCGGGTGCCGCCTCCTCGGCGCTTTTCCTCGCTGCGGCTGCTGACGCCGCCGACACTACTGGGAAGGGGGCGTAGAGCATGGCACAGCCGCGCGTTGGACTCGTTCTCGTTTCGCATTCCGCGAAGCTCGCAGAAGGATTGGCTGAGCTCGCCGCCCAGATGGCCGCTGATGTCACCATCCTTCCTGCGGGTGGCTTGGAAGACGGCAGTATCGGAACGTCCTATGACTTCATCGAAGGCGCTATCAGCCACGCCATAGGTCAAGGTCTCAGCGTTGTTGTGCTCACGGACTTGGGCTCGGCAACGATGACCGTCGAATCGGTTCTGGAGTTTCTGGACGAAGAGCAAGCACTGTTCGTTGATGCCCCACTGGTCGAGGCCACTATCGCTGCGGCAACCGCCGCCCAGCAAGGCGATGATCTGGGGGCAGTTGCTGACGCCGCTAGACGAGCTATCGAGGCTTTCACTCCTCAGCAGCCTGCTGATCCCGGGACTGTGCGCGAGCAAGACCAAGAGGAAGATCCACATCGATACTCGCTGACTGTGACCATTGCCGATGAAGCAGGACTACATGCTCGTCCCGCGTCCAAGATCGCTGAAATGGCGGCTGAAGCAGAGGGCGATATCGTCCTTACCTATAACGGTGAGGCAGTAGAGGCAGACTCCGCGATGATGCTGATGTCGCTCGGTGCTTGCCAGGGCGCATCGGTGACCATTAGCGGAGATATCTCCGATAAGGAAGTCATCGACCGGATTGCCACGGCCATCGAGCTGGGGCTCGACGGTTAGAAGCGTGCCCCGAATGGTGCGGCGTGCGGGCACCGTCCCCCGCATGAAAGGACGCTTCCAATGCCTTCGAATAAGGTAAAGGCAGCGTCCTAGTTGAGTTCTCTTGAAAGCGGGGAATCCATGAACCAGCCCGATTACGTACAGGCTTATCCGAATACTTCCCCTTACTCCTCTGCGGGGTCGTACACGTCTCCGATAGAACACCCTTCCACGCCGAACCCCCTCGCGCCGTGGGTACTGGGGCTGGCGGTGCTTCCGCCACTCTTCATCATCGTACTGACACTCTTGTGGGGTGCAGTGGGATTCTTGTCGTCGATGCTGACGATCTTTACCGGATGGTGCGCGGTGGGGCTGGGGATCGTGGCGCTCATCCTCGGATCAGGGCGAAGCCCGGAGCATAGGCGAACCGGCATCACAGTGTCCGGGATGATCATCGGATTCTGTTGGAGTTGTATCGCACCGTTCGTTCCCATGGCCATGATGGTGGTCATGGGACTCAATCCCTAGAGCTGCTAGGAAACCCAGAGCCCTGATACATAAAGAAAAGTGGCGGCGAGGAAATCTTTCCTCGCCGCCACTGTCGTGTCCGCGGGCTTAGTCGAGATAGTCCCGCAGCACCTGGGAGCGCGAAGGGTGGCGCAGCTTGGACATGGTCTTGGACTCGATCTGGCGAATACGTTCGCGGGTGACACCATAGACTTGGCCGATTTCGTCTAAAGTGCGCGGCATGCCATCGGTGAGGCCGAAGCGCAGACGAACCACGCCCGCCTCACGTTCAGACAGGGTCGTGAGCACGTCCTGCAGCTGGTCTTGCAGCAAGGTGAAGGAGACCGCGTCGACAGCAATGACGGCCTCGGAGTCCTCGATGAAGTCACCCAGCTGGGAGTCACCCTCATCACCGATGGTCTGGTCCAAGGAGATGGGTTCACGAGCGTACTGCTGGATTTCCAGCACCTTTTCCTCGGTGATGTCCATTTCCTTCGCCAGCTCCAGCGGCGTGGGCTCGCGGCCCAAATCCTGCAGCAGCTCTCGCTGGATGCGGCCCAGCTTGTTGATGACCTCGACCATGTGCACAGGAATGCGGATGGTGCGTGCTTGGTCTGCCATCGCGCGGGTAATAGCCTGACGGATCCACCAGGTGGCATACGTGGAGAACTTGTAGCCCTTGGTGTAGTCAAACTTCTCAACAGCGCGGATGAGACCCAAGTTGCCTTCCTGGATGAGATCCAAGAAGGCCATGCCGCGGCCGGTGTAGCGCTTGGCCAAGGACACCACGAGACGCAGGTTTGCCTCGAGAAGGTGGTTCTTCGCCTTGCGGCCATCACGAGCGATGGCACGCATGTCACGCTTTTCCATGGGGGAAAGCTTGGCGGCCTTGTCGCCTTCGGCACGAGCCTTTTCCATCTCATCCATGCGGTACTGAGCGTAGAGGCCAGCCTCGATTCGCTTGGCGAGGGAGACCTCTTGCTCGGCATTGAGCAGGGCGACCTTACCGATTTGCTTCAGGTAGGCGCGGACAGAGTCTGCCGACGCGGTCAGCTCCGCATCCTTGCGGGCTTGGCGCAGGGCTGCGGACTCATCCTCGTCCCAGACCGAGGAACCATCGTCCTCGTCCTCATCAGCGTCGTCGCCCTCGAGGTCATCATCGTCGTCGCCGAACTCGTCTTCATCATCCATCTCGGCGTTGTCCGGATCGAAATCGATATCGGCATCGTCAGTGGTGTCGGCGTCCAACTCGTCGGTCTGATCCTCGGCGAGATCCTCGGAAGACTCGGCAGCTTCAGGCGACGTTGCCTTCGTGGCTGCTGATTTACGCACAGTCTTCTTGGCCGTCTTCTTTGTGGCCTTTTGTGCAGACTTGCGAGTGGTCTTCTTCGTTGCCTTCTTGGCCGTCTTTTTAGCCGTTTTCTTGGCTGTCTTTTTGGCGGTCTTTTTCGCGGTTTTCTTGGCCGTTTTCTTAGCGGTCTTTTTTGCCGTCTTTTTGGCGGTCTTCTGTGCAGGTGCAGATGCCTCGGAGGTGCTCTCGCCCGCGCCGAGTACCTGGTCTGAAGAATCAGTGGCTGCCACGTACGCCCTTTCGACTTGCTCTCTGAGTGGAAACTATGGGGACGCGCAAGTTAGTCGCGACTAGTCCCCGATGCTAGCCCGCCTCCGAGATGAGCAGGGGAGGCGCGCCGCTGGATATTGGATAATCGACAGCCCAGTATAGATCATTTCTTGCACTAGGCGGTGACTGGGGTCAACTCGGAAATGCTGGCCCCCGGTTGCCTTATGGGCGAATACCTTCTTGTGCTGCCATGGCTGCGCCTACTATACCGGCGCGATTACGAAGCTGAGCTGCAACGACAGGCGTTTCGATGCGGAGGTGCTCTCCCCACTTGTCAAACTTGCGGGAAATTCCCCCGCCGATGACGAAGGCTGAAGGGTTAAACAGGGCCTCATACTCGTGGAGTACGCGGTTGACGCGCTTCGCCCACTGCTTGGTTTTGAGCCCCTCGCGGTCCTTGACGGCTGAAGAAGCTTGGTGCTCCGCCTCCTTCTCGCCAACGATGAGGTGCCCAATCTCCGTATTGGGGAAAAGCTGGCCATCTAGCAGGAAAGCGGAACCAATACCAGTGCCCAAAGTGAGGAAGATGACGGGGCCGGAGCGCGCAATCTCGTCGCCATAAGCCACCTCGGCGAGGCCGGCCGCGTCGGCGTCGTTAAGCACGGTAAAAGGAACGTTGAGGTATGAGCTCAACAATTCCTGTGCATCCGTGCCGATCCAGGATTTATCAATGTTTGCCGCGCTGCGGATTACCTGGTCCTTTACCACCGCTGGCATGGTAATGCCGACGGGACCGTCCCAGTTCTTCTCTTCGATGATCTGGGCAATCACCTTGGCGACGGCGTCCGGCGTTGCGGGCTGGGGAGTAGCAATCTTGAGGCGGTCACCAACGAACTCTCCCGTTGCGAGGTCGACCTCGGCACCCTTGATGCCAGAGCCTCCAACATCGATGCCGAAGGCGTGGCCTTCGTGCTGCGGGCTCGGTTTCGTGTCCTGGTGCTGTGATTCATGGGCGGTCATACCGACAGTCTATGTGCACTCGCGCGATGATGCGGCACGATCTCAGCGATGAAAAGGGCAGCGTCGGTAATGCCCTGCGGTGTCCGGTGCGTGACGTGCTCCTTGGGCTGGAGGTAGGTGCACATTGTGACGAAATCTTCGCGGCTCGCTAAAGGGCTGGAATTAGCAGGTCACAGGGGTGAAGGAGGCGTAATAGGGGGTAGGATAGTGCAGGGTTTGGTGCCCCCACGGCGGGGCGAGTGTGACACAGAGGCCAGTCTGGTTTAGGATGCCGTCGATAAATACACATACCTATCGATCTGACTCACAGGGGCAAGCATTATGGCCACGGATTATGACGCACCGCGTCGCCGCGCTGAAGACGACCTCGAGGCCGATTCCCTCGAGGGCCTGAAGGCGGCTGAAAACGACAACAATGGCATGGATGACGATGGAGAAATCGTCGAGGCCTTCGAACCGCCGTCAGTGGACCTGACCGGTGAAGAGCTCAACGTCACCGTCGTTCCGCGCAAAGAAAACGAGTTCACCTGCTCTGTATGTTTCTTGGTGCAATCCAACAAGCGCCTTGACCATGAAGAGGACGGCGAGCCAGTCTGCATGGACTGCGCCTAGTAGGCCAGTTTCACCGAGGCGTGGCTGAGGCCTTAATTCAAGCCTTAATTGCTGCGCCTTGTAGCTGCTGCGGCCTGCTCGGGGACAAAGGCTGCGAGGAGTTTTTCGGGGTTGGTGGATCCGATGAGCCAGTAGGGCGTTGGATCTTCGGGGTCATCGAGGACGAGCATGACGTGTTCGGGTACCCAGCCGTGTGTGACGAGGAAGGCAGCCGGATCGAGCTGTGGACCGAGCGCGTTGCGGCGTGCAGTGGCCGGCACCGCGGTACTGCGGGCGACAACATCGTTCGGCAGCTGCGCGTCCTTGACGGTGAGCCACCGTGTGCCGTCGGCATCCTGTTCCACCTGCACCACCGTGTTGGACCATGTCAGCAGGACCCACGCGGCGATGGCACTGAGCAGGATGGCGGGGACGATGACCCACATGATTCCACGGTTGAGGCTGACTGTGGCGGTGGAGATCGCGACAACAAAGGCCGCCATCAGCCACCAGTACCACGGCACCCATTGGCGCTCACGGTAGAGGATCACTGGGGAAGCGGCTGGTGCCGAGGGAGAAGCAGACGAAGAACTCGAAGTCATGACCTTCGAGTCTAGCCGTCGGGGAAGGGGAGAGCCCAACACGCAGAGTAGGCGCGGCTGCCAGGCTGACGCGGCTTCCAGCCCTGACGGTTGGGGATGGAGGGGACAAGGTAGGCTGGGCCGCGTGAATGAGCAACACCCTCTCGTAGATCCGGTTAGTCCCTTCGGCGACATTCAGGTCAAGCGCCTTGATAAGGAGCTTCCGCTACCGCATCGCGCTCACGGCGGCGATGCGGGCGCGGATCTCTACGCTGCTCACGACGTTATTTTGCGGCCCGGCGAGCGCGCTCTTGTCGGTACGGGCATTGCCCTTGCCCTGCCGATGGGCACGGTAGGCTTGGTCCACCCGCGCTCGGGCCTGGCGGCCAAGCACGGCATTTCCGTCGTGAATACCCCCGGCACCATTGACGCCGAGTATCGCGGTGAGATTAAAGTATGCCTTATTAATCACGACCCAGAGGAGACCTTTGAGGTCACGCGGGGAATGCGTATCGCGCAGTTGATTGTCCAACGCGTGGAGCTGGTGGGCTTCCAGGAAGTCGAGGAACTTGATGACACCGCTCGTGGCGACGGCGGGTATGGATCAACCGGCGTTAACTAAGTTCAACAAAGCAGACACGGAATGAGGAAGGCTTAAACTATGGCGATGTGGCCCTTTGGAAAAAAGAAGAAGAACCCTGCCGTCCACCAGGAAGAGGCGGCTACCGAGGCCGTGGCCGAGGACACCACCACAGTGAACCCGGCAGCGGAGAACGCAAACGATGGCGCCGCTGAGGCCGCTCCCGAGCCAACCGCTGGTCTTGTCCGTGAGGATGAAGATGATGCTCAGGCTTCTCTAGCCGTGAAGGCTGTGGCTCACGATGCCATCAACGGCGACATGGGTCCCTACGATGGGGATAATGTCGACATCGCTGAGTTTAACTTTGAGGACTTCTCCGTAGGCCTGTTAGATCTGGGCTCACTGCGCATCCCGCTGCCGAAGGGCTCACAGGTCCAGGTGGAGATGGGTCAGGAAGGCCCGCGCATGCTCCACATTCTCACCCCACACGGCCGCATGACCCCAGTGGCCTTTGCCGCGCCGCGCACGCCGGGGCAGTGGGCGGAGTCTGCGGAGGACATCATCAAAGGCTTGGAAGCCGATGGTTTTGCTGCCCACCCGGAGGATGGCCCGTGGGGTTCTGAGATCGTCGGCAGCAGCGAGAAAGGCGGCATACGCATTATCGGTGTGGAGGGGCCGCGGTGGATGTACCGCCTGACCCTGGCTGCACCTGCCGGCAAGGAAGAGGAATTGGCGCAGCTAGGGCGCGAAGTCGTTGCCCGCACCTTTGTCTACCGCGGTGAGGATCCCATCCTGGCTGGCAGCTCCCTGCCTGTCACGCTTCCGCAGCAGCTGGCTGAGCAAGTTCAGCAGGCGCTGAAGGAACGCCAGCAGCAGGCCGCGCAGGCAGACAGCGCGGATAGTGCAGCGGCAGCGTACACGGCCACGGATACAGAGAAGACCGCGGAGTCCCAGGCCCGCGAGCAGTTGCGCGACCTCGAAGACAACGAGAACAAGTAGCGCACTTCAGCCTGCCGGTCCAGACCCCTCCGGCACTACCGAAAAGGACCCCTTAAGCACGTGACCAGCCCTACTCCCGAAGAGCGCGAGCCTTACCGCACCCCGGCGTCTGCGCATGACCACGATAGCGCCGAGCGCGCTACTGAACCTGCCCCTGAGCCATCCTCGAATCCTGGCGCCGACATGGCGGCGGAACAAGCGACGGTGTCGCCAGAAGCTGATCCGGAGCCGTCGTTGCTCGACCAGATGGGTGGGCTGACCGGGCTCGTGTCTGCGACCCTGCCCGTGCTGGTTCTCATCCCGGTCAACAACGTCTGGGGGTTGGGGCCGGCGCTTGTTGCGGCACTGGGCGTGGCGCTGGCTATCAGCCTGTGGCGCCTGGCCCGCAAGGAAACCCTGCAACCAGCTTTTTCTGGTCTGCTGGGCGTGGCCATCTGCGCCGGAATCGCGTGGTTTACCGGGGATGCCAAAGGCTATTTCCTCTACGGAATTTGGATGTCGCTCGTGCTGTTCATCGTCGCGATCGTTTCCATTATTCTGCGCTGGCCGCTTGTCGGCGTGGTATGGAAAGGCCTCAACGGTGAGGACATGGGGTGGCGCACAGTGCCACGGGCGCGACGCTCCTATGCCTATGCCACTGCCGGGTGGGCGACGGTGTTCATCGCCCGTTTTGCGGTGCAACGCGCGCTCTACGATGCCGATGCCACCACAACGCTTGGTATCGTCCGCATTCTCATGGGCTGGCCGTTAACGGGTATCGTCACCCTCCTCACTATCTGGATGGTGCGCCGCGCGAATGCCGCCGTGGAGGAAGCGCAGGGCGGCGACACTACGTCGCAGGGCGGCGACAACTCTAAGGAGAAGATCCATGACCGCGACTGATCACAACTTTGCGAAAGATCAGAGCGCCGCTGCTGGAAGCCTGAGCAAAGGGCAGTCATTCGACACCACCATCGAACGTATGGGGCACGGCGGTGTCGGAATCGGGGCGGCCCCCGACGGGCGCGTGTGCTTCGTCCCGGGTGCCTTCCCCGGCGACCATGTCACGGTGACTGCGACCAAGGTGAAGAAGTCCTTTGTGGAAGCCGCGCTGAGTTCCGTCGTACAACCTGGGCCCTACCGTGTCGAATCTGCGTGCCCGGCCGCGCAGCGTGGCGCCGGCTGTTGTGACTTCGCTGAGCTCGATCCCGCGGCGGAGCCAGACATCAAGGTCGCAGTCTTGCTCGATCAGCTGCGCCGCGTGGCTCACATCGAGGATGCTCCCGACGTCGAGACCATCGATGTGGCACCGCATCGCGGGTGGCGTACGCGGGTGCGGTTGGGCGTCGACAAGCAGGGCCGTGCTGGTCTGCGCAAGCGTGGCTCCACGGAGCTCGTCACCGACGTTGCGTGCAGCCAGCTGATTCCGGGGCTCGTCGACGGCCTAGTGGGGCCTGATGCCCGTACCTTTAATCCAGGTGCAGAGGTAATCGCGGTCATGGATAGCGACGGCAATAGGCACGTCGTGGAAACCCGGAAGGCGCCGCGGGGGCGGCGAATCGAGACCATTCGAGAGGTCATCGAGGCGCCAACTGAGAATGTGGTGCAGCGTGCTGACGGCCACGAGTTCCGCTTCCCGCCCACCGCTTTTTGGCAGGCGCACGTCGGAGCACCGGACGTTTACACCAGCCTTGCACGCGAGTGGCTCGGCGCAGAAGGCCACGGGAACGGCGGTGAACCTGAGGCAGCGGACGAGCCCGCTGTACATGCAGTGGCCTGGGATCTGTATGGCGGCGTTGGTCTGTTCGTTCCCGCGCTCGCAGATGTCACCACACCCCAGGGCGGGCACACGGCCGTGTATTCCGTCGATTATTCGCCCGCAGCAGCGGCGCCGCAGCCGGGGCTCGCAGGCATTGACGTGCACTTCCGCACCGCCAAGGTGGAGCAGGTGGCCAGCCAGCTTCCGCAGCCGGCGTCGGTGATTTTGGATCCGCCGCGTACCGGTGCTGGCAACGACGTGGTGGCCGCTGTCGCCGCGGCAAAGCCGCAACGCATCCTGCATATCGGTTGCGATCCCGCTACGTTCGCCCGGGACTTGGCTGCTTGGTCGGAGCATGGTTACCGCGCGAAGCGCCTCGCCATGGTGAATGCTTTCCCCGGAACGCATCACTTTGAAACCCTGGCACTCCTGGTTCCACTGGCCTAGGGCGCACAGGGGGCGCCGCGGGAGTGGTCGGGCAATGATTGACGCGTCACGCGTGTCAACGGGTACGGTGGTAAAGAAGAAAACGATCGATGAAGGGGTTTAAGGCAAGCTCTATGGGCATTCTGGATTCCATTCAATCACCAGGCGATCTTAAAGCCCTGAGCAAGACGCAACTGGTTGAGCTCGCGGCGGAAATCCGTCAGCGCCTTATTGAGAAGGTGTCCGCTACAGGCGGCCACCTAGGCCCTAACCTGGGCGTCGTGGAGCTCACGGTGGCGATCCATCGCGTCTTCGATTCCCCGCGCGATCCCATCGTCTTCGACACGTCACACCAGTCCTACGTGCACAAAATGCTCACGGGCCGCGCCTCCCAATTCGATACTCTGCGTCAGAAGGGCGGTTTGTCCGGCTACACGGATCGCGCAGAGTCAGAACACGATTGGACCGAATCCTCGCACGCCTCGGCAGCGCTATCCACGGTGGACGGGCTCTCCAAGGCTTTCAAGATTCGGGGTGAATCCCACCGCAATGCCGTGGCGGTCGTGGGCGATGGCGCCCTTACCGGCGGCATGTGCTGGGAAGCCCTCAACAACATTTCTGCCGACAAGGACCGCAACGTTGTCATCATCGTTAATGACAATGGGCGTTCCTATTCGCCGACGATCGGTGGCCTCTCAGAGAATCTGGGGCGCATTCGTGCGCAGCACGGATACGACGAGTTCATGGCGCTGGGCAAGAAGCGCCTCAAGTCCATGGGTTGGGTAGGCGAGCGCACCTTTGATGCATTGCACGCGGTCAAGGAGGGTGTGAAGTCGACCGTCATGCCCACGGAGATGTTCCCGGAGCTGGGCATCAAGTACATTGGCCCGATTAACGGCCACGACATTGAGGCAGTTGTGCGGGCGCTGAGCTACGCCCGCGACTATGACGGTCCCATCATCGTGCACACGGTCACCGAGAAGGGGCATGGCTTTGCTCCTGCGGTCAACGAGCCGAAGGACCAGATGCACTCCACCGGCGCCATCGACCCGGTCACCGGTGTATCCAAGGGACAGAAGCAACCGGGGTGGACCGCGGCGTTCTCGGAAGAATTGATCAAGGCCGGCCACGCCCGCGAGGACATCGTCGCCATTACTGCCGCCATGGCTGGGCCGACGGGGCTAACCCCCTTCCAGGAGGAGTTCCCGGAGCGCTTCTTTGATGTCGGCATCGCTGAGCAGCATGCCATGGCTTCTGCATCCGGTCTGGCGCTGGCCGGGATGCACCCGGTGGTAGCGGTGTACTCTACATTCCTCAACCGTGCGGTGGACCAAGTCATCATGGACATTGCGCTGCTCAAGCTGCCAGTGACCATTGTCCTCGACCGCGCCGGTGTTACGGGCTCTGATGGTGCTTCACACAACGGTGTGTGGGATATGGCGCTCATGAGCATCGTCCCCGGCATGCGCATCGCCGCCCCGCGCGATGGTGCCCGCCTGCGGGAACTCTTTAACGAAGCCATCGCAATCGAGGATGGCCCGACCGTGGTGCGCTTCCCCAAGGGCAACCTCCTTGATGACCGCGACGAACTCAAGCGGCTCGATGACGGGGTAGACATCCTGAGCTATTCCGATGCCGCTGCTTCTGCGGAGGAAGCTACTGATGTGCTTATCGTCGCCGTCGGTGCCATGAGCGCGCGTTCCCTGGGTGCAGCTGAGCTGCTCGAAGCCCAAGGCTTCAACGTGACCGTCGTGGACCCGCGCTGGCCGGTACCGGTACCGCAATCCATCATCGCGTTGGCGGCCGATCACGATCTCGTGGTGACGGTGGAGGATGGCATCCTGCGGGGCGGTGTGGGGTCCATGGTGGCCGAGGCCCTCGACGCCGCCGATGTGGACACTCCGGTACACAGGCTCGGCGTACCCGGCTGCTTCCCCAAGCATGCCAGCCGTGGAGAAATCCTCGAGGACTTTGGCTTGACCCCGGAAGGCATCGCGAACTCAGTGCGTGAGTGGGTAGCTGCACGCGATGCTGAGGAGTCTGCTAAGAGCGCGGGGGAGTAGAGCGCATCCGGGTTAACCCGCGCTGCAAGAGCGGCGTGGCCAGCTTGACTTGCCAGTCGCGCGCGCCCTGAGAACGCAGGAAATCGGGGATATCGGCATCTTTTGCGATCTCCCCCGCGACGCCGCCTTCTGGCCCGAACGCTGCCCACACCGCTGTACGTATCAGACTGGGTTTGAGGATCAGCTCGTAGCTCATGCGCAGTTCGTCACCGAGGTCCTCGAAGTCATGGCGGATCTCGCAGTAGAGCTGCCACAGCTCGGGAAAATCCCGGTTAAATACTGATTTGGAGGGCACCGGGCGGGGGCTGCGCAGCGGCTTTGGCCACTCCTGGCGCGGGCTATCCAGCGCAGTCGTGACGGCATCGAGCCAGCGCAACGTAGCCCCACCGCGGCGGCGGGGGAAACCTTTAATCTGATTGATGTCGTGCGGGGTGCGAGGCACGCGGCGCGCTATGTCCACGAGCACGCGGTGCGGCAGCACCCGGTTGGGGGCGATGTCCTGGGAACGTGCGATGGATTCGCGGCGTTGCCACAACTCGCGAGCCACGGCGAGCTGTTCGCGTGTGCGTAGCGAAGACACACCTTTCAGCTCCCGCCACGTTCGAGGCTCAGGGCCGGTAATCCCGGCATGCTCGTCGACGATCCGGTCGAATTCTTCAAAGGCCCAGTCGAGTTTGTCTTCTTCCGCAAGGATGTCTCGCAACGTCACAGCAAGTTCGTTGAGCAGCTCCACGTCGAGCGCCGCGTAGTTGCGCCATGTCCGGGGAATGGGTGTTTGGGACCAATCGGAATCGCCGTAACCCTTTTCCAGTTCGACGTCGAACAGCTCCAGCACCATCGCCCCCAGGTTGGGATGCGCAAAACCGGCGAAGCGGGCGGCAAGCTCGGTATCGAACAGTGTTCCGGGGTGTAGCCCCAGCCAGGCCAGACAGGGAAGATCAGAAGGGGCGGCGTGGACTACCCAGTCCTGGCCGTTGAGCACCGGCGCTAGCGCGGAACTCAGTTCATGCCGACGATTCTCCGGGGCAAACAAAAGCGTGCCTGCGCCTTCCCGGCGAATTTGCACTAGAAAGGCGCGGTCATCGAAGCGGTAGGCCGACGCGCGTTCGGTATCAATGGCGAAGGGTCCAGTCCCCGCGGCCAGGCGCGCGGCACCCGCCTGGAACTCACGGGGAGAAAGCAGGACTTTTGGCGTGCCGTCGACGGGGACCTGGCGCAGTTCGCTCATGTTAGCGTCCGAGCTCGGTGACGCCCTCGGGCGGCAGGCCTGCGACGAGAGAAAGCACCTGTGCAAAAGCCTCGACGTGTGGGGCAAGATCCAGGTCGGCTGCGGTCCAGGACGCGCGCATTTCCAACTGATAGGCGCGCGGCGGGCCACCGATCTCGCCAAAGCGCACCGAGGCAGTCGAGGTGACAGTACCTCCGAGGTTGGTGTGTGTTGCCTCGCGCACGTCGAGTGATTCGGTGAGCCACTCCCAGGCGACGTCGGGAAGCAGCGGGTCCCCGGCTACGGCATCCTCTAAGTCTGCCTGGATGTAGGCCACCAGGCGCATCGCACCTTCCCAGGCTTCCTCAGCGCCTGGGTCGTGCAACAGGATAAGGCGGCCGAAGGCATCACCCTCAGAGTCGGTGGGGATAGCCTCCTCCTGCTCGTGACGCTCAACCTCCAGGCCAATGGCATGGCTGAACGGGGCCAGTCGCTGCGGGGGTCGGATGGTGCCCAAGGTGATTTCTGGGCGCAGCTGCGCAGCGTGGAGGGACTCGACGGCCTCCGTGAAGGCAGCCGGAGTGCTCGGTTCTGCGGGGCGCGATTCGGCGGGAGAGGCGGCGGCGCGATCGTGCAGGTTGGTCGGTGCCCCTGCAAGGTTGCGCGAAGAAACGTCGGAATTGCTCACGGGGTTCAAGGTATAAGCTCCGCCCGTGTGGCGGTGGAAGGCGCGCCGAAAGGCTAGTGGCGCGCGAGGGCGTCTCCAACTTATGATGGATAAGAAACTTTGTCGGTTGAAAAAAGGAGAGAGGCATGTCGAAGGTCAACTTC
The DNA here is from genome assembly GCF_001815175.1 of Corynebacterium sp. HMSC034H07. Classification (NCBI taxonomy): domain Bacteria; kingdom Bacillati; phylum Actinomycetota; class Actinomycetes; order Mycobacteriales; family Corynebacteriaceae; genus Corynebacterium; species Corynebacterium sp. HMSC034H07. The sequence continues at coordinate 82,573 of NZ_KV819499.1, forward strand.
GCCGAGCTCAACAAGGTCCAGCGCTACTCGCAGCACGCGGTGTTCCAGGTCATCCCGGGGGCGCTGGGCACTGAGCGCGAGGAGATCGTCGCGCAGGCGCAGAAGTTCTTCTCTGAGCTCGAGGAAGCAGGCGTGGTTACCGTGCGCGGTATCTACGATCTGTCCGGAATGCGGGAGAGCGCTGACTTCATGATCTGGTGGCACGCTGAGGAATTCGCCGACATCCAGAAGGCCTTCGCGGACTTCCGCCGCGAGACCGTCCTGGGCCAGGTCTCTGAGGTGACGTGGGTAGGAAACGCCTTGCACCGCCCGGCGGAGTTCAACAAGTCCCACCTGCCGTCCTTCATCATGGGCGAGGAGCCCGGTGAGTGGATTTCCGTCTACCCCTTCGTGCGCTCTTACGACTGGTACACCATGGACGAGGAAAAGCGCCGCCGCATCCTCATGGAGCACGGCATGCAGGCGCGTGATTATCCGGACGTGCGCGCGAACACCGTGCCGGCCTTCGCGCTGGGTGACTACGAGTGGATCCTGGCCTTTGAGGCCCCGGAGCTGCACCGCATCGTGGATCTGATGTACCTCATGCGCTACACCGAGGCGCGCCACCACGTGCGCGAGGAGATTCCCTTCCACACCGGTCGCCGCGTGAAGGATGTGGCTGAGCTCATCGCGATTTTGCCTTAAAGGGTCGTTATAGCGCCGGAAGCCGGTTGAGGGTTTAGTCCTCGACCGGCTTTTCTTCTAGGTTGAGGCAGATGGAATTGATGCAGTAGCGCAGGTCCGTCGGCGTATCGTATCCCTCGCCTTCGAAGACGTGGCCTAGGTGGGACTCGCAGTTGGCGCACAGCACTTCAATGCGGCGCATGCCCAGTGAATTGTCCTCGCGCTCAATGACGGCGTTGCCAGCCAAAGGGGAGAAGAAGGACGGCCATCCGCAGTGCGATTCAAACTTTTCCGTGGAGCGGAAGAGCTCGGCGCCGCAGGCTCGGCAGGAGTACACGCCTTCGGTGGTGGTGTTGGTGTATTCGCCGACGTGCGGTGCCTCGGTGCCGGCCTCACGCAGGACGTGGTACTCCTCAGGACTCAGGCGCTGGCGCCATTCGGTATCGGCAATGAGCTTGAAATCAGTCATGCGGGAATCTTATCGCTCGACTGAGCTTGCCGGCTAGCCCCTCGTTCCGCGCTCCACCAGCCGGCCACGGAGGCAGCGGTCACGACGATGAGCAGGCCCCACCCGATGGTGGCGATGAACACGCTCATCCAGTGCGCGGCGGTGGGCATGCTGGACGACGTCCACTCGAGCGGCGCCAAGAATAAAAATGCGGCCAACCATGCTCCCCACGTGTGGAAGACCGAGCGGCCCAGCACCACCGTAAACAGCATTGGGATAAGCCACATGGAGTAGTATTGCTGTCCCAAGGAGGAAAGGAAGAAGATCCCGACCATGATGGCACCACTTGTGCTCAGCGCCCAGAAGGTCGGCTCGCTGTCGCGCCAGCGCAGCAGACCGAGGATCGCCACTGCGGCTAGCGCCGCGAAAAGGATCCAGATGGGGTAGTAGATGACGCCGGGGAGATCGAAGTAAGCGCGCACGCCCGGCCATGAGGCGTTGGCGTAGTCGCGCGTGGTGGACAGGTAAGGAAGAAGGTTGGCGCGGAAGCCTTCCGCGCCCGGAACGAACGGCCATGCAGCAACGTTGCTCCCCAGCGGTATAGCCACGCCCAAACCTAAGGTGAGCCAGCGCTTGCGCACCAAGGCGAGGAAGAGCAGCGGGGCAAATTGCGGCTTAACCAGAATCGCCAGACCGATGCAGAGTCCAGCGGCCCATCCGTGTTTATCCAACAAAGCCAGGAACGCCACCATCGCGAGCAGCAACAAGCCATTGATGTTGGTAAAGACCAACGTGTTGATGACTGATTCGGTAGCGAAGGCTGCGGCGATGCTGACCGGCCACAGCGGGCCCCGCAGGCTGTGACCTACGAAGCGGGTCAGCAGGGCCAAGGCAGCGACGATGGCAGCGGCGTTGGCCAGAATAAAGGCGATGCGCGCGTGTTCCTCAGACACGAGTCCTAAGGGGGACAGCAGGACGGTGGCCCCTGGGTTATACAGGTAGAGCGGTTCCACGAAGGAATAGTTCTGTTCATAAACCGGGTTGCCTTCCCACAACCTCCGGATCGCGCGGTAGACGGTGCCGAAGTCATCAGTCACCGAGCCGTTAACAGCGAGCACGAACACGCGGTGAAGGACTAAGACGATGGCGGCGGGCCACGCGGCGGCCGTCCACAGTCGCGCGGAAGCTGGGAATGAGGGAGCCGGAGAAGTCACGGCAGCAAAGTTTACGGGGTTTGTGCGCGCCGGTAGCGCAGAAACACCGTGCTGTCGACGGTGTCGACGTTCTCCAGCTCGAGCTTGAGCGCGGGGGAGGTGGCCTCGCCGTCGACGACGGGCTTTTCGACGGAAGGGGAAAGGTGCGGATCGAGCGTCAGATAAAGCTGGTCGACGAGGCCTTCTGCGATAAAGGCGGAATAAACGGATGGGCCACCTTCGCAACTGATGCGGCGCGCGCCTAGAGCGTGAAGAGCTGAAACAGCCTCGCTCATGGTTCCGGTACCTGTGCTGATGACTTCGGCGCCGGCGTCGGCCAAGCGCTGTGCCTCGGGCGAAGACGCGCGCTCTGCCGGGGTAAGCACGATGGGGCCTGCGGCAATGAAATCCTCGAAACCGGCAAATTCGAGGGAGTGGCTAAGCACGGCGAGGCGCGTGCTTGTCGACGGCCCATATTCCTCCGCCTTCACCGTGGCTGAGCCGACGACGGCAATATCGGCCCACTCGCGTAAAGCCGCGAAGAGCTCGGCGTCAGTGTCGTTACCCATGGGACCGGAAGTGCCATCGATGGTGGCGGAGCCGTGGAGCGTACCCACCGCAATCAAGCGGATTCCTTCTCGGTCTGGCCCCAGTAGGCGTTCTATCAGCGCAGTCTCACTCATGGCGCCCCACGGTACCTCAAAGGGCGGTTACCGCTTGGGGAGGCGGACCTTATGCTATTAGGCGCGCTGGAGCCGCCAAGCGCTGAAGCGCAGCGCGCAGGCTCCCCAATGGAGCAATAAGAGCACCAAGAGAACGAAGGACAACCGGTGCCAGCCTTCATCCCATGAACCTAGGCACAGTGTTCCGACCGGGAAGGTCGAGCCCCACCAGCCGGGGCTGTAGGGAGTCCACTCGAAGACCGCTCGGTAGAAGCAGTACATTGCGAATGCGACGCAGGGTGCTCCAATCGTAAACATGATGATGCCGTAGAGGTGGGCGTCAAAAAGCAGTGTCGAGGCTGCCGTTGACTGTCCAACCACGCCGAGCGGGATCCACGCTGTACCTGCAGCTGCCCCGCGCGGCCTTTCTCGGCGTTGTACAAGGGACCAGTAACAGTAGGCGAATAGTGGAATTGCGGTGATGAACGTGAGGAAGAAGCATAGCTCGCCGGCAAAGTGGTAGAACTGCCCGTGGTTCATAGCCAACTGACCTGCGGAGGTCGCCGCCACCATGGGAGAAACAAGTGCCAGGCCCCAAGGAAAAGCGGGCTTGTCGTAGAGGTGCGGCTGTTTGAACAACCCCCATAGCTGCCACAAACAGACCACCACCGATAGCGGTGCACCAATCCACCAACTTGCCAACTGGAAGGCATCGCTTCCGGTAAGCGCGGTCCATGCCGAGCCGCACGCCAGCAGCCCCATCGTGTACATGCCCCACGCCGCCATGTTCTGGTGCCGGGGAGGCTCATTCTTCGTCCCCGCGGTAAAAATCACCAGCAGCACCGCTGCGATAAAAGCGAAGACGAACTGCGCTACGCCTAAACCATGCAACCCCGACAAAGTCGATGCAATCGAGGTACCCATCAAGGCGCCGGCCCAGGCCGGGCCACACTTTGGCAACCGCACAAAATCACCCTATTCCTGCACTTGTTGCTATCGAACCCTTATGGAGCAATCGGATAAGTGTGCGAGGGGGACAGGTTCAATGTCATGCAGTCTTGTGTAACCGTGCCGTGTCCCCAACGCGTTGAGGTTTTCGTCTAGCCCTTGTGGCCAAGATGAGGCACAATGAGAAAACGCCCCCGCGAGAAACCATTAATGTAGATTTATAATCCACATAGTATCCACGCGAAGGCTTGTGCCACATGCTGCAGGTCTCTGACCTGCAGTTATGATGGTGGTTCTAGCTGGGATTGAACCAGCGACCTTTCCGGTGTGAACGGAACGCTCTCCCACTGAGCTATAGAACCTCGGTGCAGCACTTAAGGTACACCGCGCGTGTAGTAACCCCCTAATCGTCCAGCTCAAACGCGCTTTAAGCTGTATGTGTGGGTGTTAGTGTCGTGGTGGAGTCGGTCCAGGGCTTCCTGTTGCCATCGCTGCCGCTCGCTGTAACCGCAGTCTCAATCACACTGATGTAATCCGCAGGCTTTGGGGAGTCTGGGGATTAGTGCCGTGGGCTGCGGATTTGGAAACTACGGCGGCGCACGATAAAGTTTCTTCTCGCACCACGGCATACCGGCCGGGAACGTGCAATGCGGATGTAGCGCAGTTGGTAGCGCATCACCTTGCCAAGGTGAGGGTCGCGAGTTCGAGTCTCGTCATCCGCTCCAGCACATGTAGTGTGTGAGGCGGTATCGCCACGGTGGAATGGCCGAGTGGTGAGGCAACGGTCTGCAAAACCGTGCACACGGGTTCGATTCCCGTTTCCACCTCAAATGCTGGCGCCCAAACAGGGCGCTGCGAGCGCGTTTAGCTCAGCGGGAGAGCGCTTCCCTGACACGGAAGAGGTCACTGGTTCAATCCCAGTATCGCGCACAAGGACTTTGTCCTAGAAACCGGGCCTGGTTTCGAATGCGGATGTAGCGCAGTTGGTAGCGCAT
>NZ_KV819499.1:87581-144813 GCF_001815175.1 Corynebacterium sp. HMSC034H07
GTCACTGGTTCAATCCCAGTATCGCGCACAGGGTTTCCATTTGGAGCCCGCGACGAGCGAGAGCTCGTCACGCGGATGTAGCGCAGTTGGTAGCGCATCACCTTGCCAAGGTGAGGGTCGCGAGTTCGAGTCTCGTCATCCGCTCCGGCGAAAGTGTCCCCCCATGACGGAGGGGCACTTTTTTATTTTCTTCGCCCTTGCCTCATTCACGGTAGATAGTGGCACAAAATCGCAGATTTTTGATGCCTTGTTTACCGTGAGCGCTCAGGTTGGATAAGTTTGCCCGGGAGGTTGCCTGGGAGATGTCCAGGTTTGAGGTGGGGGCGTGTTGGAAGGGGACTTTTCCCCGTCGGTGGCCGAGCTTTTCGCCAGCCATTTATGATGTTTCTCACAGACTTGTCATCTCAAAGAAATGGACATCATGAGAGCATTCGCCCCGTTTTTGACTTCCAGGCAGAGCGCAGTACGCACCTTTTTCGCCGTTTTCGCCGTTGCGCTTCTCGCACTTCTCAGTGCGATAGCCGTGCCAGCGTTTGCACAGAATCCCACGGGCGTCACGCGCAGTGAAGAGCCTAGTTCGGCGTCCGCGGCTGACTCCGAGTCTGCACCGAGTGGAGATTCAGCAGAGGCACAGAGCGGTGCGACGATGCTTGTGCTCGACTCTTCGGGCTCTATGAATGTCCAGGATGCTGGCGGGCAGACCCGCCTTGATGCCGCGAAGGACGCAACGAAGAACTTCGTCTCCGAACTCGGCGGCACCATCCCGTTGGGACTCGTCACGTATGGTGGCACGGTCGACGAAGCCCCTGAGAATCAGGAAGCCGGATGCCGTGATATCCACGTGGTGAGTGGGCCTAAGGAGGACGTGGGGGATTCTTTCACTGGGCCAATCGATGACCTTCAAGCTAAGGGCTATACCCCGATTGGTGATTCCCTGAAGAAGGCCGCCGAAGAGCTGGGCGGTCAGCACGGGACGATCGTCTTGGTATCGGACGGCATTGATACCTGTGCGCCGCCGCCAGTATGTGAAGTAGCCAAAGAGCTTCACGAGCAGGGGGTTGATCTTGTCATCAACACGATTGGCTTCAATGTTGACGAAGAAGCCCGCAAGGAGCTTTCCTGTATCGCAGGTGCCGCAGGCGGCGAGTATCTCGACGCCGGGGACGCAGATTCACTGGCAGCGATGATTAAGAAGGCAGCAGGGCGCGCCGCAGACATTTACAAATCCGATGTCGAGCAGATTGAAGGCAGCGAAGATATTAGCCAACCAACGCAGCTTCCTCGCTGGGAATCCGGAGAGGACTTCATCTTCCGTGCGCAACTGGAGCCGCCGACTAACGGCGGCGAGGATACTCACAAGGATTTTCACGCTGAGTCATGGTCTATTCCCGTCAAGCCTGGGGAGCGCTATGTAGCGACGATGTACAAGACTTTGGACGGCGCGGTGGTTAAGCCGCGAAGTCTCGGCATGTCGGTTTTCTTCGGTGACGGTTCCGAGCCACCGACCGGTAATCATGGAGGTGAACAAGGCTCCATTGAGTGCACTGCTGATCAGGACGAGTTCCATACCTCCATTCGCACAGACGCTTTGCCCAGCGCGAGTGCCTTTACCCGAGAAATGGGCTCCGAAAAGTGTCCAAGTGACGAACTTGTCTTGACCGCGAAGCGAGCGATGACCCATAAGGCTGAGGAACCCCTAGACGTAGAAATCCTCCTCCACCGCATTGACCCTGTGTCCAACATGGATGAGCTGGTGAGCGGGCTGGACAGCGAGGTAGAGGGTGAGCTTCATGCCAATTTTGAAGGCGCTGAAAAGGTTCGCGCGGCTAGCTGGTTCAGCGATGCCATTGAGCTGGAAAGCGGAGACACCATCGAGACCGACATTGTGCGGGGCGAGGCGCAAGTCTTCAAGGTTCCCATGAAGGAAGGACAGCAGCTTGCTGCTGCCTTGAAAGTAGGCGAGATGTCTGATGAGAATGCCTTGAAGTACTCGTCCCTGAATTTGGAGATTCTTAACCCCGCGCGCGAGCGAGCTGGTGACAACGATTATATGTCGGCGTTGAACGAGGGCCAAGAAGTTGCAGCACACTCAGTTATACCGACGGCCTTCGCCAACCGTTTCGGTCAAAGTCAGGCAAACGGGCAAGGAGCCCAAGCTAACTGGTTGGAGGGTGACTATTACATCTTGGTCACCCTAGATGCGGGCACGGATTCCGAAAAGGAAGATGAGGTATTCGATGGCAAGCGAGACACGGCGAAATATGCCCTCACCACCAAGGTGTTGGGGGATCCAATTCAAGGGCCCATCTATGAGCCTGTCAAGGACAAGACTGAGGCACCGAAGAGTGATGGTGACGAAGGAAATGTGGACCAAGCAGCAAGCGCCGACGAGGATAAAGGCTTGGGTCTTGGCACCCTAGGTTTTCTCTTGGCCGCAGCCTTGGGCATCATTGCGCTTGCCGTCATCATCTTGGTGGTCATCCTTCTTCGTGGCCGCAGCCGCTAGCGCTACCTGCGGGAAATGCGACAGAATCCACGCTTGCGTAGGCATAGGGAACTTTTCTGTCGCGTGCAACGACTACTTGATAACCCCACGCACTCCACGTGGGGTTAAGGATTGGCTAGGAGATCCCTCCCAGCGATAGGATGAGGGAACCTTCAATCAAAAGTTTCATCACGCCATCAAGGAGTCATCCAAGAAATGCAGTTGCGTCAGGTCACCACAGTAGTCGCCGCTGGGGCCGTGAGCCTCGTGATTGGGCTGTCCGCGCCACTAGCCGCGGCACATGACTCAGTCATTGGCGGCAACGTGGTGGGTGACGCACCGCTGGAAGAATTCCCCCGTGAAATCACGCTGGAGTTCTCTGGCATTCCTCGGGATGACTTCAACACTTTCGCCGTGAGCGACACAACCTCCGGCGACGTGCTCTTTGATGCCACACCCACCATTGACGGACGAAACCTCACCATTGAGGTTCCCCAGGACATCGAACCTGGTGACGGCGAATACCAAGTAGGTTTTCGCATTACCTCCTCCGATGGTCACTCCACACTCGGCTCGGTGCCGTTCAGCGTAGCTTCCGGTGCTGCCGGAGGGGAGGCAGGCAATGGGTCGTCTGGAGCCTCTGGCCAAAGTGACGCGGATGCTGCCGCGGAAGACGGCGGTGCAGAGGACTCCCAGGACCCCCTGAGCTCCCTGCCCGCAGCTGCTAAATGGATCATTGGTATCGGGGCAGTTCTCGTCGTCGGTGCGGCAGTCTTCGCCTTCGGGGCGAAAACACGTCGCTCCGATGGCGCAGGCTAGGCCACACAGGTCCTCGATGACGCGCGAGCCAATCCACCTCATCCCCTTCAGGTAATTACTCCAGAAAGGCATGTTCCATGCTGAAATCCCGTTCTTTCTTCCGTACCTCCGTAGTTGCTATCGCGGCTGTCAGCCTCACCTTGGCTGGTTGCTCGCCGAGCGAGGAGGACTCGACAGCTACCGCGACGAGCACCGCGGCCAGCGCTGACAGCAGCGCAGAGAAGGGTGCGGAAACCAGCACGTCGGCTTCTTCCTCCGCTGAGTCTGGCGTAACTTTCGAGGATGCTGTCGTGCGCGCCATGGAGAAGGACTCCGATATGACCGCTATCTTCGGCACGCTCCACAACAACACGGACAAGGACATCAACGTAGTTGGCTTCAGCTCTTCGGTGAAGGCTAAGCACTATGAGATCCACGAGGTCGTAGACGGCGTGATGAAGGAGAAGGAAGAAGGCTTCGACATCCCCGCTGGCGAATCCCTCGAGCTCGCGCCGGGAGGTTTCCACTTCATGCTGATGGGAGTAACCGAGCCCGTCATGGCCGGTGAGACCGCAACCCTGACGCTGGAGCTTGCCGACGGCTCCACGATCGAGCTCGGCGATATCCCGGTGCGCACCATTGGCGCCGGCGATGAAGACTACGGCGACATGGGCCACATGAACCACGGCGATATGGACCACGGATCCATGGATCATGGTGAGCACATGGACCACTCGGACTCCGCAGACATGTCTGACATGAAGAAGGAAGAGCACGCGCACTAGAAACCAGCGTGTTCCGGGCCAAGGTAGGCAAGAAATCGGTTCTCACGAGATAGGGAGATATCAAAGATGAGCGGGTTCGAGGAACCTGTCAGTCGGCGTGGACTGCTCGCCGGAAGCGCTGTGGCGGCAAGCGCGGTAGCGCTTGCAAGCTGTGCGAAAGGGGATGAACCTGGACAGGCGTCTGCGGATGCCTCCGCGGATGCCTCTCGCGCAGCGCAGGCTGGGGACGCCGGCAGCACAGGCCCGGAAAATCGCGAGGAGACCATGGGTGGCGATATCGTCGCCTTCGACGGCAAGCACCAAGCAGGCATCCAAACTCCGGTCCAGGCGCACGTGGAGCTGGTGGGCTTTAACCTCAAGAAGGACACCACCGCTCGCGGCGCGGCCGCGTTGATGCGCCTGTGGACGGAGGATGCCCGTCGCCTCTGCACCGGTGAGAACCCGTTGGGCAGCCTCGAACCCGAATTGTCTACCACCCCAGCAAACCTCACCGTCACGTGCGGTTGGGGAGAGGGATTCTTCGACACGGTGGACGTCGCCAAGCCCAGCTGGCTGCGCGATATCCAGGCTTTTGACCATGATGACCTCCGCCCGGAATGGGGCCAAACGGATATCGTCCTGCAGATCTGCAGCGATGATCCTTTCACTGCCGCCTTCGTGTTGCGGCATATGACCCGTGCGGGCAAAGATTACGCCGACGTTGCGTGGATCCAGCAGGGATTCAGCCATGCCTATGGATCTGCACCGAAGGGTGTTACTCCCCGCAACCTCTTCGGGCAAAAGGACGGAACGGTTAATCCCCGAAGCGAGGAAGACTTCAACGAGCAGGTGTGGATCGAAGACGGCCCCTTCGCCGGCGGCAGCGCCATGGTGGTACGCCGCATCCACATGAACCTGGACACATGGGAGCAGCTTGATCGCGCAGCACGTGAGAACTCGACTGGGCGCACTCTCGATACCGGAGCTCCTATAGGTGCTAAGGACGAGTTCGACCCGGTGGATTTGGACGCCCGCAATGAGTTTGGGCTCAAAGCCATTGATGAGAACTCTCATGTCGCCAGAGCGCATCCGCCGGCGGAGCATCCAGAGCAAAAACTGTTGCGTCGCCCGTATAACTACAACCTGCCGCCGACTCCGGAGACCACCCAGCGCGGTGAGCTCAGCAACGCCGGGTTGATCTTTATTTGCTACCAGAAGGACCCTACGACCCAGTTCGAGCCTATTCAGGCGCGCCTTGACGAAGCTGATCGGCTCAACGAGTGGATCACCCACATTGGTTCGGCCGTCTACTACATGCCGGCCGGAACTGAAGGCGAAACCTTCTGGGGCGAATCGCTCATACGCAGTTAAGAGGGGTAGACTAAGCCGCTGTAACTTTCTCGTTGAGTGCTGCTCGGCCAGGTATGTCGAGCGGCGCGTGAGCGCAAAGGAGCGCACCAAGTCATGGCGGAAATGATTCCAGCAGTCCCGGTGAACTACGACCCGATCACGGTCCCGGCCGGGACTGCCGTGGGAGCAGCGATGCGCGAGCATGAGCTGCCCAACAAGGGCCCCGAAGCAGTTGTCGTCGTCCGCGGCGCCGACGGCACCCTCTACGACCTTTCCCACACCCCGGACACGGACGCCGAGTTCACCCCGGTTGCTGCCTGCGAGGAAGATGGCCGCGCCGTTATCCGCCACTCCTGCGGACACGTCATGGCCCAGGCAGTACAGGCGGAATTCCCCGGCACCAAGCTGGGCATTGGCCCGGCCATCGAGAATGGCTTCTACTTCGACTTCCAGACCGCTGAGCCCTTCACCCCAGAGGACCTCAAGGCCATTGAGAAGCGTATGAAGAAGATCATCAAGGGCGGCCAGCGCTTCGAGCGCCACGTCTATGCCACCACCGAGGAGGCTGAGGCGGCATTGGCCAACGAGCCCTTCAAACTGGAGCTGGTCCAGGACAAGGGCAACGTGGACCCAGATTCCGATGAGGCCGCCGAGGTGGGTGCCGGAGATCTGACCCACTATAACAACGTCAACCCGCGCACCGGCGAGGTGGAGTGGTTTGATCTCTGCCGCGGCCCGCACGTGCCGACCACCAAGTACATCCCGGCATTCACCCTGACGCGTTCCTCTGCTGCCTACTGGCGCGGTGACCAGTCCAAGGCTGGTTTGCAGCGCATTTATGGCACCGCCTTCGAATCCAAGGAGGCCTTGGAGTCCTACAAGACCATGGTGGAAGAGGCCGAAAAGCGTGACCACCGCCGCCTGGGTGCTGAGCTGGACCTATTCTCCTTCCCGGATGAGATTGGTTCCGGTTTCCCGGTATTCCACCCCAATGGCGCTACCGTGCGCATGGAGATGGAGGAGCACTCCCGCCGTTGCCACATCGCGGACGGCTACTCCTTCGTGTCCACCCCGCACCTGACCAAGGGAGACCTGTTCAAGAAGTCCGGTCACCTGGATTTCTACGCGGATGGCATGTTCCCGCCGATGCAGCTCGACGGTGAGTGGGACGAGGATGGCAACTGCACCAAGCAGCCGCAGGACTACTACGCCAAGCCGATGAACTGCCCAATGCACAACCTCATCTTCGCCTCCCGCGGCCGTTCCTACCGCGAGTTGCCGCTGCGCCTCTTTGAGTTCGGAACGGTCTACCGATACGAGAAATCTGGCGTTATCCACGGCCTGACCCGCGCTCGCGGCTTTACCCAGGATGACTCGCATATTTACTGCACCCCGGAGCAGCTCGAAGAAGAGTTGACCAAGGTTCTGGAGTTCATCATTTCCTTGCTCAAGGACTACGGCCTGGATGACTTCTACCTTGAGCTGTCCACCAAGGACCCGAACAAGTACGTTGGCTCGGATGAGATCTGGGAGCGCTCGACGAAGATCCTGCAGTCGGTGGCGGAGAAGTCCGGCCTTGAGCTGGTCCCGGACCCGGCAGGCGCGGCCTTCTACGGCCCGAAGATTTCCGTTCAGGCTCGCGATGCCATCGGCCGTACCTGGCAGATGTCCACCGTGCAGCTGGACTTCAACCTGCCTGAGCGCTTCGAGCTCGAGTACACGGCGTCGGATGGCTCCAAGCAGCGCCCGATCATGATTCACCGTGCGCTCTTCGGCTCCATCGAGCGTTTCTTTGGCGTGCTCCTAGAGCACTACGCGGGTGCATTCCCGGCGTGGCTGGCTCCGCACCAGGTGGTGGGCATTCCAGTCGCTGATACCTTTGCCCCGCACCTTGAGGAAGTTTGTGCACAGCTGCGTGCACGCGGCCTGCGCGCTGACGTGGATACCTCCGATGACCGCATGCAGAAGAAGATCCGTAACCACACCACCGGCAAGGTGCCATTCATGCTTCTGGCCGGTGAGCGTGACGTCGAAGCGGGTGCGGTCTCCTTCCGCTTCCTCGACGGCACCCAGGTCAACGGTGTGCCGGTCGAGGCGGCAATCAACGTCATCGAGGCGTGGGTTCGTGAGCGCAATAACGAACAACCGACCAAGGACAGCATCGCCGAGCGCGTCTAGATGCATATGCATCTAGGCAGAGGCTAGAAAGGGAGAACATACAGAGTGGGAGAGTACGTCGATACCGGCCTGGGAACGCCCGACCGCTTAGAGCGCCTATGGGCGCCGTACCGCATGAGCTACATCAAGCGTGAGGGCGGCGCCGGCGACGTGCCGAAGAAAGCCCACAATCCGTTCGTGGAGATTCCGCAGATGTCGGACGAGGACGGGCTCATCGTGGCCCGCGGCGAGCTTGTCTACTGTGTGCTCAACCTCTATCCCTATAACGCTGGGCACATGATGGTCATTCCGTACCGTCAAGAATCTGAGCTGGAAAACCTCACCGAGGAGGAATCCCGTGAGCTCTTCCAGTTTGCCCAAGCAGCTATCCGGGTTCTCAAGAAGGTCTCCGGCCCCGATGCCGTCAACGCTGGATTCAATCTGGGGCGCGCCTCCGGTGGATCGGTGGGGCAGCACCTGCACATGCACATTGTTCCGCGCTGGAGCGGGGACTCTAATTTCATGACTATCGTGGACGGCGTCAAAGTGCTGCCGCAGCTCCTCAAGGACACCCGCTCCCTGCTGGCGCAGGGGTGGGCAGAGCTCGCCGCCGAGGGAATCATCTTAGGAGAAGCGCATGCTTAGTGTTCATGGGCGCAAGCCCGCCGCCGTGGTTGTGGTCCCAGTGGCCAAGCTCTTCCTCAAGATGGGCCTGACCCCCAATATCGTCACCATCGTGGGGACGATTGTCACCATTGCTATCTCGGTCATCCTCATCCCGCTCGACCACCTTTTCGCCGCAGCGCTACTCTCGGGGCTTTTCGCAGCCTTCGACATGCTCGACGGCACCATGGCACGCCTGACTACGGGCGGTTCCAACTTCGGAGCTACTCTCGACGCCTCCTGTGACCGCATTACCGACGGCGCATTGTTCGCAGCGATTGCCTTTTGGATGGTGTACGTCGACAATGCTCACCCGCTTAACTTCGCCGCCTGCATGGTGGTGCTCGTGAGCTCCCAGGTCATTTCCTATGTCAAGGCGCGCGGTGAGGCCTCCGGCTTTAAGATGGTCGGCGGACTCGTCGAGCGCCCCGAGCGCCTGATTCTGGGCCTCGGCGGCGTGGGTCTGGAGGGACTGGGGGTTCCTTATGCCCTAGAAGTCTCGCTCTGGCTCCTAGCTGTCGGTTCTGTCTTCACCATTTACCAGCGCATGCGCCAAGCGGCGCTCCAGGACACTAAAGCGCGTTTCAAGAAGGATCTTTAGCCTAAGTAATCGCTCCGCTCAGCCGGCACCCGACCCCGGCCCGCACAGAAAGGCTTCTCAACCGTGGCTCTAGTGGATCGTGAACGCCTGACGGCCGCCGCGTACATCGCGTGTTGGAAAGTTGTACGTTTTCTCCCACAGCCACTGGCTGCCTGGCTGTTTGAGCGCGGCGCGGATCTGGCCAGCGACAATGGCAAGGGCATGGAGCAGCTGCGCCGCAACCTCAGCCGCGTGGTGGGCGCCGAAAACGTGACGCGCGAGCTGGTGCGTGACTCGATGCGTTCCTACATGCGTTACTGGCTCGAGGCCTTTCGCTTGCCTGCCATCCACTCGGACCCCGAGCTGCAGAAACGCCTATTGGCAGGGCTGCGCGGCAAGGAGCACGCGGACGCCTCCGTGGCATCGGGCCGCGGGGTGATCTTCGCCCTTCCACACTCCGGCAATTGGGACATGGCGGGTGTTTTCTGCGTGGGTCATTATGGCGGATTCACCACCGTGGCCGAGCGCCTAAAACCCGAGGCGCTTTTCGACGCTTTTGTGGACTACCGCGAGAGCCTTGGCTTTACCGTCTTGCCGCTGACCGGCGGCAGTTCCTCGCCTTTTCCGCGTTTGAAAGACACCCTGGAGCGCGGTGGCGTGGTGTGTTTGTTGTCCGAGCGTGACCTCACACGCACTGGTGTGCCGGTAGACTTCATGGGCGAAGAAGCCAACGTTGCCGCAGGCCCCGCCCAACTCGCCATCGAGACGGGAGCGGCCCTCCACGTGGTGCACTCATGGTTCGATGGTAAGGAATGGGGCTTGTCCGTCAGCCCCGAGGTGGAAGTTACCACTCTTCACGAGACCTGCCAGCGGCTCGCAGAAGGCTTCGCAGAAAACATCCGAGCGCATCCAGAGGATTGGCACATGCTGCAGCCGCATTGGAACGCCGACGTAGAACGCCGGCGGGCGGCGCGCGCGAAGAAATAGAAAGGCAGAACACATCATGCGGATCGGTATCATCTGCCCCTATTCCTTCGACGAACCTGGCGGCGTTCAGGCCCACATCCTTGACCTAGCTACTGTTTTTATTGAACAGGGCCATTTTGTGGAGGTGCTGGGGCCGGCGTCGGCAAGCACGCAGGTCCCCAGCTTCGTGCGCAAGGGAGGCTGGGCGGTGCCGATCACCTATAACGGATCCGTGGCCCGCCTGTCCATCGGCCCGCACGTGCGCCGCAACATCAAGCGCTTCATCCGCGAGGGCAACTTCGACATCCTCCACATTCACGAACCGAACTCCCCAAGCTATTCCATGGCAGCCTTGGCACTGGCGCGCGGGCCGATCGTGGCGACGTACCATGCATCCGCCTCCAGTTCTCTCGCGCTGACCCTAGCCAAGCCTTTCCTGCGCCCATATCTGGAAAAGGTCCGGGGCGGGATCGCGGTCTCGGAAATGGCGCGGCGCTGGCAGGTGGAGCAGCTTGGCGGTGACCCCGTGCTTATCCCCAATGGCGTGGATACCTCCGTGTATGCCCTCGAGCGGGAGCGGGCTGAGCGTGAGCGACGCGATTCGGAGATTGAAATCGTGTTTTTGGGACGCCTCGATGAACCGCGCAAGGGGTTGGACATTCTTCTCGAGGCCCTGACGCTTCTCCCAGAGCCCGTCCGCGTGACGGTCATGGGAGGAGGGCACCCGCGAAGCGCCCCAGGGGTTGAATTCGTGGGCCGGGTCAGCGATGCCGAGAAAGCAGCCATCCTCGGGCGCGCCGATATCTATGTGGCGCCCAATACAGGCGGCGAAAGTTTCGGCATCGTCCTCGTCGAGGCGATGGCCGCCGGCTGTGCTGTCGTGGCTTCAGATCTGGAGGCCTTCGCCGCGGTGTGCAACGTCGATTCGGACACACCCGCCGGTGCTTTGTTCCGTACCGGTGATGCCACGGATCTAGCCCGCGTGCTGCACGATGTGGTGAGTGATTCCGACAAGCGGCACGCCTTGACCGCAGCGGGAATGGAGAGGGCTCGCGAATACGATTGGGACCATGTAGCCGCAGCCGTAATGCGTGTCTATGAAACGGTAGCCGACGGAACAAAGGTGCGTGTGTCTTAAATGCCGATCGAAGTTGTCATCATCCTTGCTCTGGCGATTGTGCTCGGAATGTGGGCCCTGTACACAGCACAGCGGCTCAACTCCCTCCACATCCGCACCGATGCGGCGTTAGCGCAGTTGGAGTCCACGCTCGACCGCCGTGCGGCGGTCGTGAGCGCGCTGGCGCCGGAGCTCGAGGGCATTGCGGCGCGGGCGGAGTCTACCGAGTTAGCACAGGGGAATTTCGATGAGCGTGCCACCCGGGAGCGGGAGTTGTCCGCAGCCATCCAGCAGCGCTTTGAATCACGCCCGGCCTTGCTTGCCGACGCCGAAGGGCGCATTCACCTAGCTCACCGCTTCTACAACGAAGCAGTCAGCGATACTCGTGCGTTGCGGTTGCGCCCCGCTGTCAAGCTGCTGCGCTTGGGGGGAACAGCGAAGCTGCCTGAGTTTTTCGAACTAAGTCAGATCGACATGTGAGCTGCTCGCGCTGCGCGATACTCGAGGCGGTGCCAGTAGAGAGCCAGTACAGCCATGACGAGGATGAGCTGGTTGCGCAGTACAAGGGCATACACCGGGTTGGGGTCCTCACCGACATAGAACCAGATGTAGTCATAGCCATAGGGGTAGATGACGGTTCCCAAAGCCGCTGTTCCCACGGCGAGGATGGCCATGATGGTGCGTACCCCTTTGATATCGGCGGCCCTTTGGCGTTGCCCGCCGGTTGACTTGGGGACGGGGGAGCGAAGCGCCACCGCTAGTATCGGCCCGAGCCACACGATGTACTGCGGGGAGAAGACTTTATTCGTTGCGATGAGAAGCAGAATCGCCGCGATGAAAAAGACCACGGTGGAATGTGGGCTCCAGAACCCCCGTAGAAAGTGCACGAATGCTACGCCCACGAACCACACGAGGGCCGCGCCCGTCGCGATGGTGCTGATAGCGAGTGCCGTGTCGACGCCGGGACCGGAGATCTCATAGCTCTTCGAGGCCGCGTATCCCATCGTCCACACATTAGGATGGCGATGCGCCTGGTACACGAACCACGTAGCGGCTAGAGACTCAATCTGGAGGCCGCGCTCACCTTGATACGTCAACGGGGATAGAACCCTATCCACGCTGGTCATCGCTGCTACACCGAGGCACAGGGCAACGAGACTTCCAAAGAACGCGGCCAGCCGCTGCCAGGTATCGCGGGAGTTTGCTCTCCCGACAAGCCCGGCAGCGAGGACCCCCGGCCACAGCTTCGCGGCGGTGGCCCACGCCAACAAAGCTGAGGCGAGCCGCGGGCGGGTAGCCAGAAGCGCGCCCGCGCCGGCAACCAGCAAGGCAGGATAGAGATCGAGCCGCCACGCGAAGACGTGGCCTGCCGCCGTGCCAAAGAACACCCAAAACCATCCGGCGCTATATGCCCCGGGGTTGGAACGGTGATGACGTAGGAGAAGGGCGAGGAATGCGCCGTCGGCAAGCAGCACCATTGCCGTAAAGCCGATGGCATAGGCCTCGAAGTCGTCGCCGGTAATCCACGCAAGGAGGACGCTGGGCCAGGTGCCCACCTGGGGATATTCCGTCATGTCACGGGGGTTATCCCCGTATACGCCCGCGAGGTAGTACCGGACATCCCCGAGCGGACCCGTTTCGTTGACGAGTAGGTAGATAAGGAAAAGGCGCGCCAGCACCCATCCAGCCCAGATAGTCGGGACTTTAGCGATTATCTTCAATGGCGGATTCGACGTCGACGGGTGGGCCCAACATGAGAAGGATGCTAAACACTACGGCAACGACGAGCAGCGCGATAAGCGCGGTGCGGACGGGGTGGCGCACGGCCTGGGCTAAGAGCTTGTCGAAGAAACTCTGCGGCTCCGCGTCATCGCTAAACCGCCACGGACCAGCAACGAGCCCGCGCCGCGAAACCCACAGCGCAAAAGGCAATGCTGCGAAGGGAATCACGGTGACGACCAGGCCCAGGATCCCGATGCCCATTGGCCACCGGTTGTTGATCCACACCAGGGCCGTCATGAGCAAAAAGCACAGGAAGCCGAAGCCGTGGATACCTCCCGCAAGTGGGGTGAGTGCTGCGGTGGTGCCCGAGTACTTGAGGATCATCGAGAGGATAAGCAATCCCCACGTGACCATTTCCAGGTAAGCGGCTACGCGGTGCACGCTGTGCGGCGTGGTTGAAGTCATGCGGAATATAGTACGCAACCTCCGGGGGTGGATCAGCACGTGAGTAGGATAGTCGGGGTTAGTGTGGCGGGCGCCATATCGCGGCGAACGCCACAACGCACAAGGAAGGGAGCAAGACATGGCAACGGTGGCCCAGGCGGTCGACCTCGAGCGAATCGGCGACGACGAGTTCCGCGGCCCTGTGGTTCCATCGCTTATTACGCGCACCTTTGGCGGGCAAACCATGGCGCAGGCGCTCCGCGCGGCGCAGCTCACCGTTGACGACAAGTTTGCCCACTCCATGCACTGCTACTTCGTGGGGCCGGGCGATTCTGGCGCTCCCACCACCATTCGGGTCGAGCGGATTAGGGATGGCCGCTCTTTTGCGCACCGACACGTACGGGTCTTTCAAAACGAACGCTTGATCTTCATGCTCAGCGCTGGTTTCCAAGCGCCAGGGGACAGTGGTCCAGAGCACCAAGCAGACATGCCGCAGGTGCCGCCACCGGAGAGTATTAAGGACTCGCCCTATTCCACCCGAATCATCTTGAAAGAGTGGGAAGACTGGGACGTGCGGCTTGTCCCGGATGCGGACCGCGACGCGATTGCCGCGGAAACCACCGGTGCCGGGTTTAGGAATATTTGGTTCCGTAACACTGGTGACTTTCTTACCACTGCCGACCAGTCTCTCCACCAGGCGGCGCTGCTGTATATGTCGGACATGACGCTGATTCGTACAGCATTGCTTCCGCACCAGGGCGAGAGGATTCAGCTAGCCAGCCTGGACCATTCTCTGTGGTTCTTGCGGCCAGTTCGAGTGGATGAGTGGATGTTGTATTCGCAGTCTAGCCCGTCAGCACAAACCGGGACGGGGCTAGCAGAGGGCAAGATCTTCAATCAGCGCGGCGAGCTACTGGCCGTGGCGATGCAGGAGGGCCTGACGCGCATCCTGCATCCGGACGCCGAAGGCTCAAGCGCCAACGGGAATTGGCAAAACGTTTAGCCACCGGGGGTCAGCACCACGGCGTGCGAGACGCACGCGCGGACCCCTGTTCCGGTGGATCCAGGACAAGGCCGTATAATTGCAGCAGTTTCTACAAGCTTTTTATATAGCCACATCGAAAGGGATGACATGGCAGGCCACTCTAAATGGGCAACAACGAAGCACAAGAAGGCGGCGAACGATGCCAAGCGTGGCAAGGAATTTGCCAAGCTGATTAAGAATATCGAGGTGGCCGCCCGCACCGGTGGCGGTGATCCCGCCGCAAACCCAACCCTTGATGACATGATTAGGAAGGCCAAGAAGGCCTCTGTTCCTAACGACAACATTGAGCGCGCCCGCAAGCGCGGCTCCGGCGAAGAAGCCGGCGGTGCCGATTGGGAAACCGTGATGTACGAGGGCTATGGCCCGAACGGTGTTGCCATGCTCATCGAGTGCTTGACGGATAACCGCAACCGCGCGGCGACGGACGTGCGCACCGCC
Organism: Corynebacterium sp. HMSC034H07; assembly: GCF_001815175.1. Classification (NCBI taxonomy): domain Bacteria; kingdom Bacillati; phylum Actinomycetota; class Actinomycetes; order Mycobacteriales; family Corynebacteriaceae; genus Corynebacterium; species Corynebacterium sp. HMSC034H07. The sequence goes on from NZ_KV819499.1 coordinate 102,111, forward strand.
ATGACCAAGAACGGCGGCAACCTCGGAGAGTCCGGCTCCGTGGCGTACATGTTCGCCCGCACCGGCTTGGTGTTGGTGGAAAAGGGAGAGCTTAGCGAAGACGACATCCTGCTCGCTGTGCTGGAGGCTGGCGCTGAGGAGGTCAACGACAACGGCGAGAAGTTTGAGATTACCTGTGCACCGGGTGATATCCCCGCCGTGCGCGAGGCGCTCGTTGCTGCCGATATCGAGGTCGATGACACCGATACCGATTTCCGCGCCTCAGTCGAGGTACCGCTGCAGGCAGATGATGCCCGTAAGATCTTCCGCCTCATCGACGCTCTTGAGGACTCGGACGATGTCCAGAACGTCTACACCAACATGGACCTGAGCGAAGAGGTCCTCGCCCAGCTGGACGAGGACTAACGCGGCTAGTCGAGCTTGAGGTCTTCTATGCCATGAGCAGTTACCGTCTCTGACAGCGGGGCACGGCCCGGGGCTGTGTTGAACACAGGACTGGACTCGTCTGCAATGCCGAAGGTCAGGGCGGTGACAAGCTTGTGCTCCTCGTCCACTCCGAGGAATTCACGGACGGTCGGGGCGAGGAGTGAAATCATGCCTTGCGGGACACCGCGGTAGCCGTGCGCCTGAAGCGAGAGCAAGAAATTCTCCGCATAGGTACCTTGATCAAAGGCAGCGCGGATACGGTCGCCCATTGGGGGAATGAAGAGCAAAGCCGTGTGTGGGGCGCCGAAGAAGCGAAGGTTCTCACGGACAAATTCCGTGCGCGCTTCCTTATCCTCGCGCGCAATACCGAGGAGACCGTACATCTTGGCTGCTAAGGCCTGCGAGCGCTGCAGGTGGACGCCCTGACCGTAGTCAATCGTGAAGTCCGGGTTGATTCCATTCTTATCGAACTCAGCAATGAGAGCGGCGCTCAAGTCCTGCAATGCCGTACCGCCAACCAGGTGCACATTCCAGGGTTGGGTATTGGAGTTGGAGGGGGCGGATTGGGCGTCGATCAGCACCTGTTCTATAACCTCTGCGGGGATGGGGTCCGGAAGGAACGCGCGCGCGGAATGGCGGGAACGAATGAACTCAGAAAAGCCATTAGGATGTTGAGACATGCGCGCCACTCTACGCCCCACAATCTGAGGGAGTGTATTCGGCTCGGGGGACTGCCTGCACTAGAACACATGTGTGTACACTGTTTCTACATAAACAAGTGGTTGTATAGGGTGAGAATAAAAAGGGCGAGGAGGCAGCCGTGAACTTGGAGGGGTTGCGTGTCATGGGTATTGATCCCGGTCTGACGCGTTGTGGCCTGTCTGTTGTCCAAGCCGGACGTGGGCGCGCGGTCATTCCCATCGCCGTGGGCGTCGTCCGTACGCCCAGTGACAAGGATCTGGGAGAGCGCCTTAAGCGGCTGTCAGTCGCGGTCCGGGAATGGATGGATGACTATAAGCCGGATGTCGTGGCGCTCGAGCGCGTATTCGAACGCGGTCAGGTGTCAACCGTGATGCAGACCGCGCACGCAGTCGGGGTCTTGGTGCTTGCAGCCGCAGAGCGCGACATCCCAGTACACATGTACACCCCTTCGGAGGTGAAGAAGGCGGTGTCGGGCAACGGGCGCGCTGATAAGAAGCAGATGACCGCCATGATCACCCGAATTCTGGGGCTCAGCGAGTCGCCTAAGCCAGCGGACGCTGCGGATGCCTTGGCCCTTGCTGTCTGCCACTGCTGGCGTGCGCCGGCCCTGGCATGGATGAGCGGGGGTGATCCGAGTGCTGGCGTGGGGGCTGGGGCACGAACGAGCGGTGTGCGCGGCACCTCACCACGCACCGCGTCCGTTTCTCGGGCAGCGAAGACGACCTCTTAAGCTATGTGGTACATCCACTCGAACCAAGGAACCTGATTAATGATTGCATCTTTGCGCGGAACTGTCCTCGACATCCAGCTTGATCATGCCGTGCTCGAATGCGCCGGCGTGGGATACAAGGTGCTGGCCACCCCAGCCACACTGGGCACGCTCCAGCGTGGTGAGGAAGCCCGAGTCATGACCACGCTCGTGGTGAAAGAAGATTCGATGACGCTGTACGGGTTCACCAGCCAGGATGACCGCGACATGTTTCACGTCCTCCAGACGGTCTCTGGGCTGGGGCCCAAACTGGCTCTAGCCGCGTTGTCCGTGATGAGCGCAGGTGATTTGGCCCAAGCAATTGCGGGGGAGGAGGCTGCACGGCTGCAGAAAATCCCGGGGGTAGGAAAGCGCGTGGCGCAACGCTTGATCCTAGAACTCAAGGAGAAGGTGCAGGCGTTTGCACCCACGGACGGTGCTGATCCTGCGGCCTCCGCCCCTGCGGCTGCCGGCCCCGTGGTGGAGGATGTCGTTGAGGCGCTTATTGGGTTGGGCTTTACAGACAAGATGGCTCGACCGGTGGTGGAATCGGTAGTGGCTGAGCAGCCCGATGCGGCGACGCCGGTGGTGCTGCGAGCAGCCCTCAACCAACTCGGGGCCAAAAAATAGGGGAGAGTGGACGACATGTCAGATGTAGAACGCACTGAGTTTAAGCTGCCGGAGGGGATGGATTTAACCTCGCCTCCGCAGCGTAACCAGGATGTGGACGCCACAGAGCAACAAGGCGAGCACGATATTGAGCGCTCACTGCGCCCGAAATCCCTCGATGAATTCATCGGCCAGCCCAAGGTGCGCGAACAGCTATCGCTCGTGCTCAATGGCGCGAAAAACCGTGGTGTCACCCCGGATCACGTGTTGCTCTCCGGCCCGCCTGGGCTGGGCAAGACCACGATGGCGATGATTATCGCTCAAGAACTGGGAAGTTCCCTGCGCATGACGTCCGGCCCCGCACTGGAGCGGGCCGGAGACTTGGCCGCGATGCTGTCGAATCTCATGGAAGGTGACGTGCTCTTCATCGACGAAATTCACCGCATCGCCCGTCCCGCGGAAGAAATGCTCTACATGGCAATGGAGGATTTCCGCATCGATGTCATCGTGGGCAAAGGCCCTGGGGCGACCTCCATCCCGCTGGAAATCCCACCTTTTACTCTGGTGGGAGCGACGACGCGCGCGGGCATGCTGACTGGTCCGTTGCGTGACCGCTTCGGTTTCACCGCGCAGATGGAGTATTACGATACCGAGGACCTCACCCGAGTGATTACCCGAGCAGCGCGAATCTTGGAGGTTGATATCGACCAGGATGCCGCGGTGGAGATTGGCTCCCGATCGCGCGGGACGCCGCGTATTGCCAACCGGCTGTTGCGTCGTGTGCGCGACTATGCCGAGGTCAACGGAGATGGGCACATTAATGTGGCAGCTGCCCAGGCAGCGCTGCGGGTCTTCGACGTTGATGAACGTGGGCTGGACCGTCTTGACCGCGCGGTGCTCGAGGCACTCATTAAAGGACACGGTGGTGGCCCCGTGGGAGTCAATACGTTGGCCATTGCAGTGGGTGAGGAACCGTCAACCGTGGAAGAGGTCTGCGAACCCTACCTTGTGCGGGCCGGAATGATCTCCCGCACCGGGCGTGGCCGTGTTGCCACGGCAGCGGCCTGGCAACACCTAGGGCTTGAGGCGCCCGAAGGAACTGTCGGCGGCACGCTCTTTTAATCCTCCCGGCAATTGGCCGGGAGACGGGCAGGTCTGGCACACTGGCCTTTTATGAACGGAACCCAACTTATTCTTCTCCTTGTTCTGGCCGTCCTCGTCATTTTGCCGAGCTTTATGTCCATGCGCGCGCAGCGCAAGCGCCAAGCGCAGATGAAGGAGCTCCAAGCCTCGTTGCGACCAGGCTCAGACGTGATTACGGCCGGTGGCCTGCACGGAACCGTGGTGGAGGCCCGCGGTGAACAGGTTGATTTGCGAGTCAAGGACGGCACGGTGATGACCTTCGACACCATGGCCATCGTGCGCTCCGCGGAGCCGATTGCTTCCCAGAACGAAGCAGCGGCTGAGCCGGAGGAGGGTGAGGACGAACGCTTTCCGAAGCTCTAAAACAAGTTGCACTCGTCACACTGCGGGTGCCTCACCTTAAACCTGTTAAGGATTATGCCGGTCCATGACGTACGATGATGGACTGTGCTTTAGTCATGGTGGCGCCGCGACACTCAGCACGTGCGTGGCAGTGGCTGCCATGACCCATGATTTTTAGCCCTGTTCCTCACAACACAGGAGATCTTTGTGTCCGCTTCGAAACGTGGTGGCGTTAGCAGCCGTCAACGGCAGTGGCCCAGACGAGCAATGGCGCTCTTTGCGCTCATCGTCATTGTGGTTTACGCCCTTATCTTCTTCACCGGCGATAAATCGCCGACTCCCAAGCTCGGCATTGATTTGCAGGGCGGTACGCGAGTAACCCTCGTTCCGCAGGGCGAAGACCCCACCCAGGATCAGCTGCAGCAGGCACGCAACATCCTGGAGCAGCGTGTCAACGGTATGGGCGTCTCCGGCTCTGAGGTCGTTATCAGCGGCTCTAGCCTGGTCATTACGGTGCCGGGCGAAGACGCTTCCCAGGCGCAGGCTGTAGGCCAAACCTCGCAGCTGCTGTTCCGCCCAGTGGGTGAACAGCCGATGCCGGACTTGGACAAGCTTGAAAAGACCATGACGGATATGGCGAACCGCTGGGTCAAGTATGGCATCGTGGCACCGGAGCAGGCGAATGACGCACTGGCCTCTATCCACGACGCGCTCAACCAGAGTGCTGATGCTGCCCAGGGTGAGGACAAGAAGGAAGAAAACAAGGACGCGAAGAAGTCCCCGGCCCCGACCGTGAGCGAAAAGCCGCTTCCGGAACCGGCAAACTCTCTGGAGGAAACCGAACGTCGCGACCAGGTTAACGAGGTTCTCCTCAAGGACCGCCAGTCCGAGGACCCCACCGTTCAAACCGCGGCCCTGGGCCTGATGCGGTGCGATGCTGATTCCGATCCGCTGGCCGGCACTGACGATCCGGCAAAGCCGCTCGTGGCGTGTGACTACTCGAATCAGCAGCCCTATATCCTGATGCCGGCTCCGCTGCTGGACGGGATTGAGGATCCACACGGTACCCGCCTGACCGGTAACGAAATCGATACCCAATCCCCAATTCAGGGCGGTCTCAACGGCCAAACCGGCCAGATGGAGATCAGCTTCGCGTTCAAGACTGGCGACGGCCCCAACGGCTCTCAGACGTGGTCTACCCTGACCCAGGAGTACCTGCAGAAGCAGGTGGCCATCACTCTTGACTCGGCCGTTATTTCCGCACCGGTTATCCAGGGCGCGACTCCGGTGGGTTCTGCTACGTCCATCACGGGTGATTTCACGCAGGAAGAAGCCCAGAACTTGGCCAACAACCTGCGCTACGGTGCGCTCCCGTTGTCCTTTACGGGCGCTAACGGCGAGCCGGGCGGAACGGTGGAAACCGTGCCTCCGTCACTGGGTAAGGCGGCTCTTGAGGCAGCGCTTATTGCGGGTATCGTCGGCCTGATCTTGGTCTCCCTGTACTCCATGTACTACTTCCGCGCACTGTCCGCTGTGGCCTTGCTGGTGCTCATCGCCACCTGTGTCCTGCTCTATGGTGCTCTGGTTCTGCTGGGCCGCTGGATTGGCTACTCGCTGGACCTGTCCGGCATGGCGGGCTTGGTCATCGGTATTGGCGCCACGGCTGACTCGTTCGTGGTCTACTACGAGCGTATGAAGGATGAGCTCTTGGGCGGCCGCACATTCCGCTCCGCCACCCGCACAGGTTGGCAACGCTCCCGTGCAACGATCGTCACGGGTAAGGCCGTTACCCTGATCGGTTCCGTCGTGGTCTACTTCCTGTCCATCGGTGCGGTCAAGGGATTTGCCTTCACCATGGGACTGACCACGATCTTCGACCTCGTCGTATCCTTCCTGATCATGGCACCGCTCATGCAGCTCCTCGGCAGCCGCCCGGCCTTCGCTAGACCTTCGATGAATGGCCTTGGTGGCATCTACAACCTTGTGGAGGAGCGTCGCGAACGCGGCTTTTATGCCAAACCGGCCAAGAAACCCGTTGCCACTGCTGCGGATGAGGAGAAGTAAACATGGCTGTCGAAACCACTAACCGCAAGATTTCCCGCTTCGACCGTCTCTACGTGGACGGAAGCGGATTCGACTTCGTGGGCAGGGCTAAAACCTGGTACACCATCGCCGGCGTGCTGCTCATCGCGTCCATTTTGGCCATTGCGCTTCGCGGCTTTAACTTGTCCCTCGACTTTGAGGGCGGTACCAAGCTCAACATGCCGGCAGGGGACCTCACCACCGAGCAGGTGGAGGAAACCTTTACGGATGCCACCGGTGTCACACCGGAGCTGGTGCAGATTGTGGGCGCCGGTTCCTCGGAGACATTGGAAATCACCTCCGAGCGCCTGTCCCAGGATCAGGTGAATCAGGCACGCCAGGCCATCTTTGAAGAGTTCCAAGTCAAGGATGAAAACGGCAAGCCCAGCCCGGACGCGATCGGTTCTTCGACGGTCTCGGAATCGTGGGGTGCGTCGATTACCAAGCGAATGGTCATCGCCATGGCGGTCTTCCTGGTGCTCGCCACTATCTACGTGGCGGTTCGCCTGCAGCGTGATATGGCTTTTGCCGCCATCCTCGCCCTTATCTTTGACGGTGTTTTCATTTCGGGTATCTACGCCCTCTTCGGAATTGAGGTTTCACCGGCGGTCATTATCGGCCTGCTGACCGTGCTTACTTTCTCCCTCTACGACTCCGTCATTGTCTTTGACAAGGTCGACGAAAACACGACTGGGCTGGAGGGCCAGCGCAAGAAGACCTATGCCGATCTCACCAACCTAGCCATCAACCAGACCGTGATGCGTTCTATCTCTACCTCGGTCATTTCCGCGCTGCCGATTATCGCCTTGTTCATCGTCGCTGTGTGGCTGATGGGTATCGGTACCCTGCGCGATCTGGCCTTAGTCCAGTTCATCGGCGTTATCGAGGGCGTCTTTTCTTCCATCTTCCTCGCAACGACGCTGCTGGTGACATTGTCGAACCAGCGCAAGAGCGTCAAGAAGCATAACGCTGAGGTCGCCGCTTATCGGGCGGAAGGCGGGGACGCAGACGACGCCGACGATGATTCTCCGAAGCCCGCGCGCACTGTGGTATCCCCGGCAGCAGTTTCCCCATCCACGGCCTCCGAGCAAGCAACGAAGCCGCGCGGCGAAGAGTCCGGTGGCGCGTCCTGGCGCCCTGGGCGCTAAATCGTGCGCGCCTCATCAATCGCGGCACTGCTCGCTGTTGCTCTTACCGTTTCCGCGTGCGGAGCGAAGGAGGACAAGGCAGGCAAGGATGTCCCGCCGCCGCGCTTTGCAGTACTAAGCGACGCCCGAATCGCTACCAGCAATGCGGCTTCTGCCTGGGGCGAAGCTGCGGGCGCCGCACAGCTTGCCAGCCGCGTGTTCCCTGCGTTGTACGTGCCAGGCCCAGCTGGGCAAATGGTTCCGAACTCGGATCTGGCAGATGCTGAGTACGTTCCGGCCGAGAGCGAGGGCGTTGGCGCTCGTGTGGACTTCACGCTCACGGAACAGGCACGCTTTGCCGACGGCGAACCGGTGACGTGCGATGACTACCTTTTGGCATATACCGCCGGGCAGTTGAGCGAAACCTTTGGCTCTCACCTCCCGCTGGCGGAAGACATAGCCGAGATGGAGTGTGCACCGCATAGCAAGAAGTTCACCGTCTGGTTTAACCCAGATGCTGGTTCGCGCTGGCGCTACCTGTTTGGGACGGGCACGGTGGTGCCCGCCCACGCGTTAGCTAAGCGAGCAGGGCTTAGCATGGAGGAGCTCAACGCGGCGCTTCACGCCTACGACGTGACGACCTTGCAGCCTGTGGCGGAGGCGTGGCGCGAGGGGTTTTCTACCGAACCAGGCCGTTTCGATCCCGAGCTACAGATTTCCTTTGGTCCTTACAGCATTGATCGCGTCGAGGACGACGGCGCCATCGTACTCACCGCCAACGACAACTACTACGGCGACAAACCGTCGCTGAAGGAGATCGTCATGCTGCCGAACACGGCGGATGCGGCTGCATTTGTGACCTCGGACGAGCTGCGCGTGGCCGAGTCACCTACCGCGGCACCGTCGTGGCTGAATCGGGACGCAGAAGGAAAACCGGTCGACGTTAACTCCGTTGCGGGAAGCATGACCGATACTCTGGTCTTCTCCGAAGCCGGCACCTTTGCGCAGCCGTGGGCACGCGCCGCTTTCGCTGCCTGTGTCGATGCACAACGCATGGCAGATGTTTCCGCAAAGGAATCCGGCGTGGAGGTACCCGCTGTCTCCGTGCGTACAGTGAGCACCAGTGATTCGGTGGCATCACAAATGGCGTCGCTCACCACAGTCCCTGTAGACACCGCCACTGCTTCCGGCCTCGCCGGCTATACGGTCGGCGTCGGATACTTGGCACCTAACCCGCGCTATAAAGCGATGGTGGAGGAGCTACGCGCAGCCTGCGAGCCAGCCGGGATCACTGTGGAGGATCGCTCCGGGGAGCGTGTATCCCGTGCCCAATTGGACGCCGACCCCTCGACGGGGTTGCCGGAGATCGACGTCTACCTTGGAGCCGTCGACCCGATGCGGGAGTATTCCGCGCCCACCGCCAGCGTGAAGAACGCTGCGGCTTTGCGCACACTGGAACAAGAGCTTTGGGAGGAGCTGCCGTCTATTCCCATCGCCGCGCAGCCCCGAACCTTCATCGTTGATCGCGCTGTGACTGGCGTGGTGCCCTACACTGGCCCTGCGGGTATCGGGTGGAATCTCGACCGCTGGGGCTATACCCGAAATGAAGCAACCGAAACAAAGGAAGAGTCGTGAGCGAGATTTACGTCGCAGCAGCACAAGCCCTGAAGGACAAGGTTCGCCTTGTCCCGGATTTCCCGGAGGAAGGAATCCTTTTCGAGGACCTGACTCCGGTGTTGGCCGATGCTGAATCTTTCGCCGCCGTTGTCGATGGCTTGGCTGAGGCCTGCAAGGAGCTCGGTGCTGACATGATCGGCGGCCTCGATGCGCGCGGATTCCTGCTGGGTTCAGCCGTAGCGTACAAGTTGGGGGTAGGTATTTTGGCCATTCGCAAGAAAGGCAAGCTGCCGCCACCGGTGCTGACCCAAGAGTACGAGCTGGAGTACGGTACCGCCGCGCTGGAAATCCCCAACAGCGGCATCGACATCAAGGGCAAGCGCATTGTGCTTGTCGACGACGTCCTCGCCACCGGCGGCACTCTCCACGGCGCCACCTTGCTCCTGGAGTCCGCAGGAGCAGAGGTCGTGGGCAATGTCGTGGTTCTCGAGGTTCAGGGACTGGAGGGCCGCGAGCGCCTGGAAGGTTCTCCGCTGATTGTGCTCAACCAGATGGGGACAAAGGACTAAGGTTGTATGCCTAAGCTACTTCGCGGAGGCAGACATGACGACTGAAAAGCAGGACAAGACTGCATGGCGGCCAGGCGGCGTCCGCGGCATGTCCGCCCGCCTGGCTCGTTCGCTCACGGGCGGCAGAGTAAAGATCAATCCGGCGCTCGACCCTCTGATGTCCATTCACCGGGAGTTTCATCCGAAGGCCGACGCGGAACTACTCAACAACGCCTACACCACGGCACAGCGTCTGCACGAAGGCGTTTTCCGCAAGTCCGGTGAGCCATACATCACGCACCCGCTGGCGGTAGCCACCATCGCCGCGGAGATAGGTATGGACACCACGACCGTCGCAGCAGCGTTGCTGCATGACACGGTGGAGGATACCGACTACTCGCTCGAGGATCTGACTCGTGATTTTGGTCCTGAGGTGGCCCGACTCGTCGATGGTGTTACGAAGCTCGACAAGGTTGCACTCGGCGCCGCTGCGGAAGCGGAAACGATCCGCAAGATGATTGTGGCAATGGCTACTGATCCGCGCGTGTTGGTTATCAAGGTGTGCGACCGTCTCCACAACATGCGCACGATGCGCTTCCTCCCGCCGGAAAAGCAGGCGAAGAAGGCACGCCAGACTCTCGACGTCATCGCGCCGCTGGCTCACCGCCTCGGAATGGCCAGCGTCAAATGGGAACTTGAGGATTTGGCCTTCGCCATCCTGTACCCGAAGAAGTATGACGAAATCGTACGCATGGTGGCCGACCGTGCGCCCTCGCGCGATCGAGCGCTCAAAGAGATCAAGGCTCAGGTTAGCCAGGCGCTGAAGGCCAACGGCATCGAGGCCGAGGTGATGGGCCGCCCGAAGCACTACTGGTCGATTTACCAGAAGATGATTGTGCGCGGACGTGACTTCGCTGAGATTTTTGATCTCGTCGGTATTCGCATCCTTGTCGATGACATTAATTCTTGCTACGCGGCGATCGGTGTAGTGCACTCGCTGTACCAGGCTCTTCCGGGGCGCTTCAAGGACTACATCTCCTCACCACGCTTCGGCGTGTACCAATCGCTGCATACCACCGTGATTGCGGCCGGTGGCTCCACTCTTGAAGTGCAGGTGCGCACGCACGAGATGCACTACAACGCTGAGTTCGGCGTGGCGGCGCATTGGCGCTACAAGGAAACCAAAGGCAAGAATTCCGGCCACCAGGAAGAAGTCGACCAGATGGCGTGGATGCGCCAGCTGCTGGATTGGCAAAAGGAAGCAGCAGATCCCAACGAGTTCCTCGACTCCTTGCGCTATGACCTGACCGCTAAGCAGATCTTTGCGTTTACGCCGAAGGGCGACGTGGTTAACCTGCCTGCCGGTTCCACCCCCGTTGACTTTGCCTACGCTGTGCACACCGAGGTGGGGCACAGGTGTATCGGCGCCAAGGTCAATGGCAAACTCGTGGCTTTGGAGTCTGAGCTCAAGTCCGGCGACAAGGTGGAAATTTTCACTTCGAAGGATCCGAACGCAGGACCGTCGCGGGATTGGCAGGAGTTCTTGGTGTCGCCCCGGGCGAAGACGAAGGTGCGGCAGTGGTTTGCCAAAGAGCGCCGTGAGGAGCATCTTGAAGCCGGGCGCGATGCCCTGGCCGCTGAGGTTCAGCGCGGTGGTTTGCCCATGCACCGCTTGTTCACCGCCAGCTCGATGAAGCAGGTGGCCGAGCAGCTGCACTATCCCGACGTGGATGCGTTGTACACCGCTATCGGCGCGGGCCACGTATCGGCGCAGCACGTTGCTAATCAGCTCATGGCTCTCTTTGGGGATCAAGATGACGCTGTCGATGCCTTGGCTTCGCGCACCCCGCTGAGTGAGCTGGAGAACTCCCGCGCGCAGCATACGAAGGATTCCGCATCCGGCACCGGCATTCTGGTGGAGGGAAGCCCAGACGTCATGGCCAAGTTGGCGAAGTGCTGCCAGCCCGTGCCAGGAGACGCCATCTTTGGCTTCGTTACCCGCGGCGGTGGGGTGTCTGTGCACCGTGCTGACTGCACCAACGCTGAAAAGCTGAAGTCCGAGCCGGAGCGCATGATGCAGGTGGAGTGGGCCGGTGGGCCGAAGTCTTCTGGTGCTTTCTCCGCAACGCTGCAACTTGAGGCCATCGACCGCCAGGGCCTGCTCTTTGAGCTGACTCGTATCTTCAGCGAGCAGAGCCTCAACGTGCTATCGATGACGTCCAACCGCGGCGATGACCACATCGCGACCGTTCGCTTTACCTTCTCGGTGTCCGATACCAAGCAGCTGGGGCAGCTCATGACGACGCTGCGCAACACCGAGGGAGTCTTCGACGTTTACCGCGTCACCGCCTAGGCGAACTGAGGCCCACGGCTAAACCACCACCCCTCAACCGGGGGGTGTGTGGTTGAACACTGGGTTGCGCAGGGATGAAAACGGGGAAGACACTAGGTGAACCTGCAGGTGGCAGCGTTAGCGAGCCCTGCGCCACCGTGATGGATGCGTTATAAACGCGTGGACAAGATTCCTCTCATCTTCAGGAGTACCACGTGAATTTCCGCCGCTTTGGCCAGCTGTTGGCCGCCACCACAGTCACCGCCGTTGCCGTCTCCGGCGCACCTGCCTTCGCCGCTGAGGCCGACCAGGTGACCTTCTCCGTCACCAACTTCACCGATTTCCACGGCCACCTTGAGCTGGCCGAAAACTTTGATAAAGAAACCGAGGAACTGGTTGGTTACTCCGAGATGGGTGCTGCTCGCATGGCTGCGCTCATTAAGGCCGTCAACAAGGACCAGGAGTACGCCTTGACCTCCTCCGGTGATAACGTTGGCGGTTCCGCTTTCGTGTCTGCGATTTCTGGGGACAAGTACACCAACGAGGCCCTCAATGCTATGAATCTCGATGTCACGGCCGTGGGCAACCACGAGTTCGACAAGGGCACCGATGACCTGATGGGCCGTATCAAGGACCAGTCCAACTTCCCGATCCTGGGCGCCAACGTCACCAAAGATGGCAAGCCCCTGCTCGATGCTTCCTTCGTCAAGGAGGTAGACGGTGTGAAGGTGGGCTTCGTTGGTACCGTCACCGAGAACACCAAGTACAAGGTGTCCGCTGCGTCCATCCCGGGCGTCGAATTCTCCGACCCGGTCGAGGCCACCAATAAGGAAGCCGCCCGTCTGAAAGAGTCCGGCGAGGCAGAGGTGGTTGTGGCGCTCATGCACGAGGACGCCCAGCAGTTCGCTGAGGGCTTCAGCAAGGACGTGGACATCCTCTTCGGCGGTGATACTCACGTCAAGACCCAGGGCGAAATTGCCCGTGACGGCGCATTGCCGCTGTACTGGGCACAGGGCTACGAGTACGGCAAGGTGCTTAACGACGCCGACATCACCTACGACAAGGCCGAGAAGAAGATCACCAAGATTGATCTCAAGCAGTACGATGTGGCCGACGCAGAGGTCTTCTCCCAGCTGCAGGGCCTCGAAGACGACCCCGAGGTAGCTAAGGTCGTCGAGGAAGCAAAGAAGGTAGCGGAGATTGAGGGTGCTAAGACTGCTGGTACCACTGAGAAGGCCATGTACCGCGGTTCTGATGAGGGCAAGGACACCGGTTCCAACCGCGGTGTGGAGTCCACCCTTAACAACTTCATTGCGGAAGGTCAGCGCTACGCTCTAGCCAAGCCGGCGGGCAAGGACATCGAAATTGGCGTCATGAACGCGGGCGGTGTGCGCGCCGACCTCAAGGAAGGTGACGTTACATACCAGGACATCTTTGCTGTTCAGCCTTTCGGAAACTCCGTGATTACCGCTGAGGTCAGCGGAGCTGACTTCATCACCGCACTGGAAAACCAGTGGAAGCCTGGCCAGTCCCGCCCACGTCTGGCTCTAGGCCTGTCCAACAACGTCACCGTTGTCTACGACCAGAAGGCTGAGCAAGGCAAGCGCGTTAAGTCCGTCACCATTAACGGTGAACCGATTGACCCGAACAAGAATTACAGCATTGCTCTGTCCTCCTTCCTCGCATCCAGCGATACGGAAGCAGGCGGCGATGGCTTCTTCGAGCCCGGTTCCATCAAGAACCGCAATGACGTTGGCCACATGGACACCCAGGCGATGATTGACTACATTGCGTCCGGAGAGTCCAAGGTCCGCACCGGCCAGGGTCAGATCGGTGCTCACATTGAGGGGGACCTGAAGCCGGGCAGCGAGATTACCATTGACCTGTCTTCCCTGAACTACTCCAACGCTGAGGAGCCGCAGGCTAAGAAGGTCACCGTTGCACTGGGTGACGCTAAGGCTGAGGAAGACATTGATAACGCAGCACAGCCGGGTGATGAGCAGTTTGGCGAGCGTGGCCGCGCAACCGTCAAGCTCACCATCCCGGAGGGCCTAGAGGGCGAGCAGAAGCTGTCCATCACCACGGATGCTGGTACTAAGGCTGTCCTGCCTATCACCCTTGAGGGCGCGGGTAACGACGAGGACCCGAAGGACCCAGAGAACCCGAAGGATCCGAAGGATAACGGCTCCAACAAGGATGTAGCGTCCTCCGTCGGCCTGGGCGTGGGGATCACCGTGGCCATTGCTGCTGCCATTGCCGCTGTGATTGGCGCTATTAACCTGCCGGCAGGCGCGCTACCGGCTCCGGTACAGCAGATGATTGAGCAGCTGCGCAAGCAGTTCAACATCTAGTCAGTCTCGTTCCTAAAGCCCGCACTGAGGTGCGGGCTTTTCGCATGCGGAAGGTATGGTGGGAAGCTGTGGATACACTGAGGCTATTTGGACGCGAGGCAATGTATCAGCTCGGCATCGAGCCTCACCGCATCCCGGTGGTGATGTTCGCAACGCTGGGCATCTACTTGGCTTTCATGCTCTTGGTCAAGCTTTTCGGTAGTCGGGTGCTGACGTCTATCACGGCCTCAGATGCTGTCATCATCATTATGTTTGGTGCGGTTTCGGGACGCGTCATCGTAGGCAACCCGCCCACGCTTGCCGCCGGCATCATCGGATTGTTTACGCTCATGTTGTTGGAGGCCGCTTTCGGCACCTTCAGACAGCTGGTGAGGTGGTCGAGGTTCATTGACCGAAAACCGGTCCTTTTGGTGTACAAGGGGGAACTGCAAGAGGACAACATGCATTTTGCGCACATCACCGAGAGGGATATCAATTCCGCTGTGCGCAAGGCGGGGCTCGGACGGCGTAGCGACGTCCAGCTTATGATTCTGGAACCGACTGGTCAGATTTCGGTCATCCGCCGTGGCCAGCTTGTCGACGCTTCAGTGTTTAAGGATATCCTCGGCGCCGAGCGCATCGAAGAAGTCGAAGAAGACTCGCAAAAGGATAGCGAATAGATTCTCGCCAGCTGTTAGACCTGCTAACCACTGTGAGGGTTGGAGTCCTGAAGGACGTGCCGAGACACCTTTCTCCATTCCACACGAGAGCGCGAGCCTCATGGGGTGGGGACCAGACTGCCCTACGTGACGAAAACATAGCCCGATCCCCGGGGCGGGAGGGAAAACTTTGGCAACTAAGGCAGCACGTCCAGGGCAGCAGTGTCTAGGGCAGTAACGGTCAAACGGGGGATGGCCAGCCCGCAAAACGAAAAATCTCCTCCGGCGCGTTGAACGCGGGAGGAGACTTACGTGCTTGCGGCTTAGTTGCCAGCGAGCTTGTCGCCGAGACGCAATGCGTCATCCATGGCGCCGATGATGGAGGTGATAACCTTGATCCACTCGCGGATCTCCTTCGGGCTGACGTTGCCCTCATCGTCGGAGGAGAGAGCGAAGAAAGCAGCGGAGGAGCTATCGTTCTCGACCGGAGCAGCGGAAGCAACAGCGGTGCCGGAGAAGGTGATGGTTGCAGCGGTAGCGACGGCAACGAGGGACTTACGGGAGAAGAACTTCATGGTGGAGTGTCCTAATCTTTGGAGAGGGTGGAAAGAGAAACCGAATTACTTCGCGTTAGGAGCGAAGTTCTTCTGGTAGAAGGCGAAGACGGTGCCCAGAGCGCCGATGATGGCGGTGAAGACTGCGATCCAGTCGCGGATCTCAGACGGCTTCATGTCGGTGATGGAGGAACCCTCAGAGTCGTTGGAGGAGGAAGAAGAGGACTCCTCTTCCTTCTCCTTGTCGTTCTCGGACTCGGAGTTGTCGGTCTCCTTGTTGTTGTCCGTGGTGGACTCGGAGTTGTCGGTCTCCTTGTCGTTGTCCGTGGTGGTCTCGGAGTCTGCGGACTCGTTGGTTACGACTGTGGTGTCCTCAGCGGTGTCCTCAGCGGAAGCAACGGACACGCCGGACAGGGAAACGGTTGCAGCGGTAGCGGCAGCAACAAGGGCCTTACGGGAGAAGAACTTCATTCTCGTTCCTTAAGATCTCGGGAATTTCAAAGACCTCACAGATGCTACTGAGACATTGTGCGATTTGCAAGAGATTTGGCAATTAGTTGGTGAGTCTGTGTATCTGCTGGCCGCCGTATGTGAGCTGGGGATATTAAACAGAGGTGCCCGTGGTGGGTGAGTGGTTTGCCAAATGAACTGCTCAAGGCTAAGAAATTCTTAGTACTGGATGGGGTGGGGCGGAGTGATAAAGAAATGGCCCCGCTCGCTGAACGCGAGTGGGGCTAATCACCGTAAAGGGGGTAAAACTTATCCCTCGATGGTTGCCTTGGTGATGCGCACCTCTTCGGCGGGCTCTCCGTCAGACTGTCCATCCTTGACGCCCTTAGCAGCGATAGCGTCGATGGTCTTCTGACCCTTCTCCGTCAAATCACCAAAGTAGGTGTAGGAGGGAGGAAGCGTCGAGTCCTTGTAGTTAATGAAGAACTGCGAACCGTTGGTATCTTCGCCGGCGTTGGCCATCGCGATGGAGCCCTTCGGGTACAGGGCAGGCTGTGCCTTGGCGGCATCGTCAGACTCATCGGTGGGGTACTCGTTGGCAAACTGGAAGCCCGGTCCACCGGCGCCCTGGCCGGTCGGGTCGCCACACTGCAGAACGAAGATGGTGCCATCGGTCATGCGGTGGCACACGGTGTCGTCATAGTACTTCGCCGAAATCATGTCCGTGATTGCGTTGACGGTACACGGAGCCAGGGAGCGGTCGAGGGTCATCTCGATGTCGCCCTGCTTGGTGGCGAAGTTGACGGTCACCTCACCCTTGGCTGGAATGTCCTTGCCGTTAGGCGTAGGCACCTCACGGGAGGCGTCACCTGCTTCTGGGTATTCACACGTTACGGTGTCACCCAGCGGTGTGGCACGCTTGCCGGTCAAAGGCTCGGCGGTGGGGGCTTCGGTTGTGGTCTCCGCGGCCGAGCTCTCCTCGGCCTGAATCTCCTCTTCCTCCGACGAGCGGGTAGCCAAGAACCAGATTCCGCCGACGAGGGCAATAATGACGACGGCTGCCATCACAACAACGCCAAGTGGGCGGCTCTTCTGTTTACGGTCGCGGGACTTCAGCTCGCGATCGAGCTGGTTGAGCGCATCATCCAAGCGCTGGCTGTTAGTAGACACCTATGTTTCCTCCACTGTGGTGGTTCAGAACTTTCGACTCACCTATCCTAACCGCACCGTCCTACATCATGGCGCGGCGCCCCGCGCGTCAGTACGCTTGGGTGCCATGGCTACAACGAATTTTCAGAATGAACCCGTCGAAACCAACGCCGAGCTGCCCAAGGTTGGTGAGGCCCTGCCGGACTTCACCCTTGTCGGTACCGATCTGGCAGAGCTGACCAAGGCAGACTTCGCCGGCAAGCGCCTCGTCGTTTCATGCTTCCCATCCGTCGACACTGGTGTGTGCGCGGCGCAGCTGCGCAAGTTCAACGAGGAGGCGGCTGGACTGGAGAACACTGTTGTTCTTTCTGTCTCCCGCGACCTGCCGTTCGCGCAGGAGCGTTTCTGTGCGGCCGAGGGCATTGAGAATGTCGTCAGCGCCTCTGACTTCCGCTCTGACTTCGCGGATAAGCTGGGCCTCGTGCTAGAGGGCTCCCCACTCAAGGGCCTGTTCGCCCGCGCGGTCATCGTCACGGACGAGGACCACAAGGTGACCTACACCGAGCTGGTTCCGGAGGTCACGACTGAGCCGGACTACGACGCAGCTTTGGCATCTCTCAAGTAATGAGTGCTCCCGAAATCTACGGTTTCGCCGCTGGGCCCTATAAAACCAACACTTATGTGGTGGCTAACGGATCCCGGGCGTTCATCGTGGACCCAGGGATGCACACGCGCGAGAAGCTTGAGCAGCTCGCGCGTGAGAAGTCCTTGGAGTTTGAGGCCGTCGTGCTCACCCACGGCCACATTGACCACACGCGCGATGCCGCCGAGTTTGACCTACCGGTCTACATCCACCCAGATGACGCGTTTATGCTTGTGGATGGCTCCGGTGTGTCCCCCGAATCGCAGATGCTCTTTGCTGCCGCCTCCATGAAGCAGGTGGCGGACCGTCGCGACTTGATCGGCGGAGAAACGTTGAATCTGGTTGGCCTTGAGTTCAAGCTGCTCCATGCACCAGGTCACTCGCCCGGATGCGTCATTCTCGTGGCTGAGGAGGTTGCCCTGACGGGCGACGTGCTGTTTAAGGGTTCCATCGGGCGCACCGACTTGCCGCACTCCGACCACGCCGCGATGCAGCGTTCCTTGCGCGGCCCGGTGTGGGGCCTCGATGACTCCCTTGCTATCTTGCCGGGCCATGGCCCGACCA
This sequence comes from Corynebacterium sp. HMSC034H07, assembly GCF_001815175.1. NCBI lineage: Bacteria > Bacillati > Actinomycetota > Actinomycetes > Mycobacteriales > Corynebacteriaceae > Corynebacterium > Corynebacterium sp. HMSC034H07. Next base: position 120,136 of record NZ_KV819499.1, read on the forward strand.
CGACTATGCGTCGTGAACGCGCGACTAATCCGTTTCTACGCGCAGCGGGGGATGTACTCTAAAGGGCGTGAGTGATAAGAAGCAGTTCAAAGCCCTGTCCGCGCCTAAAGGTGTGCCGGACTACGTCCCGCCGCAATCGGCCATCTTTGCCAAGGTGCGCGACACCTTCGTGCACCAGGCACACCTGTCCGGCTTCCAACACATCGAACTCCCAATCTTCGAGGACACCTCGTTGTTCGCCCGCGGAGTGGGGGAGTCCACGGATGTCGTGTCCAAGGAAATGTACACCTTTGCCGATCGTGGCGATCGTTCCGTGACACTGCGCCCAGAAGGCACCGCTGGTGTCATGCGTGCGGTCATTGAACACAACCTCGACCGCGGTCAGCTTCCGGTCAAGCTCAACTATTTTGGCCCCTTCTTCCGCTACGAGCGCCCGCAGGCTGGCCGCTATCGCCAGCTGCAGCAGGTCGGAGTGGAGGCCATCGGCGTGGATGATCCGGCGCTGGACGCAGAGATCATTGCCTTGGCGGATCGCTCCTACCGCAGCCTGGGACTGAGCCAGTTCCGCCTCGAGCTTACGAGCTTGGGAGACCACGAGTGCCGCCCCGCTTATCGTGAGAAGCTGCAGGAGTTCCTGTTCAAGCTCGACTTGGATGAGGAAACCAAGGCCCGCGCGGAGCTGAACCCCTTGCGCGTTCTCGATGACAAGCGCCCGGAGGTCCAGGAGCAGCTTGTCGACGCCCCCCTGATGCTCGACCACCTCAACGCCGAATGCCGCGAGCACTTCGAGACGGTCACCGGCCTGCTCGATGACATGGGCGTGTCCTACACCATCAACCCGCGCATGGTCCGCGGCCTCGACTATTACACGAAGACCTGTTTCGAATTCGTCCACGATGGTCTCGGCGCGCAGTCTGGCATTGGTGGCGGCGGCCGTTATGACGGCCTCATGGCCCAGCTCGGCGGGCAGGAGCTGTCCGGCATCGGCTATGGCCTCGGCGTGGACCGCACGGTTTTGGCCCTGGAAGCCGAGGGCGTGGAGCTCGACGGCGTCGAAGAACGCGTGGCCGTCTATGGCGTTGCTTTGGGCGCTGCAGCAAAGAAGAAAATGGTCAGCATCATTAACGACTTGCGCAAGGCCGGCATTTCTGCTGATATGTCCTTCGGTGACCGCGGCCTCAAGGGCGCAATGAAGGGCGCTGACCGCGCTAACGCGCGTTTCGCTCTCGTCCTCGGCGACCAGGAGCTAGAGGCCGGCACCGTGGCGCTCAAGGATCTTCGGGCTCATGAGCAGCACGACGTCCCCGTGGGGGACGTCGTCAAGCAGCTTCGTCAGCTGGTTTAGCACTCCACCTGGGAGACGGTGAAGCCCATCGTCTTCGCCAGGCCACCGAGCGAGGTCTCCTTGTACTTGGAGAGCATGTCGCGCCCCGTTTCGGCCATCGTGCGTACCGCGTTATCGAGGGTAACGTGGTGCGTTCCCTCTCCCATGCGGGCTAGGCGTGCGGCGTTGATGGACTTGACGGCACCGATGGCGTTGCGCTCGATGCAGGGAATCTGCACGAGGCCGCCGACCGGGTCGCAGGTCAAGCCGAGGTTGTGCTCAAGCGCGATCTCGGCAGCATTCTCTACCTGTGCCGGAGTTCCCCCAAGCAGTTCGGCCATGCCGGCCGCCGCCATAGAGGAGGCGGAGCCTACCTCACCCTGACAGCCCACCTCGGCGCCTGAAATGGAGGCATTGGACTTAATGATGATGCCAACGGCACCTGCGGTCAGCAGGTAGCGGCGGGCATCGGCGCGCGTAAAGTCCGCCATGAAGTCGCGGGCATAATGGAGCACTGCCGGAATGATGCCACAAGCACCATTCGTCGGCGCCGTGATGACGCGGCCGCCGGCGGCATTTTGCTCGTTGACGGCGAGCGCGTAGAGGTTTACCCACTCCATCGCAGAGAAGCCACAGGATTCGTCGTCCTGCTTGGCCAACAACTGCTGGTACATCTGCGGAGCACGGCGGTTGACGCGGAGACCACCAGGCAAGATTCCCTTGGTGGAGATTCCCTCGGTCACGCATTCGCGCATAATGTCCCAGACAAGGTCGAGATGCTGGTAGACGTAGTCGAGACCGCCCTCGTCGCGGTGAAGCACAGCCTCGTTCGCCGCAACGATCTCCCAAATGGCCATGTCATTGGCAGCGCAGAGGTGAAGCAGGTGCTCGCCTGACTGGAACTCATAGGGGACTACGTCCTCGGCGGTGGCTGCTGCGACGCCAGCGGGGACACCGCTTTCCGTCTGCAGCTGGGCATCAAACTCCTTGCGGGACAGGATAAATCCGCCACCGACGGAGAAATACTCCGCGTTCTCGGCGAGGATGGAGCCGTCTTCGTCCCAGGCAGTGAAAATGAGGCAGTTCGGGTGCTCGGGCACCGGCTCGTTGTTGAATTCGATGCTGTATTCCACCTCACCTGCTGGGCCGCTGATGCTGCCCTCGGTGGGGATGAAGGCATCTGCGCGTGGCTCAGCATCGAGCGGAACGGAGAGCGGATCCCACCCGGCGAGGCCTAGAATGACGGCCCGGTCCGTAGCGTGTCCACGGCCGGTAGCGGACAAAGAGCCACGCAGTTCGATGTGGACCTTTGCCGGGTGTTGCTCAAGGGTCTCGAGGAAGGCCTTAGCAGCACGCATCGGGCCCACGGTGTGGGAGGAGGAGGGACCGATACCGATCGAGAAGATGTCGGTCACGCTAATTGTCATGGGGGGTTAAACCTCCTTAGAAGCGTTAGATAAGTTACGCCTTACGATAGTACCGAGCGCCCCCAGTAGTTGCTTAGCCCGGTTGGCCGTCGTGGCGGGACAGGAGTTCGCGGAATCCCCCTGAGCCCGAATCAGGTGCCTTCCCGGTAGAACCCTGGTGTGTGTTGTGCGGTTCGCCGAGAGAGCCGGCAAGGCCAGCTACGCGGTCGAGCGGGCGCACCATGAGGTCTGCGAGCTCGCCCGTGGCGCGCTCGATGCGCTTTTCATTGCGCGCGCCCTCAGCGGTGCCAAAGTCTTCCGTGGCCTGGAAGATCCCGGTGGGGACCACCGTGGCATGCAGGTAATTGAGTAGTGGGCGCAGGGCATAATCCAACACTAGGGCGTGACGGCTGGAGCCGCCCGTGGCCGCGATGAGGGTAGGAAGCCCCTCCAAGGAATGCGGCTCCAAGGTGTCGAAGAACATCTTGAACAGGCCCGAGTAACTGCCCTGGAACACGGGACTGACCGCGATGAGGCCGTCGGCATCCAGCACCGCGGACTGAGCCGCGTTAAGACGGGGCGTGGGCGAAACCCAGTTCGTCATTGCTTCAGCTAGCTCGCTCGCGAGGTCCCGGAGCTCCACGACGGTGATGTCGGTGCCTTCGCCCCGCGCGGTGACGTGGGCGGAGGTGGCGGCCGAGAGGGCGTCGGCAAGCGCGCGCGTCGAGGACGGCGATGACAACCCGGCCGTAACGACGACGAGTGACCGCATCTACTTCTCCTCTCCAGGATTGACCAACGCGTGTGGCTCATAACTACCGAGCGTGGCGTGCGTTGGTGGGTCAGAAGGTACATGATCTGGGCGGCGTTCCTCAAAGCGGCGGCGCAGCTCAGGGACGACCTGCGTCCCTAGAATCTCAATCTGCTCCAGCACCACCTCTTGCGGGAGGCCGGCATGATCGATAAGGAAGAGCTGGCGCTGATAGCAGCCCACCCAGTCGGCGAACTGCAGGGTTCGTTCTACCACCTGCTCCACCGTGCCTACCGTCAGCGGGGTTTGTGCGGTGAATTCTTCCAAGGAAGGGCCGTGGCCGTAGACCGGAGCGTTGTCGAAGTAGGGGCGGAAGAAATCCTTCGCCTCCTGCTCGGTAGACCCGATGAAGACGTGCCCGCCGAGGCCCACGATGGCCTGATCCGCGCGACCATGACCGTAGGATTCGTAGCGGGTGCGGTAGAGGTTCACCATTTTCGCGGTGTGTTCCTTGTTCCAGAAGATGTTGTTGTGGAAGAAACCATCACCGTAATAGGCCGCCTGCTCAGCGATCTGCGGGGAGCGGATGGATCCGTGCCACACAAAGGGCGGGATACCGTCAAGCGGGGCTGGCGTGGAGGTGAATCCCTGCAGTGGGGTGCGGAACTTTCCTTGCCAGGACACGACAGGTTCGCGCCAGAGGCGGCGCAACAGGTGATAGTTCTCCACCGCCAGAGGGATGCCTTCGCGGATATCTTTGCCAAACCACGGGTAAACCGGACCGGTGTTACCGCGGCCCAGCATGAGATCGATGCGCCCGTCAGCCAGGTGCTGGAGAAAAGCGTAGTCCTCTGCAAGCCGGACGGGGTCGTTGGTGGTGATCAGCGTGGTGGCAGTGGAGAGGTGCAGGTTCTTCGTCTGTGCCGCGATGTAGGCCAGATGAGTGGTGGGTGCGGACGGGACGAAGGGTGGGTTGTGGTGCTCGCCGGTGGCGAAGACGTCGAGGCCCACCTCCTCTGCCTTGAGGGCGATTTCTGTCATAGCGCGGATGCGCTCGGCCTCGGTGGGGGTGCGACCGGTGGTGGGATCTTGCGTGACGTCACCGATGCTAAAGACTCCAAATTGCATGCCATACTCCTCTCTGTGACATGTCAACAAAGTGTAGCCGGGTAATTATTCCCACTCAAGGGCGTCGACCAAGACTGCAAGATCCGCTGGCGTTGCGATGGCGAGCGGCCGCTGCGATGGCTTGCCGTTTTCGGTAAGGAGAACCGCACTAGGATGCGTGCCGTCCGCCGCGGGTTCGGTGAGGGCATCGATGACCTCTTGCGCACTGGCGGTGCGGGGGAGGAACTCGGCCCTGTCCTTCTTCTCTGCAAACTCTAGAACGGCGCTAATCGACGCCGCGTTGACCACACCATCGTCTCCCAAATCTGCTGCGACCCAGCGGGCGATGACATTGGTCGTGAGGAGGGCTTGGTAAGCGCCGGAATCATAAATCGGGATCTGCGAATAGCCGGTCCTATTAATGAGTCGGAGAGCCTCCATGATCGGGGTATCGGGGGCAAGTGTGGTGACCTCACGGTCGGCGAGTAAGGACTGTGCCGTGGGCGGATCTGTAAGAAGCCTCTGGAGGTTCTCTAGCTGCGCCAGCACCTGTGGGTGCGGGGTAGCGATGGGCTCGCCGTCGAAATAGCGGCCGTGGGCGACGGCGTTGCGCAGATTACCAAAGTCCTTGAGCTGCTCTGCCTGGCGCTTGCTGAGCAGGTGTTTGTCGTGTGCGCGGTCGACAATCCACCAGAAGGAGTCGGAATTCTTGGCCCCGACGGCCTGGCGGAGAAACTGCTCAATGTCGTTGAATGCGGAAAAGAATCTGGCCAGGGAGTTATCGCTCATGCCGTCCCAGTGTACGGGTGCTCTCAAACCCTAGTGGTCGCTGGTGGACAGAGGAAACAAAGAAGCCGCGAGTATCCCGAGGCGGCAGGAGACTCGCGGCGACAGGGTACGATGCCCTGTGCGCGTGTTGTGTTGAGACTAGAACACGACGCGCAGGATGGAGACCGTCACGGCTGCGATGGCAGCGGCGGCTGGGAGAGTGATGACCCATGCGAGGGCGATGGGCTTCATCAGCTTCCAGTTAGCAGCGCGGTTGACGATGCCGACGCCAAGGACAGCACCGATGAGGATGTGCGTCGAGGAAACCGGGAGGCCCAGGAGGGAGGCTGCCATGACAACGGCAGCGGCAGCCAGCTCGGCGGCGAAGCCGGAGGAGGGGTGCATCTGGGTCAGGCCGGAACCGACGGTCTGGATAACGAAGCGGCCGATAAACCAGAGACCGGAGATTAGAGCGATGCCCATGGCGACCATGACAGGAAGAGGGACAGAGACTTCGTCGGAGATCTGGTTGGTCTGTAGCACATCGAAGACGGCGGCGAAGGGGCCGATGGCGTTGGCGATGTCGTTCGAGCCGTGCGAGAACGCGAAGGCGGAGGCGGTGAAGACCTGCATCCAAGAGAAGAGAAGGAAGGTGGAGCGAGACAGGGACTTCTTCTTCAGGGAGCGAGCGAAGATGAAGACGGCCATCCAGACCACGGCGCCCACCATGCCCATGACCAAGAGGTTCTCCAGGGTGGAGAAGTCCATGCCGGTGTTCTTGAGGCCCTTGAAGAGCATCATCGCGGAGATGATAACAGCGCCCAATGCTGCCAGCAGCGGGACCCAGTTCTCTAGTGCGCGGTGCGCGTTGATGTCCTCGAGATCCTTGTTGAGGTTGTGCAAATCTCGGTAGTAGTCGGACTCGAGCGCCTCTGGATCGTAATCATCTTCCGCGGTGAGGGCGGCATCACGGGCCATGGCGTTGGTGTAGGAAATCTGCTGCAGCTCGTTCATGCGCTCGAAGCGGGTCTTGTGCTCCTTGCGCAGCTCAGCGCGGCGAACCTTGATGTCGCGCAGACGCTCATCTGCGGCGTCGTTGTAGACGAGGATGGAAGCCTTAATCCACCTAAACAGCAGGTAAGCGGCAACACCGCCAAGAACTGGTGAAAGTACCCATGAGAAAGCAATGGTGCCGATGCCGCCCCACTGCACCATGTCCATTCCGCCCTTGCCGGTGACGAAGCCGACGGTCAGCGCGGCGCCGACGATGCCGCCGACAATGGAGTGGGTAGTGGACACGGGCCAGCCCATGCGGGTAGCGACGAGCAGCCAGATGGCAGCACCAAGCAGCGACGCCATCATGATGTAGACGAACTCCATGGGGTCGAGCCCGTCAATGGCGTCGAGGTCCACAATGCCGGAGCGGACGGTATCGGTAACCTCGCCGCCGGCGAGGATCGCGCCGGATACCTCAAAAACCGCCGCAACAGCGAGGGCCTGCTTCATAGAGAGGGTTCCCGCACCCACGGAGGTACCGAAAGAGTTGGCGACGTCATTGCCACCAATGTTGAAGGCCATGAATACGGCGAAGATGATCGCGGTAACAAGGACGATCTTGTTAGCGCCCTCAGCAACCTCTCCGTTGCCCCAAATGATGAAGAGGACAAGAGTAACAGCGGTGATGGCGCCGAAGAACAAGTGCCAAATCCAGTCCTTGTTCTTGCCATTCATCGTTTCGAGATCAGGCATCGTCGGCGTGGCGGTGCTCAAAACGTCGTTCCTTTCATGAAGAGAACGCTGCGTGATGAGGAAGCGCGGGCTGCCGCGGGCAGGGTAAAAGCATCAATAATGATGGGGATTAACGTACCTGCTGCGGTGCAGGTGATGACATCACGCGCAGTTCTTTTATGTTTTTAAAGACAGAGCGGATCCCACCACGAACCGGCGGGAACTTGATTAGGGTAAAGCATCAAGATTACCGGCAGGTAAACACCTCATGTATTTGAATTTAATCTGCACATTTTGTGGCACATTTGGGGGTGGTGTGGCCTTTCGGTGGGCACATCAACATTTTTGACGCTCGGTATTAAGACTTATATACGCCTCGACCCAAGGTGTCGCACTGCTCCATCTTGCCGCTGTTATATCCAGCGAGGAAGGATTGTGCCCGGTCCTCAGAGGAGCCGTGCGTCCAAGTATCGGGTCGTACCTCGCCGCCAGAGCGGCGCTGGATGTTGTCGTCGCCCACGGCGCGGGCAGTGTTGACGGCGTCGGTGACCTGCTGTTCGGTGATCGTTTCGAGCAAAGCATCCTCACCCTTGTCGGCGTAGTGTGCCCACAGTCCGGCATAGCAATCCGCTTGCAGCTCAATCTTCACAGCGTTGGAGTCCTCGCCGGGTTCGTTGTAATTGGACAAGCTGAGTGTGCCCTCTAGCTTCTGAATGTGGTGGCCAAATTCGTGGGCGACGATATACATCTGTGCCAGAGGTGCATTATCCCCACCGAAGTTGCGGAGCTGATCGAAGAACGCGGTGTCGAAATAGGCGGACTCATCGGCCGGGCAGTAGAACGGCCCGGTGGCGCCGGAGGCTTGGCCACAGCCGGACATGGTGGTGTTGTTAAAGATGACGCGGCCGGGTTCGACGTACTCGATGCCTGCCTGATCCGGCAGCTGCTGGGTCCAGACCTTGTCGACGGACTGGGCGGCGAACATGACGCGGCAGTCGTCGTACTTATTGCCGTCCTCGGCAGTTTGGCAGTGTGCGAAGGCATCCTCTCCGCTTTCCTCTGGGCCGACCTGGGTTTGGTCGGGCTGAGGGCTGCTTTCGGTGATGTCACCAAGATCGCCGCCAAGCAAGAGATAGAGGCCAATGAGGAGGAGGGAACCAATGCCGCCGCCGGTAGCGATCATGCCGCCGCGGCCCCCGCCGCCGGAGCTTGCTCGCTTGCCATCAAAGTTGGCGCCAGATTTGAAAGTCATGGTCCAGATTTTGCCATATGCGGGCGGTGATGTGCGTGTGATGAGGGGAGCTGCGTCAAGCGGGGGTACCAGTGCTCGACGTTCGGCGGCGCTCGGTGTTTACCCCAGCGCTGAGCAAGTCTGGCGCGAGCGGTAGACTTGGGCCGTTCAAGTTCTTGCATCCCTCGGCGCGTGCTGTCTACGCGTGGCGTGTGTGGGTGCGAGCGTCAACGATGAGAAGGGATTGAACGAGAGTGCTGCGTACACATTTGGCAGGCGAACTGCGCAAAGAGATGGCGGGGGAGACCGTCACCCTGACGGGTTGGGTGGCGCGCCGTCGCGACCACGGCGGTGTTATCTTCATTGACCTGCGTGATCGCTCCGGCGTTGCCCAGGTGGTTTTCCGTGAATCCGAGGTGGCTGAGCGCGCCCACGATCTGCGCTCCGAATACTGCGTTAAGGTCACCGGCGTGGTGGAGCCCCGTCCAGAGGGTTCCGCTAACGCGAACCTGGCCTCCGGTGAGATTGAGGTCAACGTTACGGATCTGGAAGTGCTCAACAAGTCTGCAGCGCTGCCATTCCAGATCGATGATCCTTCTTCCTCCGGTGAGGTCGGCGAGGAGACCCGTCTGAAGTACCGCTACCTCGATCTGCGTCGGGAGCGCCAGCACGAGGCTCTGCGCCTGCGCTCGGCAGCTAACCGCGCCGCTCGCCAGGTCCTGGATAGCCATGATTTCACTGAAATCGAAACCCCGACCCTGACCCGTTCCACCCCGGAGGGCGCTCGTGACTTCCTCGTGCCCGCCCGCCTCAAGCCGGGCAGCTGGTACGCACTCCCGCAGTCTCCGCAGCTGTTTAAGCAGCTGCTCATGGTGGCCGGCATGGAGCGTTACTACCAAATCGCTCGCTGCTACCGCGATGAGGACTTCCGCGCGGACCGTCAGCCGGAGTTCACGCAGCTTGACGTCGAGATGTCCTTCGTTGATCAGGACGATGTGATCGCTCTCGCGGAAGAAATCATCTCCGCCCTGTGGAAGCTCATCGGCTACGAGATCAAGACACCGATTCCGCGCATGACCTACGCAGACGCTATGAAGTACTACGGTTCCGATAAGCCGGACCTGCGCTTCGACATCAAGATCGTGGAATGCACCGAGTTCTTCAAGGACACCACTTTCCGCGTGTTCCAGAACGAGTACGTTGGCGCCGTCGTCATGGAAGGCGGAGCTTCCCAGCCGCGCCGTCAGTTCGATGCGTGGCAGGAATGGGCAAAGCAGCGCGGCGCGAAGGGCCTGGCTTACATCACCATCGCTGAGGACGGCACCTTGGGCGGCCCAGTGGCCAAGAACATTACTGATGCCGAGCGCGAGGGCATTGCTGAGCACGTCGGCGCCAAGCCGGGTGACGCCATCTTCTTCGCGGCTGGTGACACCAAGTCTTCTCGCGCTCTTCTGGGTGCAGCACGCGGCGAGATTGCAAAGAAGCTGGATCTCATCAAGGACGGCGACTGGGCCTTCACCTGGGTTGTGGACGCACCACTGTTCGAGCCTGCCGCTGATGCCACCGCCTCCGGCGACGTGGCTCTGGGCCACTCCAAGTGGACTGCGGTACACCACGCCTTCACTTCGCCGAAGCCGGAGTATCTGGACAACTTCGACGAGAACCCGGGTGAGGCGCTGGCCTACGCCTACGACATCGTCTGCAACGGCAACGAGATCGGCGGCGGATCTATCCGTATCCACGACCAGGACGTGCAGAAGCGTGTCTTCGACGTTATGGGCATCGATGAGGAAGAAGCACAGGAAAAGTTCGGCTTCCTGCTCGACGCTTTCCAGTTTGGTGCCCCGCCGCACGGTGGTATCGCGTTCGGTTGGGACCGCATTGTCTCCCTGCTGGGCGGTTTCGACTCCATTCGTGACGTCATCGCCTTCCCGAAGTCCGGTGGCGGCGTGGATCCCTTGACCGATGCTCCGGGCACCATTCCTGCCGAGCAGCGCAAGGAGACCGGCGTGGATTTCAAGCCGGAGAAGGCAACCAAGGCCGCTCAGGGCGACAAGGCAGGGAAGGAGTCCTAGGTCGCTCAACTCGGTGATGTAGTTGGGCCTTCGATATGTGGAAGCAGGCAAGCAAGTGAATCCGATGGGACACGAGTCCAAGAAAAAATCTGTGGCGGATGCCGTGGTGGCGGAAGCCTCACAGATGCTCTCGCGCCGCTTTGGCGGGGAGCCTGAGCTTAGTGACGTCGAGCAACTCACTGGTTCGGGCAACGCCGTGGTGCTTCGTGCCCGCACGTCACCGAGTGCCTTCTTCCCGCATCGTTCGGTGGTCATCAAGTACAACCCAGTCACCGGGCACACCATTGATGACGCCGCCCTTCTGCGTGAGGTGGTGGCCTATCAGTTCACCACAGCGTTGTCCGAAGAGGTTCGCCCAGGCCCAGTGCTGCTCGCACACGACGTCGAGAAGCGCATTCTGGTGCTGTCTGACGCCGGCGATGGCGACACCCTGGCGGACACTCTTGCCCGCAGCAATGACGAAGAACGCGGAGAGCTGCTCAGGTCCCTGGGCGGCGCGCTGGGCAAAATGCACGCGGGCACGGCTGGGCGCGAAGAGGATTACGAGGCTCTGCTGAACCGGCAGTTGCGCCGGCATCCCGAATACGCCGAGCACCAAGCCCTGCGGGATGAGTCTCTGAAAAGCTCCATCCTGATCGGTGCGGACATCCTCAGCGAAGCAGGACTGGAGCCACCAGAGCACGTCCGCGAACTAGCCCGCACCGCCATGCAGAGCTTTAGTTCTGGCCGCAACCGCGCTTTTACGCCCTTCGATCTGTCCCCAGACAACATCATCGTGGGGACAACACTGACCTTCCTGGATTATGAGTGGGCCGGTTTTCGCAACGTGGGCTTTGATGTAGCCTGCGTTGTCGCCGGCTTCCCACAGTTCCTCTTCAGCCGCCCGATTACGGATGCTGAGGCGGACGTCTTCATCCAAGCCTGGCAGCGCCGGGTCGTCGACGTGTGGCCGCAGCTGGCGGATGAGAAAACACTGCACGAGCTGATAGTCGCATGTCTCATTGGTTGGGCTTTGTCGAGCGTGACCACCATGTATGCCGGTGGGATTGAAGGGGTAGTAGCACTGGCGGAGGGTAACGCCGAGATTTATCGTGACCCGCGTCGCTCGCTGCTGCGCCGCTCCGATCACGGCCCGTTCAGCGAGGATGAGCTCTTGATTCGGCGCGACCTTTACGAAACTTTCGAAGCGCTCTCACGCTTTGCCGCGCAGTGCAAGCACGATGGGTGCTCGACTGTTGCCACTTTCGGTCGCGCTGTGGCCTCCCGCCTCCGGGAGTCCTGATGGCGCAGGAGTCACTCTTCGGCGACGACCAATCAGCGCCAAGCCTGCCGGGTGGCCCCGATATTTTTGCGACTCATTCGGGGTCACCGCTGGCCGCGCGCATGCGGCCGCAAAGCCTCGACGAAGTAGTGGGCCAAAAGCACCTTCTGGAACCCGGGACTCCGCTGCGCCGCCTCGTCGAGGGTTCCGGCGAGGCCTCGGTCATCCTGTACGGCCCGCCAGGCACCGGAAAGACGACCCTGGCTTCGCTGATCGCGTCCTCTCTGGGGGATAACTTCATCGGCCTGTCCGCCCTCGACTCCGGCGTCAAGCAGGTACGGGAAGTCATCACGCATGCCCGCCGCGAGCTGATTGAGGGCCGCCGCACAGTGCTCTTTATCGATGAGGTGCACCGCTTCTCCAAAACCCAGCAGGACGCGTTACTTGCTGCGGTGGAAAACCGGACGGTGCTGCTCGTGGCAGCCACCACCGAAAATCCTTCCTTTTCCGTGGTGGCGCCGCTGCTCTCGCGTTCGCTGCTGCTGCAGTTGGAGCCGCTTGACGACGCCTCCCTGCGCACTCTCGCCGAGCGAGCGCTGACGAGCGAGCGCGGCTTAGCCGGGCGAATCACCGCAACGGAAGACGCTCTGGACCAACTGGTGCTGCTCGCCGGAGGAGATGCGCGTCGCACGCTGACCTACCTTGAGGCTGCGGCTGAGGCGGTACCAGATGGTGGCGAGCTCACCGTCGACATTCTCAAAGACAACGTCAACCGCGCGGTGGTGCGCTATGACCGTGACGGCGACCAGCACTATGACGTAGTCTCCGCGTTCATCAAGTCCATTCGCGGTTCTGACGTCGATGCTGCGTTGCACTACCTCGCCCGCATGATTGAGGCTGGCGAGGATCCACGCTTCATTGCGCGCCGGCTCATCGTGCACGCCTCAGAGGACATTGGGATGGCCGACCCCACCGCGCTACCCACCGCCGTGGCCGCCGCGGAGGCCGCTGCGCTGATCGGCCTGCCCGAGGCGCGCATCCCGCTGGCTCAGGCCACGATCCACCTGGCTACTGCGCCGAAGTCGAATTCCGTTATTAATGCCATCAATTCTGCTCAGGCCGATGTCCGGGCCGGTAAGAGCGGTTACGTCCCGCCGCACTTGCGCGACGGGCACTACGAGGGTGCTAAGCGCCTAGGTAACGCCGTCGGCTATCAGTACCCGCATGATGATCCACGCGGTGTTCTAGCCCAGCAGTATCTGCCGGAGACGCTGGCCGATGCCGAGTATTATCAGCCCACCGACCACGGAGCGGAAAAGCGCGTGCGCGAGTACCTGGGAAGGTTGCGGGACATCATCCGGGGGCGGCGTCGCTAAGCACAGCACCGGACGGGTAAAGTTGAGCGCTGACTAGAAACCTCTCAACAGTGAAGGACTTTTGCTCGTGAAGACTCATGAGATCCGGGAACGCTTTACCCAGCACTTCGTCAAGGCCGGCCACGAGGCCGTCCCCAGCGCGTCGCTGATCCTGGATGACCCGAACCTGCTCTTCGTCAACGCCGGCATGGTTCCCTTCAAGCCCTACTTCTTGGGCCAGCAGAACCCGCCTTTTGCTAACGGTACGGCGACCTCCATCCAGAAGTGCGTGCGCACCTTGGATATCGAGGAAGTAGGCATCACCACCCGCCACAACACCTTCTTCCAGATGGCAGGCAACTTCTCCTTTGGCCAGTACTTCAAAGAGGGTGCTATCACCCACGCCTGGAACCTGCTGACGAACTCGGTAGAGGATGGAGGCTTGGGGCTAGATCCCGAGCGTTTGTGGGTCACGGTCTACCTCGATGACGATGAGGCAGCCGATATCTGGCACAACAAGATCGGTGTTCCCCGCGAGCGCATTCAGCGCCTCGGCATGGAGGATAATTACTGGTCCATGGGTATCCCCGGACCGTGTGGTCCGTGTTCTGAGATTTACTATGACCGTGGTCCGGAATATGGTCAGGACGGTGGCCCCGTCGCGGACGATAACCGCTACATGGAGATCTGGAACCTGGTCTTCATGCAGAACGAGCGCGGCGAAGGCATCGGCAAGGGCAACTTTGAGATTCTCGGCCCGTTGCCTAAGAAGAACATCGATACCGGCATGGGCATCGAGCGCGTTGCCTGCATCCTGCAGGGCGTGGACAACGTCTACGAGACGGATCTGCTGCGCCCGGTCATTGACGTTGCCGAGGAACTCACCGGGGCGAAATACACGCCCGATGCACCGAAGGAAGACTTGATCCGCTTCCGCGTGGTGGCGGACCACTCGCGCACCGGCATGATGCTCATCCTGGATGGCGTTACCCCCGGTAACGAGGGCCGTGGCTATATCCTGCGCCGACTGCTGCGCCGTATCATCCGCTCCGCCAAGCTGCTAGGTGCGAAGGGTGAGACCATGGAACGCTTCATGAACACCATCATGGACACCATGACTCCGTCCTACCCGGAGATTGCGGAGAACCGTGAGCGCATCCTGCGCGTCGCCGTGGCGGAGGAGAAGGCCTTCCTCAAGACCCTGGAGTCGGGCACCAAGCTTTTCGACGAAGCTGTCGACGAGCTAAAGAGCACCTCCCGCGCGGCCACCCCGAAGGTGCTGTCCGGTGAGAAGGCGTTTGAACTGCACGATACCTATGGATTCCCCATCGACTTGACATTGGAGATGGCCCAAGAAGCTGGCCTTAGCGTGGACATGGAGGGCTTTGATGCCGCCATGGGCGAGCAGCGCCGCCGTGCCAAAGCTGATAACCAGGCTAAGAAGCATGGTCACGCCGACTTGTCGCTCTACCGCGAGTGGGTGGATAACCATCCGACTCTGTTCACGGGCTACGAGACCTTGGAATCCGAGGCCAAGGTACTCGGCCTCGTCCGCGATGGCGAGAAGGTCTCTGAAGTCCAAGCAGGCGACACCGTCGAGGTAATTCTGGACCAGTCGCCGCTCTACGCCGAAGCCGGTGGCCAGACCGCCGACCGAGGCCGGATCATTGCCGGTGAAACCCTCCTTGAGGTCAATGACGTGCAGAAGATCGGTAAGAAGCTGTGGGTCCACAAAGCTACGGTGACCGCTGGTGGCCTTGAACTGGGCACTGGCGTAACAGCCGAGGTAGACCAGCAGTGGCGCCACGGTGCCGTGCAGGCGCACTCCGCCACGCACCTCATTCACGCCGCGCTGCGCCAGGTGCTGGGGCCGACCGCTGTCCAGGCTGGCTCCTTGAACCGACCGGGTTACTTGCGCTTTGACTTTAACTACACTGACCAGCTCACCCAGGAGCAGCTCGATGAGATCGCTTTGGTGACTAACCAGGCGGTAGACCAGCACTTCCCGGTCAATACCATCGAGACTTCCTTGGACAAGGCCAAGGAGATGGGCGCGATGGCCCTGTTCGGTGAGAACTACGGTTCCGAGGTTCGCGTCGTGGAGATGGGAGGGCCCTTCTCCATCGAGCTCTGCGGCGGTACCCACGTCAGCAATACTGCTGAGATTGGGCCGGTTTCGGTTCTCGGCGAATCCTCCGTGGGTTCGGGCGCGCGCCGCATCGAGGCCTATTCGGGCTTGGATGCCTTCCGTTACTACTCCAAGGAAGCAGCCCTGGTGGAAGGTGTGTCTCGCGAGCTGAAGGTCCAGACTGAGGACCTGCCGGAACGCATCGCACAGCTGACGGAGAAGCTCAAGGCCGCAGAGAAGCAGATTGCAGAGCTGCACAAGGCCCAGCTCATGTCCCAGACTGCGGAGATGATCTCTACGGCGAAGACCGTCAACGATTTCACCATCGTGGCCGTCAAGCTCCCTAAGGGTGTGAACGGCGGTGACCTGCGCACGCTGGCTTCCGACATCAAGAACCGCCTCGGTGATGTCGCTGGTGTGATCGTCTTGGCATCGGAGAATGAGGGCGGCAAGCTGCCATTCATTGTGGGTGCTACGAAGGCCGCCATCGAGCGTGGTGTCAAGGCTGGTGACTTGGTTAAGGTGGTGTCCGGCTACGTTGATGGCAAGGGCGGCGGTAAGCTCGATATGGCTCAAGGTTCCGGCGCAAACGCCGAAGGCCTGCAAGCTGCCTTCGACGCCGTCCGTGATGAGCTCGAAACCCACTAATGGATGCGCACGAGTTGGTGTGCAGTAGTAGCTGACTCTCAGGACCAGGAGGAACACCATGGCCGTAGAGCCCGATAAGCCAGGAGCAGACGATCCCGGACCGGGGCGCCGGTTGGGTCTCGATGTCGGAACCGTCCGCATTGGCGTGGCGGTTTCCGATCGGGATGCCCGCCTGGCAATGCCGGTCGAGACCGTCCGCCGCGAAACCGGCTTTAAGGACCGCGACAAGGGTGACATCGACCGACTGCTTGAGCTTATTCACGAGTATGACGTCGTCGAGGTGGCAGTCGGTTTGCCGCGTGATCTCAAGGGCAACGGCTCATCAAGTGTTAAACATGCCAAAGAAATCGCGTTTCGTATCCGCCGCCGCTTGGCAAAAGATGACACGATAAACACACCTCCGCCTGTGCGCATGGTGGATGAGCGCCTCACCACAGTGGTGGCATCATCTGCACTGCGAGCCTCTGGCGTGTCAGAGAGACGCGGCCGTTCGGTTATCGACCAAGCGGCCGCGGTGGAAATTTTGCAATCCTGGCTGGATGCGCGCCATTTCGCGTTGAACGGCCACAGCCCTTCAAACCTAGGAGACGAAGTACGTGAGCCGTAAACCTTCACGCATCGGACGCTCGATGGAACCCCAGTACGTCAAGCGCCGCCAGCGCGGCATGGCCGTGCTTATTGCCAGCCTTGTCCTCATCATCGGCGGCCTCGGCTACATCGGTTTCCGCCTGTTGGGAGGGGGCAATACCTTGGACTATGAGGGACAAGGCAATGGTGTAACACAGCTCGTTCAGGTCCCGGAAGGCTCATCCATGGGAGAACTGGCACCTGAGCTAGCAGAAAAGAATGTGGTGAAGACGCCTGAGGCTTTCTCTTCGGCGGCCAATTCCAATCCGCGCGCGAGCCAAATCAAGCCCGGGTTTTACCGTCTCCAAGAGGAGATGAGCGCCAAATCCGCCGTGGAGGCACTGCTTGATGACGCCAACATGGTGGACTTGCTCGACGTGCACGGCGGAGCGACGTTGCTGGACGTCAACGTACTGGGGGGCGATGTCCGGTTTGGTATTTACTCCCTGATCTCGCAGGTCTCCTGTAAGGAGGGTGGTTGCGTATCCGCCGAGGAACTAGAGAAGATCGCGGCCACGGTAGACCCAGCCGAACTGGGTGCGCCGGACTGGGCTGTGGAGGAAGTCCGTGCCCGCGGCGAGGATCCCAAGCGTATTGAGGGGCTTATCGCCCCGGGACAGTACGTGCTTGACCCGAACATGGATGCCCAGGAGATCCTGACCGATCTCATCACTCGTTCGACGAAGAAGTACAACGACACCAACATTGTCGACCGCGCCCAGGCCATTGGCCTGAAACCCTATGAGCTTCTGACCGCAGCATCCCTGGTGGAGCGTGAGTCGCCGGCCGGTGAATTCGACAAGGTTGCGCGCGTCATCCTTAACCGCCTCGACGAGCCGATGCGCTTGGAGTTGGACTCCACTGTGAACTACGGGCTCGAGGACGTCGAGCTGGCCACCACCGATGAGGACCGTAACCGCGAGACCCCGTGGAATACCTATGCGAAGGATGGTCTTCCGGATTCCCCGATCGCCTCGCCGTCGGAGGAGGCCATCCAGGCTATGGAGAACCCGGCAGAGGGCAATTGGCTCTTCTTCGTCACGGTTGATGACAAGGGCACGACGGTCTTTACCGACAACTATGATGAGCACCTCGCCAACGTCGATGATGCGGTGCGCTCTGGCATCCTGGACAGCCAGCGCGAAGGCGCCGGCGAGCCACCAGCAGAGGAGCAGTAATAGGATGCCGCGCGCCGCAGTTCTAGGCAGCCCCATCGAGCATTCGTTATCCCCGGTCCTCCATAAGGCCGGCTATGATGCGCTGAACCTGCAGGACTGGGATTACACCAGGTTCGAAGTGACCGACTTGGCTGCCTTCCTCGCCGAGGTAGGGGAAGAGTACCGAGGTTTCTCGGTAACCATGCCATTGAAGTTCGACGCCTTGGCTTGCGCAGACATCGTGAGCGAGCGCGCCGAGCTCATCGGCTCTGCCAACACTCTGGTGCGCACCGCGGAGGGGTGGCGCGCGGACAACACGGATACGGAAGGCGTGCTGGGCGCACTCGAAGAGCTGCTGGGGTCCTCTCAGCCCGCGACGGCTTTGCTCATCGGTGCAGGCGGTACCGCACGGCCGGTCCTGTGGGGGCTAGCCCAGCGTGGTGTCACCGATGTCACCGTGCTCAATCGCTCCGACCGCCTCGCCGAGCTACGCCCGCTGGGCGACGCTCTTGGCCTCTCCCTCCACTCGGCATCTTTTGGCGAGGATCTCGCGGGGTTAGCGCGTTCGGTGGACCTCATCGTCTCCACTGTTCCCTCCGCCGCCGTGGAAGAGCATCTGACCCAGTTGGCCAAGGCTCCGGTGTTCGACGTTATCTACGATCCATGGCCCACCCCGTTGACTGTGTATGCGGCTGCTGATGGCTATCCGACCGTCGGCGGGCACATCATGCTGGCCAACCAGGCTTATTCGCAGTTTGAACAATTCACCGGGCACACCGCCCCGCGGGCAGAGATGCTGGCTGCTCTCAACGCTGCGCTCAAGCTTCCTTAATCAACAGCATGCGCGGCAGCACCCCGCACGGTAGGCTGCGCAGTCATGGGGGATGTGCTTTTCCTGGCGTGGGGGTGTGCCTTAATCGTTTATGACCTGCGTTTCAAACGCCTGCCCAACTATCTGACCCTGCCTGCCGCCGTGCTGTCGCTGTGGTGGTTCGACCCAGCCGGGCTGCTATGGCCGGGGCTTTATATTCTGGTTGCATTGCTGAGCCGCGCCGGAAGCGTGGGCGGGGGTGATCTCAAGCTGGCGTTGCCACTGGGCATGGTGACCGCCCACGCGGCGGGAGTACTAGGGGTAGCGTTCGCGATGGTAGGGGCGTCGCTGAGCACGCTGCTCTGGGGGTTCATAACGCAGGATCGGAAACCCGCGCACGGGCCCGGCATGCTCATTGCGGCAGCACTTGTCGTGCTGTTTAGCCCCGACACGGTGTGATAGGCGGCCCAGTGCCCCCGAAAGAACTCCTAGCGTGTGATAATAGTCCGCATGCTTCGTTGGACTACCGCAGGTGAATCTCACGGCCAGGCACTCGTTGCACTCATCGAGCACATGCCCGCCGGGGTTCCCGTTTCCCAAGACGACATCGCTCTCCAGCTCTCTCGCCGCCGCCTCGGCTATGGCCGCGGTGCCCGCATGAAGTTCGAGGCCGATGAGCTCACCTTGCTCAGTGGCATTCGCCACGGACTGACTCTGGGAAGCCCAATTGCCATCATGATCGGCAACACGGAGTGGCCGAAGTGGACCACCATCATGTCCCCGGACGCGCTCGATCTCGATGACCCGGAGACCGCTAAGGCGATGGCTTCCGGCCGCGGCGCCCCGCTCACTCGTCCTCGCCCGGGGCATGCCGATTTCGCCGGCATGGTGAAGTTTGATCACGCGGAGGCTCGTCCGATTCTGGAGCGTTCCTCCGCACGCGAGACCGCTGCTCGCGTGGCCGCGGCCACGGTCGCGCGCAACTTCCTCCGCGAATCCTTGGGAGTCGAGGTGCTGTCTCACGTCATTTCCATCGGCGCCTCAGAACCTTATGAGGGCCCGCATCCTAGCTTCGCGGACCTTGAGGCTATCGACGCTTCACCGGTACGCGCCTGCGATAAGGCGGCGGAAGAGTCCATGATCGCAGAAATCGAAACCGCGAAAAAGCAGGGAGACACTCTGGGCGGCATTGTCGAGGTGATCGTGGAAGGCCTGCCGATTGGCTTGGGCTCGCACACCTCGGGTGAAGACCGCCTCGACGCACAGCTCGCCGCCGCCTTGATGGGGATTCAGGCGATCAAAGGCGTCGAGGTCGGCGATGGCTTCGCTGAGGCCCGCCGCCGCGGGAGCGAAGCGCACGATGAAATGGTCCGCACCGACAATGGCGTGGATCGTGAGACTAACCGCGCTGGTGGTCTGGAAGGCGGCATGACCAACGGCCAGACGCTGCGCGTCCGCGCGGCGATGAAGCCGATTTCCACGGTCCCGCGTGCGCTCAAGACGGTCGACATGGCCACAGGTGGGGCGGCTACCGCTATTCACCAACGTTCCGACGTCTGCGCGGTACCGGCTGCCGGTGTCGTGGCAGAGGCGATGGTGGCGCTCGTTCTCGCGCGTGCGGTGCTGGAGAAATTCGGCGGCGATAGCCTCGCCGAAACCAAGCGCAACATCGCTGCCTACCAGGACTACGTGGCAGGCCGACTGGAGTGGGGTGACGCATGAACTCCCCACACGTCGTCCTTGTAGGACCTCCCGGTGCCGGCAAAACCACGATTGGTCGCCGCCTGTCGCGGGCACTGAATTGCGACGTTGTTGATACCGACAGCCTCATTGAGGCGCGCTATGGAAAGAAGTGCGGCGAGATTTTCTCCGAGCTGGGTGAGCCGGAATTCCGCGAAGTGGAAGCCGAGGTCGTGCGCGAGGCACTGGCTACCACCGGGGTGGTGAGCCTAGGTGGCGGTGCCGTGCTGACAGAATCGACCCGTGACTTGCTCGACAGCCTGACCGTCGTCTACCTCGACATCACACCCGAAGAAGGCGTCACCCGCACGATGGGGGGTACCAACCGCCCGATTCTCGAGTCGGCGGATCCCCTCGCGCATTATTCCCAACTCTTGGAGGAGCGACGGCCGCTCTACACCAAGGTTGCAGATTTAAAGGTACGCACAGGCGTGCGCTCCCCGCAGCAGGTGGTGGGCGATATTTTGAGCTTCCTTGAGACTCTCTAAGACACTGGCTTATTGTCACTCCACCCCCGCGACGACTAATGAAGACGACTACTAGCGCTGCTGAAGGAGCCGCTCCCATGCACACCATTCCGGTTAACGGACCATCCCCCTACGAGGTCACGATCGGCAGTGGGCTCAGTGCTGCGATGATTGAGCGCGCCGCCAGTATTGGTGCGGCGAAGGTGGCGATTATCCACCAGCCGCCGCTGTCCCAAGCTGCCCGCAAACTCGCTGAGCAAGCCAGCGCACAGGGCCTCGAGGCCACCCCGGTCGAGGTTCCCGATGCCGAGGCTGCCAAGCAGCTTGATGTGTTGGCACGTCTGTGGGATGTGTTTGGTGACGCTGGGTTTAGCCGCCGCGATGCAGTCATCGGCCTCGGCGGCGGTGCCGTCACAGATTTGGCGGGTTTTGCCGCGGCAACGTGGATGCGCGGCATCCCGGTTATTCAGGCTCCGACGACGTTGCTGGCGATGGTTGATGCTGCCGTGGGCGGGAAGACCGGTATCAACACGGCCGCAGGAAAGAACCTCGTTGGTGCGTTCCACGAGCCGGATTCAGTCTTCGTCGACCTGGATCACCTGCGCACTCTGCCCGAAGACGAGATCATCGCCGGATCCGCAGAAATCATCAAGACTGGTTTCATTCACGATCCACGCATCATCGAGCACTATCTAGCGGACCCCGCCGCTTGCCTCAAACCGGAAGGCCTGCTTCCTGAGCTCATCGAGCGGTCCATTGCCGTCAAGGCACACGTGGTGGGCCAGGACTTGAAGGAGTCCGGTCTGCGCGAAACCCTCAATTACGGCCACACCTTCGGCCACGCCGTGGAACGCCGCGAAAATTACTCGTGGCGCCACGGCCGTGCTGTGGCGGTGGGCATGATGTTTATTGCGCACCTGTCCCACGCTCGGGGGCTTATCGACGCCAGCCTCGTCGCCACCCACCGAGACATCCTCACCCGGATTGGGCTGCCCACCACCTATGAGCAGGGCCACTTCGAGGAGTTGCTCGACGGCATGCGGCACGACAAGAAGAACCGCGAGGGTCGCATCCGCTTCGTCGCGCTCACTGGTATTGGGCAAACAACCCGCCTAGAAGACGCCACAGAAGAGGAGTTGCGCGCAGCTTACGCGCAACTGGCCTCGTAGAGTTTCAGCTGACCCCCTGAAGTTTAAGGAGCGCACACCATGACCATCCTCGTTCTCAACGGCCCCAACCTGAACCGTTTGGGGAAGCGCCAGCCGGAGATTTACGGCAGCGAAAGCCTAGCGGATATCGAAAGCCAAGTGCGCGCCGCGGCGGGGGAGGAAGAGATCGTCTTCTTCCAGTCCAACCATGAGGGTGAACTCATCGAGCAAGTGCATCGAGCCGCCGACGAAGGCTGGCCCGTGATCATCAACCCAGGCGGCTTTACCCACACGTCGGTGGCGCTACGAGATGCCTTGGCGGAGGTAGCCGATGGCGCCGGTTTCGTCGAAGTTCACCTCTCCAACGTGCATGCACGCGAGGCTTTCCGCCAACACTCTTACCTCAGTCCACTCGCGCGCGGTGTTATCGCAGGGCTGGGCTCGTATGGCTACGTCGCGGCACTGGGGTACCTACTGGCAAATTAGCTATCATGGAGTATCGCTTGAAAATGAATGGAGTGGTTCTCTCATGGCATTAGCCGATACTCGTTATAGCAACCGTCGCCGTAAGCTTATGACCGAGCTGTCCGGCCAGCGCATTGACGCCATTATTGTTACCCACTTGACGCACGTGCGCTACCTGACAGGTTTTTCCGGCTCGAATGGCGGTTTGTTGCTCCGCAAGGATCTCTCCGCGCTCATGGCAACTGATGGCCGCTACACCACCCAGATTGCCCAGGAAGTCCCGGATATCGAAGCCAGCCTTGGCCGCGATGTGGGCCCGCACCTCTTGGAGAAGGTATCCGATGATCTGCGGGTTGGCTACGAGGCGGACTATGTCACTGTCGCACAACTCGAGCGTCTGGAGAAGGCAAAGCCCGAAGGCGTAACGCTGGTACCCGTCACCGGGGTGATTGAGAAGATTCGCCTGGTCAAGGACAACATTGAACTCCAGAAACTGGAAGAAATTGCCGCTTTGGCAAACCAGGCGCTCACCGAGCTCATCGAGGCTGGTGAGGTAGCTGCTGGCCGCACGGAGCGACAGGTCGCTGCTGACCTGGAATACCGCATGCGCATGCTCGGTTCGGAGCGCGTGAGCTTTGACACCATCGTGGCCTCCGGCGAAAACTCCGCTAAGCCGCACCATGGTGCAGATGACCGTGAGCTGCGCAAGGGCGACTTGGTCACGATTGATTTCGGCGCTCACCTGCGCGGTTTTAACTCCGACTGCACACGCACCTTTGTCATCGGTGAGGTCACCGACTTCGCCCGCGAGATCTATGACGTCGTGCTGCGGGCCCAGGAAGCAGGCGTCAAGGCTGCGGTGCCGGGCGCGAAGCTTGTCGACGTCGACGCGGCCTGCCGCGAAATCATTACCGAGGCCGGCTATGGCGAGTACTTCGTCCACTCCACCGGCCACGGCATCGGGCTTGACGTGCACGAAGGCCCCTCCGCAGCAAAGACCGGGAAGGGCGAGTTGGCTGAAGGTATGACGCTGACCATCGAGCCAGGCATTTACGTTCCGGGCAAGGGCGGCGTTCGTATCGAGGACAGCCTTTTCATTACCTCCGGTGCGCCGAAGATCATTACGCCCTACCCGAAGGAACTTCAGGTGCTGTAGCCAGCACCCCTTCGCTCCGCTGGTGCCGTGCGTACGGTATGCTTAGACACTGTTTTCATAGTTTCGACTACAAGTAATTTGGGAGAGTCATTTCATGGCAGATACCACTGATTTCAAGAACGGTCTCGTTCTGAAGATCGACAACAAGCTGCAGCAGATTGTTGAGTTTCAGCATGTGAAGCCGGGCAAGGGCCCAGCTTTCGTGCGTACCAAGCTCAAGGACGTGGTCTCTGGCAAGGTAACGGACAAGACTTTCAACGCTGGCGTGAAGGTGGAGACCGCTAACGTCGACCGCCGCGACATGACCTACCTGTACAACGATGGCCAGAACTACGTGGTCATGGATGATAAGACCTACGAGCAGTACGAGCTGCCATTTGACAAGTTCGGCGACGCCGGCAAGTTCCTTCTGGAAAACATGCGCGTCCAGGTCTCCTTCCACGACGGTGAGGCTCTGTTCGGTGAGCTGCCGATCTCCGTTGACCTGAAGGTGGAGCACACTGAGCCGGGCCTGCAGGGTGACCGCTCCAGCGGCGGCACTAAGCCGGCGACGCTCGAGACCGGTGCTGAGATCCAGGTTCCGTTGTTCATTGAGACCGGTAACACCCTCAAGATCGATACCCGTACTGGCGAGTACCTGTCTCGCGTTAACAACTAAGATGACCCAGCCAGAGCCTAACTATAAGCGTCACACGGCGCGCTACCGTGCGCGCCGCCGAGCCGCAGATATCCTCTTCGAGGCAGAGTCTCGCGATGTTGATCCGGTAGCAATCGTGGAGGACCGCGTCGAGCTTGCCCGCGATCCGGAAAATGGTGTGGCGCCGATCGCTGAGTACACCCGCGAGATCGTCAGCGGCGCAGCTGAAGAGTTGGACGCTATCGATGACGCCATCGCCCGGTACCTTTCAAGCGAATGGTCCCTCGAGCGCATCCCTGCTGTTGACCGCGCGATCATGCGCGTAGCGGTATGGGAAATCCTCTTCAACGCGGATGTTCCCAACGCGACTGCGCTCGTCGAAGGCGTAGAGCTTGCCTCGGAGTACTCCAATGACAAGGCCGCGCCCTACATCCACGCGGTGCTGGATGACGTCATCCAAGCCCAGTCCGCGGATAGCCCCATGGCCTCGGCCTCCGCCGAGGACTCTGAGGAGCCCGCTGAGACTGCGGAAACGGAAAGGGACACCGAATAGAACCCCACCGCTAGCGTTAGCTGTTTCGCTAGCTCTCTTCAGAAAACTCCGGCCAGCTATCCTTTGTGAACTGGTCGGAGCTTTGTCTTGGACGGGTTCAAATAGAAAACTGCCCTAGTTGACGAAGTTATTGCC
>NZ_KV819499.1:144913-193985 GCF_001815175.1 Corynebacterium sp. HMSC034H07
TAGTTGACGAAGTTATTGCCAGATCTTGAGTCAGAGGCAATAACTTTGGCAACTAGGGCAGTTGCGGCGGCGGTGTTCCGTGCTAGAGCAGCGAAGAGAGGAAATCCTTCGTGCGCTGGTGCTGCGGGTTGTCCAAGACCTGCTCCGGGGTGCCGGTTTCGACGACGCTGCCGCCATCCATGAAGACAATGGTGTCGGCGACCTCTCGGGCAAAGCCCATCTCGTGGGTAACAACGAGCATGGTCATGCCATCGGCGGCAAGCTCCTTCATGACGCGGAGAACCTCACCGACGAGCTCGGGGTCGAGGGCGGAAGTGGGCTCGTCGAAAAGCATCAGCTTCGGGTCCATGGCAACCGCACGGGCAATGGCGACACGCTGCTGCTGACCACCAGACAGTTGCACCGGGTAGGCCTCCGCCTTGTGCGCGAGGCCAACCTTTTCCAGCAGCTCCATGGCCTTCTTCTTGGCTTGCTCTGGGCTCTGCTTCTTTACCTGGACCGGTGCCTCGATGATGTTTTCCAGCACGGTGCGGTGGCTAAACAGGTTGAACTGTTGGAAGACCATGCCGATATCCTGGCGCTGGGCGGCGGCTTCCTTCTCGGAGATCTCATAGAGGACGCCGTTGCGCTCGCGGAAACCGATGAGCTCGCCGTCGATGTAGAGTCGGCCGGCCGTGACCTTCTCTAAGTGATTGCAGCAGCGCAGGAAGGTGGACTTGCCGGAACCGGAGGGACCCAAGAGACAGGTGACCTCGCCGGGCATGACGGTGAGGTCGATTCCTTTAAGAACCTCGAGCTGGCCGAAGGATTTGTGCACATTCTGCGCGGAGATCATGGGGGTGGTCATTAGTTCTTTACCTCCGGGATGACAGAGACGTTGCGGGGGATAGTTCCTTCGGCATCCGCTAGCGCGGCCAGCTGGCGGCCGGTGAGCTCGCGGGTGGCGCCGCGCTCAAAGCGGCGCTCCAGGAAGTACTGGCCCACCATGAGCAGAGAGGTGATGGCCAGGTACCACGTCGCGGCCACCATCAGAAGCGGAATGGGCTCGAAGAGCGCAGCGGAGATATCCGTAGCGCGGCCAAAGATTTCGGCGGTGTAGGGAATGGCAACCACAAGGGAGGAAGTCTTGAGCAGAGAAATGAACTCATTGCCGGTCGGCGGGATGATGATGCGCATAGCCTGCGGCAGCACCGTGCGGCGCATGGTCATCCACCAGCCCATTCCCAGGGCCTTGCTGGCTTCCTTCTGGCCTTCCGGAACGGAGGAGATACCGGAGCGGACAATCTCCGCCATGTATGCGGCTTCGTTGAGGCCCAAGCCCAAAACGGAAAGAAGGAATGCGTTAGTGAGCACCTCGGTGAGGGAAATCTCCGCGAATCCTAGGTTGATGGATTGGTAGAGGGCTGAAAGTAGACCCCAGAAAACTAGCTGTACGTAGATTGGCGTGCCACGGAAGAGCCACAGGAAGACCCACGACACGCCTCCCAGCACAGGGTTGGGGGACATGCGCATCACCGCGAGGGCAGCGCCGCCCACGACGCCGATGATCATCGCCAGGATCGTAATGGCAATGGTGTGCAGCGCAGCGGTGGCAATCCGAGTATCGAAGAGATACTGGAAATACGTGCCCCACCCGAAGGCCTCATTGCGCGCCGAGGAGATGATGAACCACACTGCAAGCAGCGCGAGGAGGGTAGCGAAGACCCAGCGCCAGGGGTGGCGCAGTGGGCGGGCTTCGATCTTTTCTGGGGTAGTCGAAGCCGACGACTCCGACGCTGCCGGGAGAGAGGAGTTAGTCATTGATCGGCCTTTCATTAATCATTGCGTGCTCGACGAGGCCCTCGTCGACGCCCCACTTATTGAGTATCTCTGCATAGGCTCCGGTGTCGATGAGGTGTTGGAGTGCCGCGGCCACGGCGGGTCCGAGGTCAGAATCCTTGGGCACGGCGAAGCCGTAGGGTGCCGCGTCGAACATTTCGCCGACCATGGACATACGTCCATCTGAGCGGTTAACAGCCCAGGCAGAAACGGGGGAGTCCGCTGAGAGAGCATCAGCGCGCCCCATCAGGACCGCTAGGGCGGCATTATCGCTCGTGTCATAGGGAAGAATGGTCAGGTCGCCGTCGCAGGCTTCCTGCTTGGGGCGCAGATCGTCGGTCTCCGATACCGTGGTGCGCTGCACCGCGACGGTGAGGCCACAGGGGTTGGATGGGTCCACGTCATTGGGGCCATCGGTGAGTTTCGCCCACTGAATGCCGGCATAAAGAATATCGACGAAATCGAAGTTCTCGCGCCGCTCATCGGTATCGGTGAATCCGGAACCGCCCAGATCGATTTGTCCGGCTTGGACCGCCGGCAGAATCATAGAGAAGTCTTGCTCCACCGGCTGAAATTCAAGCCCCAATACTTGGGCGACGGCATTGGCCAAGTCCATCTCTAGGCCGATGATCGAGCCGTCGGAATCCTTGAATTCGAAAGGCGCAAAAGGCGGGTTCGTGCCTACTGTAAGGACGCCATCGGCATCCTCGTACATCGCGGCAATCTCGGGAACTTCGTCCACGTTGGGCGCAGACCAGCCTTCCGGCAGCGCCGGCTCCACGTTGGTAACACAGCCGGAGAGGGTTGCGGATGCTAGCAACCCGGCAGCGCCCACGATGATGGCCGTTTTCTTTCTCATGCTTTAACTCTCTTGGTAGCTAGCGGCTTTGCGCCGGTCCACAACGATGAAAATGGCCACGATAATGCCACCAATCGCGAACATAAGCAGGATCAGTGGTGTGGAGGCGTCTTGGTCAGCGCCCCACGGCCACAACGCACGCAGGGAGCCGAGCATGAAACCAGCCATGGCTGCAAGGGTGACATCGCGGTGATTATCCAGCAGGTAGTTCAATACCTTGACGAAAGCTGCGAGGCCACACACCGCGCCGAGTGCGAAGACACCCACGACGACCATGTTGCGGTCTGAGACCGCACCGATAATCGGCGCGTAGAGGCCCATGGTCAGCAAAATGAGGGAGCCTGACACACCGGGAAGAACGAGCGCGCACACAGCCACCATGGCCGCTAGGAAAACCACGAGCAGGTTGGGGTCTTCCACTGGGGTGGAGGTGAAGCCGGTGACGAAGAAGATTGCGACGGCGGCGATAACAAGCGCGGCGATGGACGCGGGTGAAACGCGCGACATCATGCTCAGCGGCACGATGATAGACACGGCGACCATGCCGAGGAAGAGCGCGCTGGATAGCGAAACTTGGCCCTCCACAAAGTTATGGAGGATCGTGGAGAAGCCGAAAACGGCGGCGAACATGCCGACGGCTACGGAGACGAGGAAGCCCCATTCGACCTTCTTGAAACGGCCGGAGATGAGATCATTGGCGTTATGCAAAGCGCGCTCATAGATGCCGACGATGAGCGCAACGGTGCCGCCGGAGATTCCGGGGACTAACTCGGCCATGCCAATAAGGGCGCCGCGAATGGCGTTGAAAAGATAATGCATAAACCGAAAGTAACCTTGACTGTCTACCCGGTGGGATTGCCGTGCCGGGAAGAGCGGGTGAGCAGATGACTTTTTATTCTCTCACCACAACGCAGGCTTATGCAAACTATTCAGTCAGTAGAAGGTTATACGCCTTTTACATCGGCAGGCGCTTGGATACTTCACCGTAGATCGAACCCAGGATGGCGAAGACAGTGAGGCCGACGAGGCCGTCGAGAAGCACTGCGTAGAAATTATTCAGCTGAGGATCGTTGGAGGAAGCCGTGGACTTGCGCAGTTCTTGATAGTAAGAAGAGCCTTCAACCTTGGTGGATATCTGCTTGTCCGCGCTGGACTCGGCAGCAGTAGCAGCGGCGGTGCCGCCTACGGTGAGGGCAATGGCGGTGCTCACAGCGATGATAGTGCGACGCATGGCGACGGGTTCCTTTCCATTGAAAACGCTAACACCCCACAACAGGCTCTGTCGTGGGGTGGAATTGTGCCCCTGGTGAGACTCGAACTCACACTACACGGGTTTTGAATCCGTTGCCTCTGCCAATTGGGCTACAGGGGCGCACAAGCAACGATACTAGCGCAGCGGACCAATTCGAACCTAATTGCCTGCCTGTGGCCCTCGACGGTGTCATTGAGCGCAACACGTTAGGATGGGCCGGGTGACTACTTCTCAGCCTCGACTCTTGCTCATTGATGGCCACTCCATGGCCTTTCGCGCATTTTATGCACTGCCCGCAGAGAACTTCTCCACCTCGGGCGGACAGCACACCAATGCGGTGTATGGCTTTCTTTCCATGTTGGCGAACATTCTGACTGAGGAAAAGCCGGACTTCGTCGCTGTAGCGTTCGATGTGGGCCGTAAGACCTTCCGTACGGAGATGTTCCCTGAATACAAGGCGCAGCGGGAGGCGGCCCCAGAAGAGTTCCGCGGCCAGGTCGAGCTCATCCGAGAGGTCTTGGACACCCTCGGTATCACCACGTTGTCGCGCGATAACTTCGAAGCTGACGACATCGTGGCCACGTTGTCCACTCAGGCCGGCGCGGATTATGAGACCTTCCTGGTCACCGGTGACCGCGACTATTTGCAGCTTGTCGACGACTCCACGACCGTCCTCTATCCCATGCGAGGGGTATCCAAGCTGCATCGCTTTACCCCGGAGGCAGTAGAAGAGAAGTATGGCCTCAGCCCCGAGCAGTACCCAGATTTCGCAGCCCTGCGCGGGGACCCCTCCGATAACCTGCCGTCTGTCCCGAAGGTGGGGGAGAAGACCGCCACGAAGTGGATCACGCAGTACGGCTCTTTGGATGGCCTCATCGAGCATGCCGAAGAGATAAAGGGCGTGGCGGGGCAGAACTTCCGCGACCGCATCGAGCAGGTCAAGCTCAACCGGAAGCTCACCCAAATGGTGACGGACATGGACCTGGAGGTTGGCCCGGCGGACCTCGGCTTTAAGGGAGCTGTGGCTAGCGAGGTGGCAGCTCGCTTCGACGAGTTGGAATTCGGCACGAATCTGCGCGAGCGGGTCCTCAACGCCGTCCCGCATGACGCTGCAGCTGAAGCTGCTGCGTTAGAGGACACCCCGGAAGTGACCGTGACCGTGGTGGACACTCCGCTGACTGAGTGGCTCGAGGACAAAGAACACGTAGCGGTCTTCGTGCAAGGCGACGGAACACCGGGCGCGGGTGATGCCGCAGCACTAGCACTCGTCGATTCCTCCTTTGAAGGACTCCAGATTGAATTGGGGGACTTGGACGCGGCCGATGACGCCGCACTGGCCGCCTGGTTGGAGTCCGACGCGCCGAAGTACCTCCACGAGGCAAAGGCGGCCTGGCACATGCTGGCGGGGCGTGGGATTAAGCTGCGCGGAATTGCCCACGACACTGCACTTGCTGCCTACATTTTGCGGCCCGGCCAGCGCACGTATGCGTTGACGGACGTGTACCAGCGCCATCTGCAGAAGTCCCTCGGGGCCGCCACGGAGCAGCTCTCCCTCTTGGATGACAATCAGCTGGTTGAACAGGCCGGCGCCATCATGGAGCTCGCGGCAGAGTTGACGAGTCAACTGCAGGAGATTGATTCCTTCGAGCTTTATACCGACCTTGAGCTGCCTCTGGTGAGCATCCTGGCGCGCATGGAAGCCGCGGGCATCGCAGTAGACCGAGACGTCTTAGAGACGCAGCGCGATGCCTTCATCGAGCAGGTTAACGAGCAGGAGCGCGCTGCCCGTGAGTTGGCTGGCGACGACTCCCTCAACCTGAACTCTCCGAAGCAGCTGCAGGCGGTGCTTTTTGAGACCTTCGATATGCCGAAGACGAAGAAAACTAAGACGGGCTATTCCACCGCGGCTAAGGAAATCGAGCAGCTCGCTGCTACCCACCCGCACCCCTTCTTGGATCACCTGCTGGCGCACCGCGAGTACCAGAAGATGAAAACGACGCTGGAGGGGCTCATCAAGACCATCCAGCCGGATGGGCGCATCCACACCACGTTCAACCAGACTGTGACTTCAACAGGCCGGTTGTCCTCCACGGAGCCGAACCTGCAAAACATTCCGGTGCGCACGGAGGCGGGCCGCCAGATCCGCTCGGCCTTCGTGGTGGGGGAAGGCTATGAAACCCTGATTACGGCGGACTACTCGCAGATCGAGATGCGCGTCATGGCTCATCTCTCCGCTGACCCCGGGCTCATCGAGGCCTACCGTGAGGGCGAGGATCTGCACAACTACGTCGGCTCCAAGGTCTTTGACGTTCCGGTGGATGAGGTCACACCGGAGCTGCGCCGCCGCGTCAAGGCCATGTCCTATGGCCTTGTGTATGGTCTCTCCGCTTATGGTCTGTCACAGCAGCTAGGTATCCCGGCACGCGAAGCCAAGGAGATTATGGAGAGCTACTTCGAACGCTTCGGTGGTGTGAAGCGTTACCTCGATGAGGTTGTCGTGCAGGCTCGCAAGGATGGCTACACCTCCACGGTCTTTGGGCGCCGCCGTTACCTGCCGGAGCTCAACTCCGACAACCGCGTGGCGCGCGAAAACGCCGAGCGTGCGGCCCTCAACGCCCCCATCCAGGGCACGGCGGCAGACATCATCAAGGTCGCCATGATCCGCGTGGACAAGGCTTTGGAAGGCATGGCTTCACGCGTGCTCCTCCAAGTTCACGACGAACTCGTTGTGGAGGTAGCTCCAGGTGAAACCGAGGAAGTCCAGAGCATCCTAGAACGCGAGATGGACAAGGCTATCGAGTTGACCGTGCCCCTCGAGGTTTCCGTGGGGGAGGGGAAGAACTGGGACGCCGCAGCGCACTAGAGAGCGCTTTAGGGATTTAAGTCAAGCCCACCGCACGCTCGTCCTCGGTGGGCGTGCGGCGCTCCACCAAGCACCCGGCGAGGAGATCGAAGGGAGTTTGTCCCAGCAGCAGGACGCTCAATCCGAGGATGGCCAAAATGGTTGCCTCAACATAGGGGAGTCCTGTCAGTGCAACAAGGGTGAGGAGTAGCCAGCTGTTGCGAATTGCAGCGCTGGCGATGCCGGGATGCTCAGCAATGACCTCCAGCTTTAGCGACCACTTACCCAGGGAGGTCTGCTTTGTCGCCTCCGCCCACACACGGTAGACGTAGAAGACGAGGGCGAGGGCGACGATGTCATATATGGCGCCCGCCCTGCCTGTGAGGGCGCCATCGGTGCTGAGGTTGATGAGCCACTTGAGCACCACGATCACGGCGGCGGCAAGGAAGGCGTCGATCCACCACGCCACCGTGCGGCGCAGAAAGATCCCGAGGCGTTCTTGAAGCATGACTGCCAGCTTAGTTCGCTGCGACCGGCAGACTCGGCAACAGGGTGGGCGGTATCCGGCTTAGCGCGCGTCGCAGACGAAGATGGCGGTACCGGGGAAAATGGCTCCCCTTTCAGGAGACCACTGGCCCCAAGTGATGTCGAGGCCCTCTGGCCACTCGGGCTCGATGAGGTTGTGAATTTCAAATGAACCGCGCACCTGGAGCGCTCGCACCCAATCACCCATCGTGCGGTGAAACTCGGCATAGGTGAGCTCGTCGTTGGCATCCTGCTCGAGGTAGGCGCGCTCGAAATAGGACAGCGCTGCGGTGAGGACCTGGGGATCGTCGGGGAAGACCCAGCGCATCGGGTGTGGCACAGAAAAGACGAAGCGGCCACGTGGGCGCAGGACCCGGTGGACCTCGCGCAGAGCTAGGTCTAGGTCGGCCACGAAGGGCAAGGCGCCGAAGGCGGAGAAGACGACGTCGAAGGCTTCATCGCGATAGGGAAGCGCCAAGGCATCTGCTTGAACGAGTGGCAGGCCAGTCTCAGCATGGGAGAGCATTCCAGACGAGAGATCGAAGCCCGTCGCAAAGTGCGTGCGTCCTTGCAGCCACCGCGTGCACGGCGCGGAGCCGCAGCCGAGCTCGAGGACGGTAGCGGAGGAGACGTCGCCAAGCAGCTGCGCATCAGCCTCATGCAGCATCTCCGGGCACCAATAGAAAGAGGATAGATACTCGGGGTGTTCCGCGTGGTAGGAGTCGGCGTCATCATCCCAAAACTCACGATTGGCTGCGGATGCAGAAAAAGATGCTGAAGACATTGTTCCTCTCCCAATTTCTTTTTCGTGTCGTATTTGCCGTTTTAGCTGCGAGGATGTAGGGTTGTACGGGCGTGTCTATGACTCGGGACGCGCTGGGCTACTGTAGGAGAGCTTGGCACGGCTGCGAGTCGGGATTGGAATCCATCTTAAGCCTTGCGTATTTACGCTGCTTAATGACGCTTTTCAAGAGACGCGTAACTGTCCAATTACGATCTCCTACGTTTATTCGGAGCATAACTACATGCCAACTTCTAACACCCCTCAGGTTGCGATCAACGACATCGGAACCGCAGAGGACTTCCTCGCAGCTGTCGACGCCACCATCAAGTACTTCAACGATGGTGACATCGTCGAGGGCACCGTGGTCAAGGTTGACCACGACGAGGTCCTGCTCGACATCGGTTACAAGACCGAAGGCGTCATCCCGTCCCGCGAGCTCTCCATCAAGCACGACGTCAACCCGGATGAGGTTGTCGAGGTCGGCGACGAGATCGACGCTCTTGTTCTCACCAAGGAGGACAAGGAAGGCCGTCTGATCCTGTCCAAGAAGCGCGCACAGTACGAGCGCGCTTGGGGCGCCGTCGAAGAGCTGCACGCCAAGGAAGAGCCGGTTACCGGTACCGTCATCGAGGTTGTCAAGGGTGGTCTCATCCTGGACATCGGCCTCCGTGGCTTCCTCCCGGCTTCCCTCGTTGAGATGCGCCGCGTTCGCGACCTGGAGCCGTACATCGGCCAGGAGCTCGAGGCCAAGATCATCGAGCTGGACAAGCAGCGCAACAACGTTGTCCTGTCCCGCCGCGCATACCTCGAGCAGACCCAGTCCGAGGTCCGCTCCGAGTTCCTGCACCAGCTGCAGAAGGGCCAGGTCCGCAAGGGCGTTGTCTCCTCCATCGTCAACTTCGGCGCCTTCGTCGATCTCGGCGGTGTCGACGGCCTGGTTCACGTTTCCGAGCTGTCCTGGAAGCACATCGACCACCCGTCCGAGGTTGTCACCGTGGGCGACGAGGTCACCGTCGAGGTCCTCGACGTTGACCTGGACCGCGAGCGCGTGTCCCTGTCCCTGAAGGCAACCCAGGAGGATCCGTGGCGCGTCTTCGCCCGCACTCACGCTGTGGGCCAGATCGTCCCGGGCAAGGTCACCAAGCTCGTTCCGTTCGGCGCCTTCGTTCGCGTCGAGGAGGGCATCGAGGGCCTCGTCCACATCTCCGAGCTGGCTCAGCGCCACGTGGAGGTTCCGGACCAGGTTGTCAACGTTGGCCAGGAAGTCATGGTCAAGGTCATCGACATCGACCTCGAGCGTCGCCGCATCTCCCTGTCCGTTAAGCAGGCAGACGAGGACTACACCGACGAGTTCGATCCGTCCAAGTACGGCATGGCTGACTCCTACGACGAGCAGGGCAACTACGTGTTCCCGGAGGGCTTCGACCCGGAGACCAACGAGTGGCTCGAGGGCTACGACGAGCAGCGCCAGGCTTGGGAGGCTCGCTACGCCGAGTCCGAGCGTCGCTTCAACCTGCACACCGCTCAGATCGAGCGCAACCGTGCTGCAGCCGCTGAGGCCGCCGAGTCCGCTGCCAACTCCAACTACTCTTCCGAGTCTCAGGATGCAGCTCCGGCATCCGATTCTCAGGCAGAGGTTGGCGGCTCCCTCGCATCCGACGAGCAGCTCGCTGCTCTTCGCGACAAGCTCGCTGGCAACTAAGGACATTGCTTCTTAGGAAAGGCCGTCTTTTCCCGCTGGGGGAGAGGCGGCCTTTCGCGTATCCTAAGCCGGTATGAAACTGATTGGACTTACCGGCGGAATCGGCAGCGGAAAATCCACCGTAGCGCAGCTCCTCGTGCAGGAAGGCTGGGTACTGGTCGATGCAGACCGCATCGCCCGTGACATCGTTGAGCCAGGCCAGCCGGCACTCACTGAGCTGGCGGAGGCCTTTGGGCAGGACATTCTGCTCCCCGATGGGAGCCTTGATCGCGGTCTCTTGGCCTCCCGCGCTTTTGCCAGCGCCGAGAAAACCGCTGTTCTCAACTCCATTACCCACCCGCGTATCCAGGAAGAAACCCAGGCACGCTTCGAGGCAGCGCGCCAAGGCGGTGCCGAGTTCGTGGTTTATGACATGCCGCTCCTCGTCGATAAAGGGCTCCACGGAGACATGGACGCCACCATCGTCGTCGACGTCGACGCAGAGGAGCGAGTACGCCGACTAGTCGAGTACCGCGGCCTGGAGGAAACCGATGCACGCCGCCGCATAGCCGCGCAGCTCCCCGACGATGTGCGCCGTGCCGCCGCCGACTTCGTCATTGATAACAACGGCCCCCGCGAAGCGCTCGATGGGCAGGTCGCGGGGGTCGTCGAGAAGCTGCGTGCACTCCTAGGCTCACCCGATAGCTAAGAATCTCTTTCTAACTATCGCGTTGCTACGACGTCTGAGACGGCGATGTGGTCATTGTTTTCCATGTCTTCACCCACAAAATCGAGGTCCGTGCGCATAAGCATGGTGTTGTAGTCGCGCCACGACGTTAGCGTGTAATACAGGTGCTGATCATCCTGGTTTGGCAGCACGAAGGGCGCGTAGGTGTCGTTGAGAGGTTCGCCGCTGACGACCTTTGTGGTCTCGGCGCTGACTAGCATGCGGCGTGGCGACCACGGTCCCTCCGGACTATCCGCAGTGCGCATGACGATGCCTTCACCTTCCACCCCGTACATGGTGACGAACTTGCCCAAGTACTGGTTGTAGGCGACGGAGAGCTCTGAGACCTTACCGTCAAGCACTTCGCTAGCTTGTGCGGGGTCCTTTACCCAGGAGCCATCAGAGTAGTAGCTGAAGGCACGTTCGTTGGGGAATTCCGACTTTGGTGCGCGCGATAGGTAAGCGGGGCCGCGGCGGCCGTTGCCCGTGGTGAAGCGGTAGACATAGTCCCCGTGCTCGATGTAGGCCGATTGCTGTAGTTTCTCAAAACCGGCGCGATAGTTGGCCCCGCCAGGGATGGGCGCGTTCGCACCGTGGCTGGCGTTGGTGCGTGTGGCCTCCGGAACCGCGCGCCAGGTGACTCCGCCATCAGTGGACTTCACCGTCGCCGCATAGTTGGTGGACCAGCCAGTGTTCGGGTCGTGCCAGGAGCGCACGGACATGTAGTCCACGTAATGCACGCCGTCAACGACGATCCCCGCCGTGGGAATCGTGGTGCGCTCACCGTTGGTATCGGCGTCCCCAACCTTCTGCGAAGGAATGAATTCCTTTGCCCGGCCATTGGTGGACCAGCCGCCAGTAGTCAGTGCCTCCTCGAGACGCAGGCCGTCGCCATAGTCGTGGTCCGTCGTGCGCAGCAAGAGGTTGGAGCGCCAGCCATCGCCTTCGCCGACGCAGTCCATGGAGTCACCGAAGACGTAGTAGGAATGACCTGCGTTATCAGAGTAGGCGATGCCCAGATCGGTCCCGGAGATACCAAACTTTTGATCCGTGCGGTTGGGCGAACCGGAACCGGTGATCAGCTGCACGATCTGGGTCGGCCCGTCAGTGATTTGGCGCTGGTTATAGTTGCTGCGCTGGCCATTTGCAGACTCTCCTGGCTTTCCCGAACGGGAGGAGCTGCCGAAGAGCGTATCGAGCCCACCGAGAGAGGATCCTCCGGCGGGACCGGAAGCCTTGGGAGTGGAGGTAAAACTACCGGACTTTGAGTAGGGCGTACACGGCGCGGCGAAGGCCGAAGGCGTCTGGGGTAGTACGGCGAGGGGGAGCAGCCCGGCAATCGTCAGGGTGCTGGCAAGGGAACGGAACTTCATGCCAGCCGATTCTAAAGGAAAGCAGGAACTTTTAAAGGATATGGCGGGCAAAATTTACCTGCTGCTCCCATCCCGTTCATGTATGCGGTTTATTCTTCCCCTTCATGGGAACCTGGGACGTTGGGCCTTTTGATAATCATGCCGCGTGCGAAGTGCTCGCGGATATTCGTGATGGTTCCTTCGACCTCGATGCATTCAAAAAGAGCTGCGTGGATTCGCCCATTGATATCGACGACGCCGAGATTGTCATCGCCTTGGGAGCGCTGGCCACGGCGCCGGCCGACAAGCTGCCCCCGGGGATCAGCGCTGACGCTGTTAAGGCGCTGCGCACACCGCAGACTCGGGCGTGGTTGCGCAAGCGGATCAACACGGCGATGGAGCCGGACAAATCCGCAATCTATGCGCTCTGGGAGACCACCGGTGAGCTCGAGCTGTGGCTGCGCACCACGCGTGCGGCACTGCCCTAAGCCGCTGTCCTCACGCGGCAGTGTGACGCTGGGGTCGAAGTCGCGGTCCTAGCCGGTTTCGTCCGCGCCGCGTTAGACTGGTCGGCATGGCTTTTGCTGCTGAACACCCTATCCTGCCGGTCTCTGAACACCGCCCAGTCGGCGAAGTTGAGCGCCGCTCGGCCGAGTTTCGTGTTGAGTCCGAGTACCAGCCCGCCGGTGACCAACCTGCGGCGATCGCGGAACTCAACGAACGCCTCAACCGCGGAGAGCGCGACGTCGTCCTCATGGGTGCCACGGGCACCGGTAAGTCAGCGACCGCTGCGTGGCTCATTGAACAGCAGCAGCGCCCGACACTGGTGATGGCACCAAATAAAACACTGGCAGCACAGCTGGCAAATGAGCTGCGCCAACTCCTGCCACACAACGCGGTTGAGTATTTCGTATCCTATTACGACTACTACCAACCGGAGGCCTATATCGCGCAGACGGACACCTACATTGAGAAGGATTCCTCTATCAACGAGGACGTGGAGCGCCTGCGCCACTCGGCAACGTCGGCCCTGCTCTCTCGCCGTGATGTCGTCGTCGTCTCCTCAGTGTCCTGCATCTATGGCCTTGGCACCCCGCAGTCCTACCTTGACCGCTCCGTCGTGCTCGAGGAAGGGGAGGAAATTGACCGCGATCGCTTCCTGCGTCTGCTCGTCGATATTCAGTATGAGCGCAATGACGTGGGCTTTACGCGCGGAACCTTCCGCGCCAAGGGCGATACCGTGGATATCATCCCCGCCTACGAAGAGCGTGCGGTACGCATCGAGTTCTTTGGTGATGACGTGGACGAGCTCTATTACATCCATCCGCTCACGGGTGATGTTCTGGAGCGGGTCGATGAGGTGCGGATTTTTCCCGCGACCCACTACGTAGCAGGCCCAGAGCGTATGGCCCGTGCCATTGAGGACATCAAGGAGGAGCTCGCGGAGCGCCTCGCCGAGCTGGAGAACCGCGGCAAGTTGCTCGAAGCGCAGCGCCTGCGCATGCGTACCGAATACGACCTCGAGATGATTGAGCAGGTGGGCTTTTGCTCCGGCATTGAGAACTACTCGCGCCACGTTGATGGCCGCCCCGCCGGTTCCGCGCCGGCGACGCTCTTGGATTATTTCCCAGAGGACTTCCTCACCATCATCGATGAGTCTCACGTGACCGTCCCGCAGATCGGCGGCATGTTTGAGGGCGATATGGCGCGCAAGCGCAACCTCGTGGAGTTTGGCTTCCGTCTTCCTTCTGCCGTAGACAACCGGCCGTTGACCTTCGATGAGTTTGAGGAGCGCGTCGGCCAAACCGTCTACATGTCGGCCACACCGGGCGATTTCGAAATGACGGCTTCCGGCGGCGAGTTCGTGGAACAGGTTATTCGCCCCACCGGCCTCGTAGACCCCAAGGTGACGGTCAAGCCCACCAAGGGCCAGATTGATGATCTCATCGATGAGGTTCGCGCCCGTACCGCGAAGCAGGAGCGCGTCCTAGTCACGACCTTGACCAAACGTATGGCGGAGGACCTCACAGATTACTTGCTGGAACACGGCATCAAGGTGCGCTACCTCCACTCGGATATTGACACGCTCCAGCGCGTGGAGCTGTTGCGCCAGCTGCGCTTGGGTGAGTTCGATGTCCTCGTGGGCATCAACCTGCTGCGTGAGGGCCTCGACCTTCCTGAAGTTTCACTCGTTGCGATCTTGGATGCCGATAAGGAAGGTTTCCTGCGCTCCACCACCTCGCTTATTCAGACGATTGGCCGCGCCGCCCGAAACGTCTCCGGTGAGGTCATCATGTACGCGGATAAAATTACGGACTCGATGCAGGAGGCGATCGAGGAGACCGAGCGTCGCCGAGAGAAGCAGATTGCGTATAACAAGGAGCACGGCATTGACCCGCAGCCGCTGCGCAAAAAGATCGCCGACATTTTGGACCAGGTCTATGAGAACGCCGATGAGCAGGGGCAAGACGCGGATCCCACGGCCATCGTCGACAAGCCGGATGTGTCCTCCATGGCAGCCGACGAGGGGCAGGCGCTTATCGACGACCTGACGACCCAAATGCGAGAGGCTGCCCGAGAGCTCAAGTTCGAGTTGGCGGGGCGTTTGCGCGATGAGATCGCTGATCTGAAAAAGGAGCAACGCGGTCTTAAGGAGGCCGGGATCTAATGGCGCGCCCAGTGCTGAAATTTGCCTA
Source organism: Corynebacterium sp. HMSC034H07 (assembly GCF_001815175.1). Classification (NCBI taxonomy): domain Bacteria; kingdom Bacillati; phylum Actinomycetota; class Actinomycetes; order Mycobacteriales; family Corynebacteriaceae; genus Corynebacterium; species Corynebacterium sp. HMSC034H07. The sequence continues at coordinate 159,450 of NZ_KV819499.1, forward strand.
CTCAATATGCGGGTAAAACCAATCTCTGCGTAGAAGGCCGTGTCATACTGTTAAGGATTAATCGCTACTTATAAGGAGAATCATGCTGAGCTACAACGTCATCGCCGTCGGAACCGATGGCTCTCAGACTTCCATGCGCGCTGTCCGTTCTGCCGCATCCATGGCGCGCGCCTATGACGCGACGCTGATTATCGTGTCCGCTTTCTATAACCACTCTGGTTCGATGCTCGGCGCCCCGAATTCGGAGGACGCCCGAGTACCGGTGGTGAGCGAGGAGATGTCGGAAAGCTTCCTCAGCAATGCCGCGGAGATCGCGCACGGTGAGGGTGCGAAGCGCATTGAAATCATTGCTAAGTCCGGTGATCCTGTGAATTCGCTCCTCGAGGTGGGCAAGGACTACGACGTTGATATGTTCGTCGTGGGCAACAAGGGAATTCATTCGGTGCGCGGTCGTGTGTTTGGCTCCGTAGCGACAGAGCTCACGCGCAAGGCCCACGCCGACGTCGTGGTGGTCAACACCACTGACTAGGGTAGTGCACCGCGCCCGTATCCTCGTGCGCGCTGATCGACGTGAACGCGCCAGCGTTGTTAGACTAGCTGGTGCGCAAAAGCTTTAAAATTTTGTCAAGCGGTGGCCCCACGGTTGGGGCCAGCGAAGAAAGGTCATCATGAGCGATTACAACAAGATCGTGGTCGGTACCGACGGTTCCAAGTCCTCCTTGCTCGCAGTGGAGCGTGCCGCCAAGATCGCCGCAGCCTTCGATGCCACCCTCATCATCGGTTGCGCCTACTACGAGAATCAGGAGCAGGCTTCCAAGACGCTGCGCCAGGATTCCGTGACGATTCTCGGTGATGAGAAGGCCCAGGCCAACCTCGCTTCCGGCAAGGAACACGCAGAGAAATTCGGCGTGACGAAGGTGGAGACCGCTGTGCGCCCGGGAACCCCGGTTCAGGCCCTGATGTCCATCGTCAACGACAACAAGGCAGACCTGCTCGTCGTCGGTAACCGCGGAATTAACTCCCTGACCGGCCGCCTCCTCGGTTCGGTTCCGGCGGATGTCGCACGTCAGTCTGACTGTGACGTTATGATTGTTCACACTGTGAGCTAGGACGCTAGTCGTCACGGCGCGCATGCTCCGGAGAAGTCCTTAGCATTGAGGAAGTCTCTGGGCCTGCGCGCCGTTTTGTTTCTAACGAGCTTTAGTCGCTCAATCGCAGCTCGCGGTAAGCGCGGGCAAGAACGTTGCCATCCGTCCCCTGAATGAGTGGGATATCGAAGGAGGTCTGCTCGTTGACCTTCACCAAAGGCGCGAGCGAACCGTGTGCGAGCAGCTGCTCCTGTGGGCTGAGGTTGCGGATCGCCACGGCCGCTACGTGGTTGGGGTGCTCCGCCGCCGCGTCTGCATAGGTAAGAGGATCGTGCTGACCGTCGTCGCCGATGAGCAGCCAGCGGAGCTTCGGGAAAGCAATGAAGAGGTTGCGGAGCTGCACGCGCTTGTGCTCCTGACCATTGCGGAAGAGGCCGGTGGGGGTAGGACCCCAGTCTGTCAGCAGCAGGGGACCACGCGGGAAGCCCTTCTCCGCCATGAAGTTAACCAAGGTGTCGTAGGTGTTCCAGGCGCCGGTGGAGAGGTAAATGAAGGGGATATCGGGGTGATGTTGGGCGATTTCCCGGTAGAACCGTGCCATACCTTCGACGGGGGTGCGGGTATTGGTGCGTTTAACCCACGAGTTCCATGCTGCAATCATTGCGCGCGGGAGCCACGTCACCATGATGGTGTCATCTATGTCGCTGACCACGCCGAACGTGGTGTCCTTGTCCACGATGAGCACTTCCGAGGTCACCGCGTCCGCGCCTTTGGCACGGATGGTGACCTCGTGCCAGCCGGGCTCTAGGCCGTGGTTGTAGACGAGGATATCGATGTAGCCGTTGTCGTTCGTGGTTCCCGATACCGTCTTCCCACCAACCGTGACTTCGACCTCGTGGTCTGTGACCTGAATGGTGAAGAACTGGCGGTAGCCACGCTGCGCCCAGGTATCCGTTTCTTCAGCCGTCGGGTCATGCATGAGGACACGGCCCAGAACACGGACGAATTCTTCATTACCGTAACCGGCATAGCCAGTGATGCTGGGCTGCCACCCTTTACGCGCCGAGCGCTTGAGCGAGAGGGAATTGACAGTGAATTCGACTTTGCGGGCGATATCGGAAAGAGCCATGGGCACCAGACTATCCGAAAACCTCCGCATAACGGCCGGTGATGGTCAAGGACTGCGTCGCACGCGTGAGCGCAACATAGAGGTTGTGCAAACCCTGTGGGGAGGCTGCCACGATGTCATCGGGGTTGACCACCGTGACGTGATCAAACTCGAGGCCTTTGATCTCCTCGACGTTGGCAGCCGTGATCACGGCGCGCAGGCGCCCGTCCTCATCCTGGAATGTCTTCGGCTCCGTATCGGTGGCGTCGTCGTGCCAGACAACGTCAACACCATCGCGCACCGCGATGCTCGGCGTGGCCTCAGGGTTGATTTCTTCCAACAGCCGATTGGCCAATTCCGTAACCGGGCGTGGGGTGCGGTAGTTGACCGTCAACCCGTGCAGTCGGAAGCGCTCTCCAACAAAAGGCTCGAGCGTCTCGCCCCAGTCATCCACACCGGCGGGTGCTCCAGTCTGGGACGTATCGCCCACGAGCGTCATCCATCGCGAGGGGCTACGCCGGAAAATCATGCGCCATTCCATGGGGGTAAGTTCTTGGGCTTCGTCAACGATGACGTGCCCGTAGGCCCACGTGTAGTCTTCGCGGGCCCGCTGGGCGGTGGTGCGGGAATCCCGCACCTCGTGACGGCGAGCGAGGTGCTCGGCGTCGATGACATCGTGCGCAGAGAGGATCTCGGCTTCGAACATGTCATCATCGTTGTCAGTGGAATCAGAGGAGCTCAGGATATCGAGGGCGTCTTCTGCCTCCGCGACCTGTTCGCGCCATTCTTTCTCCTCGGCGGCGCGCTCTGCTTCGGGGTCGGGCATGCCGATGAGGACCGCGAGCTCGTCGAGAAGCGCGGCGTCGGAGGCCGCCCATGACGTACCGTCTTCGCGGTAGAGGGCACCGCGGGTTTCGTCATCATAAGCGTAGGCTGCCGTATCGATTCGTTCGGCGCTACTCAGGAGATTGGCGAGTACCTCGGTAGGCGTGAGATGGGGCCAGAACTCGTCGATGAGTTCTGTGACCTGTGGTTCTTCGGCGAGGTCATCGTGGAGCTGATCCACGTCCGCGCGGGAGAGCAGGTTGGCACCTCCCAGCGGGTCAGAACCGATGCGTTCGGCCATCTGCTGGGCCAGAGACTCGATGAGGTGTTCCGCAAATGCCGCTTGAGCGTCGTTGTGCGGCTTGCGTGAGCGCCGCGCGCGGGTACGCGCCGCTTTGACCATAGCTGGGGTGACGGTGAGCTCGAGCCGATCGATCTCGAGTGTTTGCGGCTGCTCCGGTAGGCGCTGATAATCCTTGACCGCGTTGCCGAGGATTTCCACCATGGCAGCGGAGCCCTTGATCTCGCGGGCGAGCAAGGACTCCGAGTGAGTAGCCTCGATGCCGGGGAAGAGGGAAGAGATGGTGGAAAGCACGACACCGGTTTCACCAAGTTCCGGGAGCACGCGGGAAATGTATTCCAGGAAGGTGGAGTTGGGGCCCACGATCAGCACGCCCGTGGCGGCGAGCTGTTCACGGTAGGTGTAGAGCAGGTAGGCCACGCGGTGCAGTGCAACAGCGGTCTTGCCGGTTCCTGGTCCGCCTTCGACCACCATGACGCCCCGCGTGCTGTCACGGATGATTTCGTCCTGTTCGCGCTGAATGGTCTCCACGATGGAGGGCATGTGCCCGGTGCGGGCGCGCTGCATCACGTGGTGGAGGGCGGACTCGCTTGCGACATCGCTGCTGTCAGCAGAGGATTCTCCCTCCAAGACCTCGTCGCTGATTCCAGTAACCGTGCGCCCAGTGGTCCGGATATGCCGGCGGACATGGACGCCTTCAGGGTGCGCTGTAGTGGCGAGGTAGAAGGGGCGCGCCATCGGCGCACGCCAATCCAGAAGGAGGGTCCGGTAGTTCTCCTCCCTGGCGTCGAGCCCCATGCGGCCGATGTAGCGCCGGTCCAGGCCTTCCGGGGTGGGGTTATCACCGGGTGCATCAATGTCGATGCGGCCAAAAACTAAGCCGAGCTGGGCGACGTTAAGCCGGTCCAACTTTGCTTGCAGTCCGTGGTATTCGGTTTCGCGCCGCACGAGTGCATCGGCGTCCGGGGTATGCGGATCGACGGCAGCTTGTACTTCGTTCAAGCGCTCGTTGGCCGCTTGAACCTCGTTGTCCAGACGCTCGAAGAGGCCATCGACATATGCTTGCTCGCTAGCTATTTCCGCGCTCTGCTCGTTCGTGTGGGCGCCGGGTTTCCCGGTGTGAGTCGCGGGTGAAGATTCAGACACAAGGCTCCTTGGGTGCGTATGAAGGCTTCTCGTGGACAGACGGGAAGTAAGGGAGATGGGGAAGAGTGGACAGGAAAAAGAACAACGGCCCAGCATACTAGCTGAGCCGTTGTTCTCTCCACCGCGGCGATTGTCGTGGTGTGTTGCGGAGTTATCCGCAGCGAAGGACGGAGAGCTTAGAAGCGGTCACCGAACTTCTTGAAAGCCTTATCCAGCTTCTTGGAGGCTTCCTTCTGCAGCTTCTCGGCGCGCTTGCGAGCCTTCTTCTGGGCACGCTTGCCATCGAGCGAATCTACCTTAGCCAGGGCTTCATCGGCACGATCCTGTGCCTTGCCAGCAGCCTTGACCAGTCCTTTGCGGGCGGTATCGGTGTTGTCACGGGCCGCGTCGAGCCAGTCATCCTTGTTGTCCTCAAAGAACTCGCGTGCCGTCTCAGCGGTATCCTCGACGAAGGAACGCGCGGAGTCGATGAAGTCACGGCCGGCAGACTCCCAGTCATCGCGGTTGTCCTCAACGTAGTCCTTGGCGGTCTCAAACCAGTCATTGGCCTTGGCCGTGGCATCGGAAGAAATCTCGTTTGCGCGATTGGAGAAGTCCTCCGCGAATTTCTGCTGTTCGGACTTGCCCGGTAGCGCCTGCTGAATCTTCTTGTTTGCACGCTCAGAGGCCTTAGCGGCGCGCCACCGCACGGAGGGCTTTCCTTCGGTGTCCTGCGTAACGATGGCGAGGGCACCAAGCAGAGCGGTATTGGTGATGAAGCTGTTGCGCTGTGCTTCCTTGTCCTTCTTGGAATCCGCGGTCCAGAAAGCATTGCCGACCAGGTTGGGTACGTGCGTCAGCGCGAGCACTGCAGCCGAGGTGCGCGGAGCCTTGCCCAGCGCGAGGCTCGTGCCCGCAGCGGTCTTCGCGCCGCCGAGCGCGCGGGTAACCAGCTCTGGGTCATTGGGGATGTAACCTGCGTATTCGCGGGGCAGCACCTTGCGCAGGCGCTTGAGCACGGACTCGGTGTCCGCGACGTGCTCCGAGGTGTTGCGGAGCGTATCCACACCATCCCAGACAAACACGGAGGCCAGCATAGGACGGGCAAATTTACGAATCATAACGTGCTCCATTCAATAGATCTGTAAAGACGTTCGCCACACCATAGTACGCGCGTTAAACAACTGCTGCTGTGAGCGCAGCAGTTAACACGTAGTTACCAGCGGCGCTCCCACCACTCGTCCATGTGCGGGCGTTCCGCGCCGAGCGTGGTGGGAGCCCCGTGCCCGGGGCGGACAATTGCGTCGTCCGGATAGACGTCAAAGAGCCGCTGCGTGACATCTTTGTAGAGGCGCACAAAGTCCCCTTCGGAGGTGGTCTTGCCCACGCCGCCGGGGAAGAGGGAATCACCGACGAAGAGGTTGGTAACGCCATCAATCTCCGCTGCAATTGCTGCTCCGCCCGGGGTGTGTCCGCGCAGGATAATGACGGGCAGATCGTAACCGGCGAAAGGAAGCGTATCGCCATGCTCCAGTTCCACGTCGACGGGCGCGGGCAAAGCGGGGGAGTCCAAGAAAGAGGAATAGTGAACGGCACCGGTTTCATTCAAGACTTCCTTGAGTGCGCGTACGTGATCCCAGTGGCGGTGCGTGGTCAGCACCGCGGAGATCTTTACTCCGTGGTCGGCGGCTAAAGCGAGCAGCGCGGGGGCGTCAGCGGAGGCGTCGATAAGCAGCGCCTCGTCACCCGCGCACAGCAGGTAGCAATTGTTGTCCATCTCGGACACGGAAATTTTATGAAGCTCAAGCGCGTTGTTCATAAGTCCAACCATACGGGTACATTCTGAATGAGAACTCTCTGAACACACATTCTTTTGTGTAGGAAGGCAACAACTAGTGGCTGATCGTTTGGTCGTACGTGGTGCGCGTGAGCACAACCTCAAGGGCGTGGACATCGATATCCCGCGCGATAACCTGGTGGTGTTTACCGGCCTATCGGGCTCAGGCAAGTCCTCACTCGCCTTTGACACCATCTTCGCCGAGGGCCAGCGGCGCTACGTGGAGTCTTTGAGCTCCTACGCGCGCATGTTCCTTGGCCAAATGGATAAGCCGGACGTTGAGTTCATCGACGGTCTATCCCCAGCGGTGTCCATTGACCAAAAGTCCACGAACCACAACCCCCGCTCGACGGTGGGAACCATCACCGAAATCTATGACTACCTGCGCTTGCTCTTCTCCCGCGCGGGCACTGCGCACTGTCCTGAGTGTGATGCCGTCATTGAGCGCCAAACCCCGCAGCAGATTGTTGATGAAGTCTTAAGTCACGAGGAGAAGCTGAAATTCCAGGTCCTCGCACCGGTCGTTCGTCGACGTAAGGGCGAGTTCGTTGACCTCTTTGCGGACCTCGCGGCCCAGGGTTACTCCCGTGTTCGGGTGGATGGGGAGCTTTACCAGCTCAGTGACCCGCCGAAGCTGAAGAAGCAGATCAAGCACGACATCGACGTCGTCGTGGACCGCCTGCAGGTCAAGTCGTCTCAAAAGCAGCGGCTTACGGATTCGGTTGAGACGGCACTACGGTTGGCAGATGGCCTGGTCACCCTTGATTTCGTTGACCGTGAAGAGCTCACCCACACGTATTCGGAGAAGGCTGCCTGCCCCAACGGGCACACCCTGACCATCGAGGAATACGAGCCGCGCGCCTTTTCTTTCAATGCTCCCTTTGGTTCCTGCCCGGTGTGCGATGGCTTGGGCACGCGCCTTGAAGTGGATGTGGATCTGTTGATCCCGGATCCGGATGCCCCGGCTGTCGAAGCCATCCAACCGTGGACGTCGAGCCCCAATGCGCGATATTTTGTCAAACTAGTCGAAGGTCTAGCGAAGGCCCTGGACTTTGATCCGCGCACCCCGGTTTCCGAGCTCACCGAGGAGCAGCGCCACGCCTTGATCTATGGCACAGATGTGGAAGTCAGTGTGCGCTACAAGAACCGCTATGGCCGCCAGCGCAACTGGTCAGCGCCGTTCGAGGGAGCTATCGGCTTCTTGGAGCGCAAGCTCGATCAGGCGGATTCCGAGTCGCAGAAGGACCGTCTCCTTCAGTACACCCGCCGTGTGCCGTGTAACGCTTGTGGCGGTACCCGCCTGAAGCCGGAAATCTTGGCGGTGCGTTTGGCCTCCACCGCGCATGGCGAGCAGTCCATCGCCGGCTTGACGGCACTGTCCATCGAGGAGGCGGCGGAGTTCCTCGACTCTCTCGTGTTGGGCCACCGCGAGGAGATCATTGCTGGTGCTGTGCTCAAGGAGATCCAGGCTCGCCTGCGCTTCCTTCTCGACGTCGGCCTGAACTACCTCACCCTTGACCGCGGCGCCTCCACGTTGTCCGGTGGCGAAGCACAGCGCATTCGCCTCGCAACCCAGATTGGCTCCGGCCTGGCGGGAGTCCTCTACGTGCTGGATGAGCCCTCCATTGGTCTGCACCAGCGCGATAACCAGCGCCTCATCGCCACGTTGAAGCGCCTGCGCGATATCGGAAACACCTTGATTGTGGTGGAACATGATGAGGACACCATCCGGGAGGCGGACTGGCTTGTCGACGTTGGACCGCGGGCCGGCGAATTCGGCGGAACGGTGGTCTATCAGGGCGAGCCCGCCGGCATCGAATCTGTGGAGGAGTCCCTGACGGGGCAGTATCTGTCAGGAAAGAAGAAGCTTGCGGTCCCGGATACGCGCCGTGAGATTGACCCTGAGCGCATGCTCAAGGTGGTCGGCGCGCGCGAGAATAATCTCAAGGGCATTGATGTAGAGATTCCGCTGGGCGTGCTCGTGTGTGTGACAGGCGTGTCCGGCTCCGGTAAATCCACCGTGGTCAACCAGATCTTGGCCAAGACCTTGGCCAACAAACTCAACCGTGCCCGCCAAGTACCCGGTCGCGCCAAGCGCGTTGAAGGCGTGGAACACCTAGACAAGCTGGTGCAGGTGGACCAGAGCCCTATCGGCCGCACCCCGCGCTCGAATCCGGCAACCTACACAGGGGTCTTCGACAAGATCCGTAATCTGTTCGCGGAAACCCAGGAGGCTAAGGTACGCGGTTACAAGCCGGGCCGGTTCTCCTTCAACGTCAAGGGCGGACGCTGTGAGGCGTGCCAGGGCGACGGCACCATAAAGATCGAGATGAACTTCCTGCCCGATGTTTATGTGCCGTGCGAGGTTTGTGACGGTGCCCGTTATAACCGCGAAACCCTGGAGGTCCTCTACAAGGGCAAAAACATCGCCGAGGTTCTCGACATGCCGATCTCGGAGGCAGCCGAGTTCTTTGAACCCATCACGTCGATCCACCGCTACCTCAACACCTTGGTGGAGGTGGGCCTGGGATATGTTCGCTTGGGTCAGGCCGCCACGACGCTTTCCGGTGGTGAGGCGCAGCGCGTGAAGCTGGCCTCCGAACTCCAAAAGCGCACGAATGGGCGCACGGTTTACATCCTGGACGAGCCAACCACCGGACTGCATTTCGAGGACATCCGAAAGCTCATGCTCGTCATTCAAGGCCTGGTTGATAAGGGCAACTCGGTGATCATCATCGAGCACAACCTCGACGTCATTAAGGCCGCCGATTGGATCGTGGACATGGGCCCGGAAGGCGGCTCGTGCGGCGGCACCGTCGTGGCCCAAGGCACGCCAGAAGACGTGGCGCAGGTGGAAGGCTCCTATACGGGAGGGTTCCTCAAGGAGCTGGTGTGATGTTGGGCCACAGAAGTACCCGCACGGCAGCACTAGCCATCAGCATTGCTGCGACAGCCACCATGACGGGGTGTTCCGGCCCAGCGGAAGACACATCGCCGCCGGCTCCCGAAGAATCATCAGGCGTGGAAGCACCCGCCAGCTATGACGTGCGCGCCGAATTACGCGATGTCGTCTCTGAAGTAGAGAAGGAGTTCAATGTCCGCGCCGGCGTGGCGGTGGCGGATAGGGAAGGGACTGTCAACGCCGGATTACGCGGTGAGGAGCCTGCGTGGTCGACGGTGAAGGTTCCTATCGCGATTGCCGCGCTGCGCGACGGCGCTAGCCCGGAGCTCGTCGACCTCGCGATTAAGGAATCCGACAATGATGCTGCCTACGCGTTGTGGTCCCACGTGCGATGGACTGAGGGCGATGCTGGGAGCGCAGTAACGGCGCTCTTGGAAGAGTATGGTTCGACCGGGGAGTTCGAGGAACCTTTTGGCTACTCCACGTGGCTGCTGGAAGACCAGGCAGAGTTTGGCGCACACTTACCGTGTATTCCGGAAGCAGAACAGGTCTATGACGCAATGGATGACATTGTGGAGTGGCAAGACAACGGATTGGACAAGCTCCCGAACACCCGCGCCAAGGGCGGGTGGGGACTATCCGAGTACGACGACGGTTATACCCACCGCCAAATTGGTGTGCGGGAAACCACCCCATCGGGCTCGAGTAAAGAGTCCACGGTGGGATTGGCCATTGAAGTCACTATGCCGGGTGAGTACGCCGAAGAAGCAATTCCTGCGCTCAACGTTCTTGCTGCTGGAGTGGACCGAGTCGTAACTGAGGCCTTGGAGGCTGGCGCGCTTAAACCGGTGGAGGGCTGCGCACCGCCCACGGCAACGCAGACTGCAGGAACGACATCGGCACGCCGATTTGGTTCCTGAAAAATCAGGTGTTAAAGTAGTGCGCACTACCGCCCGTAGCGCCTCCTCCAGGAGGTACTTGGGCCGCAAGCGGAGTTTCTCCCACCCGAAGCCGCGCCGGAAACTAGTTTCGCCGCAGGATAAAGGTTAAGAGTAGGCGCCATACATTGGCGCGTGCTTGAAAAGAAACTCCTGGATGCCTTTGGCACCGGGATTTATTCGTTTGTGGTCACGGTAGGCACACTACTAGCCCCCACAATCGAGGAGAACCACAATCAGCGCTGAAGCTCGCATTAATGAGCGCATCCGAGTACCCGAGGTCCGTCTTGTTGGCCCCGGTGGTGAACAGGTGGGCATTGTCCGTACAGACGATGCTCGCAAGCTTGCGTACGAAGCCGATCTTGACCTGGTCGAGGTTGCCCCGAACGCTAAGCCGCCCGTAGCCAAGATCATGGATTACGGCAAGTTTAAGTACGAACAGGCTCAGAAGGCCCGCGAGTCCCGTAAGAACCAGCAGCAAACCGTGGTGAAGGAGCAGAAGCTCCGTCCGAAGATTGATGATCACGATTACGAGACCAAAAAGGGCAACGTGGTGCGCTTCCTGGAGAAGGGCTCCAAGGTCAAGGTGACCATTATGTTCCGTGGCCGCGAGCAATCGCGTCCGGAGCTGGGTTTCCGCCTGCTGGAGCGTTTGGCTGACGATGTCGCAGAGGTCGGCGTCGTGGAGTCGCGCCCCAAGCAGGATGGTCGCAATATGACCATGGTCCTTGGGCCCGTCCGCAAAGGCAAGAAGTAGACCACGCTCCACTTAGGATTTAAGGATTTAATTCTCATGAAGCAGAAGACTCACAAGGGCACCGCCAAGCGCATCAAGGTGACCGGCTCCGGCAAGCTGCGTCGCGAGCAGGCTAACCGCCGCCACCTCTTGGAAGGCAAGCCTTCCAAGCGCACCCGTCGTCTGAAGGGCACCGAGGACGTCGCCAAGGCAGACACCAAGCGCGTCAAGCGCCTTCTCGGCCGCGCATAGTCAGCGCCGAAACTCCCATCCCCACACACTCACAATCAAGATAAGGAAGTATTACTGTGGCACGAGTAAAGCGCTCAGTTAACGCCAAGAAGAAGCGTCGCGCGATCCTGAAGTCCGCTAAGGGCTACCGCGGCCAGCGCTCCCGCCTCTACCGTAAGGCCAAGGAGCAGTGGCTGCACTCCATGACTTACGCTTACCGCGACCGTCGCGCCCGTAAGTCTGAATTCCGCAAGCTGTGGATCCAGCGCATCAATGCTGCCGCTCGTATGAACGACATCACCTACAACCGCCTCATCCACGGCCTGCGCCTGGCTGAGATCGAGGTCGACCGCAAGATTCTCGCTGAACTTGCCGTCAACGACTTCGAGGCTTTCTCCGCACTGTGCGAGGCCGCCAAGGCCGCACTGCCGGAGGACGTTAACGCACCGAAGGCTGCGTAAGCATCGAGCGTAGAAACGTCACGAACCCACCGCCCTCTTATGGAGGACCGGTGGGTTTCTTGTTGTGGGGAGTAGCACCCGCTAGGCCGGCGGGCGTACTGCTCCTCTTTGTGGTTTGTGTTACATTGCTCGTTGTTGTGTAAATCAAGGTAGTCGTTGGCTTCTGGGCCTGCCCTAGGGGCACATGGTGCGAAGGAGAGATAGTTATGACCAACCCGAATAGCGCGTATCAGCCCAATGGCGATGCTTATGGCGGTGGCTCTTATGGCGGACAGTCGCAGCAGTCGAACCCCTTCGGATCATCCAGTGATCAGTACGGTTACAGCTCGGCTCCGTATGGCGGTTCGCAGCAGTCCCAGAATCTGCCCGCACAGCAGGATGCATACCAGTCAAACTATGGCCAGCAGCCACACCCGGGCGGCGAGCAGAAGTCATGGTTGGTAGCGCTGCTCCTGTGCTTCTTCTTGGGCGAATTGGGGGTTCATAACTTCTATATTGGTCGCACGCAGCGCGGCATGTGGCAGTTGGGCCTTGCAATCGTAGGATTCGTTACCTCTTTTATCCTCATTGGCTTTATCCTCATCGGTGCCTTGGTGATCTGGAAGTGGGTCGAGCTCGTATTCATCGCCGGTGGTTTATCTGGCTTTGATAAGGACGCCGACGGAGTTCCGCTAAAGAAATAATGCCCACCCGTATCCGCGTAGATGACGTGGAGACCAACCGTCCCGCTACCCACTCAAACTTGCTGGGGGAGCGGGACTTTTCAATGTCTGGTTCGGTGGGTACCGTCAAATGCATGAATCTGGATTTTTCCTCTGCCTTTACTGAACGCACGCCGCGCGTGGTTAATGCCGCCAAATTGCACCGGGCGGCCAGCCGCCGAAAGGCGGAGCGTTTCATCATTGAGGGCGAAAATGCCGTGGACGCGGCCGTGTCCACCGGTGCCGCTACGGATGTTTTCGTGACGGAAAAGGCCGCCGAGCGCTTCGCGCACATTGTCCAAGCCTGCGGCTACATGGACGTGTATGTGCATCCCATTACGGATAAGGCGGCAAGACACCTGTCCGATACCGCCACGAGTACTGGTCTCTTTGCCGTGTGCCGCCCAGTGCTGTGGACCGCTGGAAAAATTTTGGCCGGCAAACCGAAGCTAGTGTCTGTTCCTGTCTTAACGGCGGAGCCGGGCAACGCGGGAACGCTCATCAGGACTTCGGATGCCATGGGTGCCGATGGCGTCATCTTTGCCGGGGAGACCGTGGATCCCTTGGGCTGTAAGGTGGCGCGCGCGTCGGCCGGATCACTTTTCCATGTGCCCGTGGCCCGAGACCCCAATATCAAGGATGTACTGGGTAAACTGCGCTCCTCCGGTCTGCAAGTGTTGGCCACGGCTGCCGACGGTGAAGTGGACCTCGCCGATGCGGACCTGTCCCAGCCCACCGCGTGGCTTTTTGGCAACGAGGCGCATGGCCTGGGAGACCTGCAGGATGAGGCGGACATGCGGGTGCGTATTCCGATTCTTGGCCGGGCGGAGTCCCTGAATCTCGCCACGGCCGCCAGCATCTGCCTTTATGAGTCCGCGAAGCAGCAGAGCAGCTAGCGCCGCCGACGTGCCCGGGTGGTGGCCACAGAAGTCAGGCAGCACGGTAAGATAGCTCGCGTTAGTTTTTGTGCGAGAAGAAGGTAATCAAGGCACGTGTCCGATACACCTCAGATCGAATTGACCGAAGAGGCTCTCGAGGCCGCCGCGCAGAAGGCCATTGCCGCCTTTGAAGCTGCATCTAGCCTCGACGAGCTCACCTCCGCCCGTCGCGAGCACCTTGGTGATAGCGGCTATATCCCGCAGGCCCGCCAATCGCTCGGACAGCTGCCGAAGGACCAGCGCAAGGATGCTGGACGCGCAGTGAACATGGCCCGCGGCAAGGTGGAAAAGCGCTTTGCCCAGATTCGTGAAGTGCTGGAGCAGGAGGCCCGCGCCGCGCAGCTGAAGGCGGAGAAGGTCGATGTCACCGTCCCTACCACCCGCGCGCAGACCGGTGCCCTGCACCCCATCACAGCGCTGTCGGAGCGCATCGCGGACGTCTTTGTGGGCATGGGATGGGAAATCGCGGAGGGCCCTGAGGTAGAAGCAGAGTACTTTAATTTCGACGCTCTGAACTTCAAGCCCGACCACCCAGCCCGCACCTTGCAGGACACGTTCCACGTGGGCAAGGAAGGTTCCAAGCAGGTGCTGCGTACCCATACATCCCCGGTGCAGGTGCGCACGATGCTCGACCGCGATGTCCCGCTCTACATTGCCTGCCCGGGCCGTGTTTTCCGTACCGATGAGCTCGATGCCACCCACACTCCTGTCTTCCACCAGGTGGAAGGCCTTGCCGTGGACAAGGGGCTGACCATGGCTCATCTTCGCGGCACCTTGGAGCACTTGGCCAAGGTGCTCTTCGGCCCGGAGACTACCACCCGCATGCGCGTGAACTACTTCCCGTTTACCGAGCCCTCCGCTGAGGTCGATGTCTGGTTCCCTAACAAGAAGGGCGGCGCCGGCTGGATCGAGTGGGGAGGCTGCGGCATGGTCAACCCCAACGTCCTGCGTGCGGTAGGCATTGACCCCGAGGAATACACCGGTTTCGCTTTCGGCATGGGCCTCGAGCGCACCCTGCAGTTCCGCAATGGTCTGACCGATATGCGCGACATGGTCGAAGGCGATGTCCGCTTCACCCTGCCATTTGGCGTGCAGGCATAGGAACCCAGAGAAAGGATAGAAAGAAAAATGCTTATTTCCCAAGACTGGGTTACCCGAATTCTGGGCAACGCTAATTCCGGCTGGACCGTGTCCTCTGAGGAACTGGACTCTGGCTTTGTCCGCGTAGGTTTTGAAACCGAGGGCTACGAGGTCCTTCCGGAAACCACGGGCCCGCTGGTTATCGGTCAGGTTGTAGAGATCGAAGAGCTCACCCAGTTCAAGAAACCAATTCGCTATTGCCAGGTCAACGTTGGCCAGGCCAATGGGACGGGGGAGCTGCAGGGCATTATCTGCGGCGCCCGCAACTTCCGCCTCAACGACTACGTCGTGGTCTCCCTTCCGGGTGCTGAGCTGCCGGGAGGATTCAAGATTGCCGCCCGCGAGACCTACGACCATATCTCCAACGGAATGATGTGCTCCGCAGCTGAGCTGGGCTTCGGCCCCAAGGCAGACGGCATCATCGTGCTAGGGGAGGAGGTTGCCGACAAGATTGGTGAGGACGCCCGCCCCCTTATTGGGCTGTCCGATACCGTCTTCGACGTCAACATCACCCCGGATCGTGGCTATGCCTTGTCTGCGCGTGGCCTGACGCGTGAAATTGCCTCCGCATTTGATCTCACTTTCCCCGACGTGGCGCAGGATCCGAGCGTGGCTGGCATCGACACCTCCGTCGTGCCGGCTCCGGAGGGCACGCTTATCGACGTTGACCTGAGGGAGGAAACCAAGGCGCAGCGATTTGGTCTGCGCAAGGTGACCGGTATTGACCCGGCAGCGCGTACCCCGTTCTGGATGGAGCGCGAGCTCATGCTCTCCGGTCAGCGCGCCGTCAACGTGGCTACCGACGTCACGAACTACGTCATGCTGCTTCTGGGCGCGCCGATGCACGCCTTTGACGCCGACGTGATCAAGGGCAACCTCGTTGTGCGCAATGCCAACGAGGGCGAGAAGTTCGAGACCCTCGACCACGTCAAGCGGGAGCTTTCGGAGGGCGACGTGGTCATCTGCGATGACAACGGTATCCAATCCTTGGCGGGCGTCATGGGTGGCACCACCTCCGAAATTTCTGACGAGACGACTGATGTCTACTTCGAGTCGGCCATTTGGGATCCGATCACCGTGGCCCGCACATCCCGCCGCCACAAGCTCTCCTCGGAGGCTTCTCGCCGTTTCGAGCGCGGAGTAGATCCGGCCATCGTTGAGGTAGCGCTGGACGTGGCGTGCGTGCTGCTTCAGCAGATTGCTGGCGGCACGATCGAGGCTGGGCGGACGCTCGTGGGAGACGTCGCCAAGCGCGAGCCCATCTCCCTGCGCGCTGCCAAGCCCAGCGAGTACGCCGGCGTGGACTACTCCCAGGAGACCGTGGTGAAGCGCCTCACGGAGGTCGGCTGCGAGGTCTCCGGTGAGGAGGAGCTCTCCGTCATCCCCGCCTCCTGGCGCACGGACATCGAAATGGACGTTGATCTCATTGAGGAGATCCTGCGCCTGGAAGGGCTGGAAGACATTCCGACCATCCTGCCCACCCCGGTGGGCGGTCGCGGCCTAACTCCGGCGCAGAAGCGTCGCCGTGCGATCGGACATGGGTTGGCCTATGCGGGCTACGCCGAGGTTCTCCCGTCGCCGTTCATCGCGAACGACACCTTCGACACGTGGGGCTTGGACAAGGAGGATGCGCGCCGCCAGACCGTGTCCGTGCAGAATCCGCTCGAGTCAGACAAGGCGATCCTGTCCACGACGTTGCTGCCCAATCTCCTTGAGGCTATCGCCCGCAACGTTGCCCGTGGCCGCAGTGATCTGGCCTTGTTCGGCCTCCAGCAGGTGGCCTTCAAGCGCGCTGATTCTTCTCCCATGCCGTCGGTGGAGTCGCGCCCGGAGGACTCCGTGGTCACCGACCTGCTGGATTCTTTGCCGCTGCAGCCGTTGCACGTAGCCACGGTGGCCACCGGAAACATTGAACACGAAGGGCCGTGGGGAGCGGGCCGCGCCTACAGCTACGCGGATGCTATTGAGTCTGCGCGCCAGGTTGCTCGCTCCGCTGGCGTGGACATCGCAGTGAAGGCAGCTGAGCAGCTACCGTGGCACCCGGGTCGCTGTGCTGCAATCGTCCTCGCAAGCGATGAGGAGACGGTCGTCGGCTACGCGGGTGAGTTGCACCCGCAGGTCCTTGAGGCCTTGGAGCTGCCGGCACGCACGTGTGCGATGGAGCTCGATGTGTCAGCCCTGCCGCTGGATGAGAAGTTCCCCGCCCCCGTGCTGTCCTCCTTCCCGGCTTTGCACCAGGACATCGCCTTGGTGGTGGACGAGGAAACCCCGGCGGAGACGGTTCGCCGTGTGGTCGAGGAGGGTGCTGGTGATCTCCTCGAGTCCGTGGAGCTTTTCGATGTCTTCCGTGGCGAGCAGCTCGGCGAAGGAAAGAAGTCCCTAGCCTTCCAGCTTCTCTTCCGTGCTGGTGACCGCACTCTGACTGATGAAGAGGCCAACGAGCACCGCCTCGCCGCTGCGGAGTTGGCCAAGCAGCGCCTTGGCGCACAGATGCGCGCCTAAGACTCTGTTGCTTCGCTAGTGCTTTAAGCCCGGTTAGCCCTGTGGGAGGTTAGCCGGGCTTTTGTTTAGCCGGGTTTGCGCGCGTTGGGGCAGGTGCTGACGTGGGGAGAGATCCCCTAGCGCTGGAAGGGGTGTGCTCTGCCTCATAACCTCAAGGGTGCAGCAAAGGTGCTGAGTTTCCAGACCAAGCCACACCGAAAGGATTGTTCACACCATGCGTCTTATTTCTCGTCTCACAGCCACCGCCGCCGTTGTCGGCGCACTGACCATCGCCCCACACGCTTCCGCTGACTTGTCCCAAGGTTTCTCCAACGCCGATGGCACCGTCAACTGTGAAGCTTCGAACATCGAAGGAACCTACGTCGCGTGCCTGTCTGAAGGGGCACGTGCCACTAGCCCGCAGTGCAACCCGCCGGGCCGGTTGGCGCCGCGCTTTTTCTACCACGCAGGTCGCTCCAAGGCTGACTGCTTCAACCAGGGCTTGACAACCACGAGCTTCAAGCGCCTTCAGCCAGGCCAGGTTCACCAGTTCAATGAGGTTGTAGCCATCGCGGATGCCCAGGGCGGTATCCACTTCGTCGGCCCGCATGGCTACCTAGGCTATGCAGGAAAGACCGCCGTATCGGGTGCGGAGGGACTGGGGAACGTCTCGTCCCGCGTCATGTAAACCTTCCTGAATCCTACTTTTCCTCACCTGTGCGCCGAGCTCTTCGGCGCATTTTTTCTGAATAACATACGGCGGAATGCATTATTTGCTAGAGTAGCTGCATGACTATTTCAGTAGCAATCGCCGGAGCTACGGGCTATGCAGGTGGCGAAATCCTCCGTCTCTTGCTGTCGCACCCAGCATACCTCTCGGGTGAGTTGCGCATCGGCGCGCTCACCGGGCACTCCAACGCAGGTCAGCGAGTATCTGAGCTCATGCCGCACCTGCCGCAACTGGCGGACCGCGTCATCGAGGACACCACGCCGGAGATTCTAGCTGGCCATGACATCGTGTTCCTCGGTTTGCCGCACGGGCACTCCGCGGAGATCGGCCGCCAGCTGGGGGAGTCCGTCACGGTGATTGACTGTGCGGCTGACTTCCGCCTACGCAGCAAGGATGACTGGGACGAGTTTTATGGTGGTGAGTACGCCGGTGCTTGGCCTTATGGAATTCCGGAGGTTCCCGGCAACCGTGAGCAGCTTAAAGGCAGCAACCGCGTTGCCGTTCCTGGTTGTTTTCCCACCACGATTACCCTGGGTGCGCTGCCGGCCGTGGCGCAGGATCTGATTGAGCCAGATCTGTCGGTGATAGCAATCACCGGGGTGTCCGGGGCAGGCAAGAAGGCCTCCGTGGCACAGCTAGGTGCGGAAACTATGGGCAACCTCAAAGCCTATAAGCCAGGCGGGACACACCGGCATACCCCGGAGGTCCTGCAAAACCTACAGCCTTTTACGCAGCAACCGGTGTCTGTGAGTTTCACTCCGGTGCTGGCGCCGCTGCCTCGTGGCATTCTGGCGACGATTACGGCGCCGTTGAAGGGGGGCGTCGACAAGCGCACAGTCGCCGAGGCCTTCCGTGACTTTTATGCTGATGAACCATTCTGCCTCGTCCTGCCTGAGGGCCAACAGCCAGAAACGCAAAACGTGGTGGGCAGCAACATGGTCCATATCCAAGCACACGTGGATGAGCGCGCCCGCCGTCTCGTGATTACCGCGGCTCTGGACAACCTGTGCAAGGGCACCGCCGGCGCTGCTGTCCAGTGCATGAACCTGACTTTGGGATGGGAAGAAACCCTGGGCCTTCCACAGGCAGCAGTTGCCCCTTAAGGGGCACCCCTACTTTCCCAAGCGTTCCGCACCGCCTTCTTCAACTCACTTCCACACGAACTAGGAGAAACTCGACATGATTACCGCCCCTGCAGGATTCCTGGCTGGCGCCACGACAGCCGGAATCAAGCCCTCCGGAAAACCCGACATGGCCCTCGTGGTTAACCAGGGTCCTAATTTCGACGCCGCTGCGGTCTTCACGCGCAACCGCGTGGTGGCCGCGCCCGTGAAGCTTTCCCGCGAAGCAGTGGCGGATGGCACTGTTCAGGCCGTCATTTATAACTCCGGCAACGCGAATGCCTGCAACGGCGAACAGGGAGACAAGGACGCCGCGGCGATTGTGGCAGCCACCGCTGAGCACACGGGTATCCCTGCCGCCAACATCGCGGCGTGCTCGACGGGACTGATTGGAGAGCTCCTTCCCATGGATAAGGCATTGGCTGGCGTCGAAGTGGTTGCCGGAGATCTTGGCGCGGATGCAGCTCACGGTAAGGCCGCGGCCGAGGCCATCATGACCACCGATACCGTCGCTAAAGAAGCACTCATTGAGGCCGAGGGCTGGAGCATGGGTGCGATGGGCAAGGGCGTAGGCATGATGGCGCCGTCACTGGCCACCATGCTGGTGTGCATCACCACCGACGCTGTTACCTCCTCCGAGGCCTTGCACTCGGCGCTGCAGGCAGCGAGTGATCAGACTTTCAATACGCTCGATGTGGACGGCTCCACATCGACGAATGACACGGTCATTATCATGGCTTCCGGTGCTTCCGGGAAAGAACCTAGCCAGGAGGAGTTGGATGCTGCGGTTCTCGCGGTGTGCGCCGATATCGCGGATCAGCTTCAAGCCGACGCCGAGGGCGTGACCAAGCGCGTGAAGATCATCGTGGAAGGCACCGCTACTGATGAGCAGGCGCTCAACGCCGCGCGCACTCTGGGCCGCGACAACCTCTTCAAGTGCGCCATGTTCGGATCGGACCCGAACTGGGGCCGCGTGCTCGCCGCCGTAGGAATGGCGGATGCTGAGATGGATCCGGACAACATCTCCGTGTTCTTCAATGACCAAGCAGTGTGCGTCGGTTCCACTGGTGCGCCCGGCGCGCGCGACGTTGATCTTTCCGGGGCTGATATTGATGTGCGCGTGGACTTGGGCACCGGGGGAACCGGCACAGCTTTTGTCCGCACCACCGACCTGTCTCATGACTACGTGGAGATTAACTCCGCGTACAGCTCTTAAGAACGCGCGAGGAGGAACAATGCTTCAGGGACTAAGTAATGCTGACCGCGCCACTGTGCTCGCGGAGGCCTTGCCATGGCTGCAGCACTACCGCGACAAGATTGTGGTCGTAAAATATGGCGGCAATGCGATGGTGGATGATTCCCTTAAGGCCGCCTTCGCTGCCGATATGGTTTTTCTGCGCACCGTGGGCGCCAAGCCCGTGGTGGTCCATGGCGGTGGGCCGCAGATCAACGACATGCTGGGCAAGCTGGGAATTGAAGGCGAATTCAAGGGCGGTTTCCGTGTGACCACTCCGGAGATCATGGACGTGGTTCGCATGGTCCTCTTTGGTCAGGTGGGGCGTGGCTTGGTCAACCTCATTAATTCACATGGCCCGTATGCCGTGGGTACCTCGGGTGAGGACGCTGGGTTGTTTAAGGCGCGCAAGCGGCTCGTCCAGGTCGATGGTGAGCCGACTGATATCGGCATGGTGGGAGAGATCGTCAGCGTCGATCCCACCGCCGTCATGGACATTATTGAGGCCGGGCGTATCCCGGTTGTGTCTACTATCGCGCCCGGTGATGAAGGCGAGGTGTACAACATCAACGCAGATATCGCGGCCGGGGCCTTGGCGCGAGCGTTGGGCGCCGAGCGCTTGGTGATTCTCACAAATGTGGAGGGCCTGTACACCGATTGGCCGAACCGCGACTCCTTGGTGTCGAAGATCGAGATTGACAAGCTCAGCGCGCTCCTCCCAGGCCTGGATTCCGGAATGATCCCGAAGATGGAGTCCTGCCTCATGGCCGTGGAAGGCGGAGTCAGTGCCGCGCACGTCATCGACGGGCGCATCGCCCACGCCGTGCTGCTGGAGCTGTTGACTATGGGAGGAATCGGCACGATGGTGCTGCCCAATGACTATAACCGCGAGGACTACCCGGAGGGAACGGTCTTCAGGAAGGACGATAACAAGTGACCGCGCAGACCAAGTTGACAGAGCGTTGGGGTCAGGTGCTCAGCAACACCTATGGAACCCCACCCGTTGCCATCGTGTCCGGTAAGGGGGCCACGGTGACCGATGAAGACGGTAAAGACTACATCGACATGCTCGCCGGTATCGCGGTGAACTCGCTGGGCTACGCCCACCCGGCGATCGTCGAAGCGGTGAGCGCCCAGGTGGCCGCCGTAGGCCACGTGTCCAATCTTTTTGCCAGCGAGCCCGTGGTTGAAGCCGCCGGGAAACTCCTGGACAAGGTGGGAGATAGCGAGGCACGCGTCTTCTTCTCCAACTCTGGCGCGGAAGCGAATGAGGCGGCCTTTAAACTGGCTCGTCTGACCGGCCGCCGCCGCATCCTTGCGGCGCACCATGGTTTCCATGGCCGGACAATGGGTTCTTTGGCCATGACTGGGCAGCCCAGCAAACGCAAAGCCTTTGAACCTTTCCCGGGCGGAGTGGAGTTTTATACCTATGGCGACATCGACTACCTGACCGCTTTGGTGGAGCAAGATCCGGAGGACACCGCCGCCATTATCTTGGAGCCCATCCAGGGGGAGACGGGTGTCATCCCGGCACCTGAAGGTTTCCTGACGGCGGTGCGTGAGCTCTGCACCAAGCACGGCATCCTCATGGTCGTGGATGAGGTGCAAACGGGTGTGGGGCGTACCGGTGACTTCTTCGCCTTCCAGCATGAAGGCATCCTCCCGGATGTCATCACCATGGCGAAGGGGCTGGGTGCTGGCATGCCTATCGGTGCCACCATTGCGCGTGGTCAGGCCGCAGACCTTTTCACTCCGGGCTCCCACGGCACGACGTTTGGCGGCAATCCTGTCTCGTGTGCGGCGGCGTCAACGGTGCTGGAGCTTGTCGACGTCCCCTTCCTCGCCGAAGTCACCCGCAAGGGCGAGTGGTTGCGGCAGGAGATTGGTAAATCCCCTGCGGTGCAGTCGGTGAGGGGACGAGGGCTTATGCTAGGTGTTGTATTAAATAAGTCGGTGGCCAAGGACGTCGTGGCTGCAGGTTTGCAGCATGGACTAATCCTCAACGCCCCAAGTAGCGAGGTCGTACGCTTGACCCCGCCGCTGGTGATCACCGATGAAGAACTCACCCAGGCGGTGGAACGCCTGCATAAGGTACTGGAGGAAGTTGCATGAGTGTGCGCCATTTCTTGGCCGATGATGACCTCACGCCGCAGGAGCAAGCCGAGGTGCTCGACCTGGCTCTAAGGCTCAAGAAGGATCCCTTCTCCGAGCGCCCGTTAGAGGGGCCGAAGTCGGTGGCGGTGCTTTTTGACAAGACGTCGACGCGCACGCGTTTCTCCTTTGAGGCGGGAATTGCTCACCTGGGCGGCCACGCCATCGTGACGGAAACTAAGTCGACGCAGATGGGCAAAGGGGAGACCTACCAGGACACCGCAGCGGTGCTCTCCCGTTTCGTTGAGGCGATCGTGTGGCGCACATATGCGCATCAAAACCTTCTGGACATGGTGGAGACTGCGACGGTACCGATTGTCAACGCCTTGTCCGATGATCTCCATCCCTGCCAGATCTTGGCGGACTTGGTGACCTGCCGTGAGAACTTCGGGGACCTTACTGGACTGAAGGCCGTCTACCTAGGGGATGGCAACAACAACATGGCAAATTCCTACATGCTGGGGTTTGCTACTGCCGGCATGGAGATGACCATTGTTGCCCCAGAGGGTTTCCAGCCGCAGGCGGAGTTTGTTGAGCGTGCCCGAAAGCGCGGTACGGTGACGGTGACCGATTCCCTTGACGGCGTGGACGGCGCTGATGTTGTCATTACAGACACGTGGGTGTCCATGGGCCAGGAGGATGACGGCAAGGACCGCCGCACACCGTTCTTGCCCTATCAGGTGACCGCGGATGTGATGTCCCGCGCTAAGGACGAGGCAATCTTCCTGCACTGTTTGCCGGCCTACCGCGGCAACGAAGTAACTGCTGAGGTAATTGATGGGCCCCAGTCGCGCGTTTTCGACGAGGCAGAAAACCGCCTCCATGCGCAGAAGGCGCTGCTGGTCTGGCTCCTTGCGGCTCAAAAGGAGAACTAAACGAATGACTACGACCCCAACTACACGCAACGCCCGCCAAGCCAAGATCTTGGAGATCTTGGATCGCACCCGGGTCACCAGCCAAGTTCAGCTCTCAGAGCTCCTGCTCGATGAGGGGATTGATATCACGCAGGCTACGTTGTCGCGTGATCTCGATGAGCTGGGAGCCAAGAAGGTCAAGCGCGATGGCGGGCGGTCCTTCTACGTGGTGGGCGGTGAGTTGGAGCAATTCGAAGATCAGCTCAACGGCCCGCGAGAGAAGCTCCGGCGCATGCTTGATGAACTGGTGGTGTCCCATGACTTCTCTGGCAACATCGCCATGCTGCGCACCCCGGCGGGCGCTGCGCAGTACTTGGCCTCCTTCATCGACCGCGTGGGACTTCCAGACGTGGTCGGCTGCATCGCGGGCGATGACACGATCTTCGTCCTCGCGCGCGAAGGGTTGACCGGCCGCGAGCTTGGTGAGAAACTCACCAACCGCAGCATTTAACATTTATACGTAAGTCTGTATAATATAAATAAGTTCGATTTTTTAGCACCTGTTTGTCTTAAAGGAGCAAATTACTATGACTGCACGCGTTGTGCTTGCCTACTCTGGCGGTCTCGATACCTCTGTCGCCATTCCTTACCTGGCCAAGATGACCGGCGGCGAAGTCATCGCCGTCTCTCTTGACCTCGGCCAGGGTGGCGAGGACATGGAGTCCGTGCGCCAGCGCGCCCTCGACTGCGGTGCGGTCGAGTCCATCGTCGTTGATGCCAAGGATGAGTTCGCAGAGGAGTACTGTCTGCCCACCATCAAGGCAAACGGCATGTACATGAAGCAGTACCCGCTGGTATCGGCCATCTCCCGCCCGCTCATTGTCAAGCACCTCGTTGAGGCTGCTCAGACTCACGGCGGCACCCACGTCTCCCACGGTTGCACCGGCAAGGGTAACGATCAGGTGCGCTTTGAGGTCTCTTTCCGCGCGTTGGATCCGGCTCTGGAGATCATCGCCCCGGCGCGTGACTACGCCTGGACCCGCGATAAGGCTATCGCCTTCGCCGAGGAAATTAACCTGCCGATTGAGCAGTCCGCAGCATCCCCGTTCTCCATTGACCAGAACGTCTGGGGCCGCGCGGTAGAGACCGGCTTCCTAGAGGACCTGTGGAACCCGCCGACGAAGGACCTGTACGCCTACACCGAGCAGCCGGACCTGGGCAATGCCCCGGACGAGGTGACCATCACTTTTGACAAGGGTGTTCCCACTGCTATTGACGGCAAGCCGGTGACCGTCCTCCAGGCTATCGAGGAGCTTAACCGCCGCGCTGGTGCCCAGGGCATTGGCCGCCTCGACATGGTGGAGGACCGCTTGGTAGGCATCAAGTCTCGCGAGGTCTACGAGGCCCCTGGTGCCATGGTGCTCATCAAGGCTCACGAGGCGCTGGAAGACGTCACCGTGGAACGCGAGCTGGCCCGTTACAAGCGCCTCACGGACGCTCGCTGGTCCGAGGAGGTCTACGATGGCCTCTGGTTCTCGCCGCTGAAGCGCTCCCTGGATGCTTTCACCGAGTCCACCCAGGAGAACGTCACCGGCGATATCCGCATGGTTCTGCATGCTGGCACCGCCACCGTCAATGGCCGTCGCTCTGGCCAGTCGCTGTACTCCTTCGACCTGGCTACCTACGACACCGGCGATACCTTCGATCAAACCGCGGCCAAGGGCTTTGTCCAGCTGCACGGTCTGTCGACGCAGATCTCGAACCAGCGTGACCGCGACGGCGGTTTCCCCACCGGTAAGTAAACCAGCACAGCCAAGGTCAAGGTAAGGAATCGATGCATAAGACTAACGAGGGTGCGCTGTGGGGTGGCCGCTTTTCGGGCGGCCCCTCCGAGGCGATGTTTGCCCTGTCCGTATCCACCCACTTCGACTGGGTCCTCGCCCCCTATGACGTGCTGGCCTCCAAGGCTCACGCCAAGGTCCTGCACAAGGCCGGATTGCTATCCGACGCCGACTTGGACACCATGCTTAACGGCCTGAGTGAACTAGGGGAGAAGGTCGCTTCTGGTGAATTCACCCCGCTGCCGACGGATGAAGACGTCCACGGTGCGATGGAGCGCGGTCTCATCGACATCGTAGGACCTGAGGTCGGCGGCCGCCTGCGCGCTGGGCGCTCCCGCAATGACCAGGTGGCAACGCTGTTCCGGATGTGGATTCGCGATGCCATTCGCGATATCGCACTTCAGGTCACGGATTTGGTGGAGGCTCTGGCTAGCCAGGCCGAGGCCCACCCGGATGCCATTATGCCGGGCAAGACCCACTCCCAGGCGGCGCAGCCGGTGCTGCTGGCACACGAGCTGCTCGCTCATGCCCAGCCGCTGCTGCGCGATATCGAGCGCCTGCAAGATCTGGATAAGCGCTTGGCGGTGTCCCCTTATGGTTCTGGTGCGCTCGCGGGCTCCTCGCTGCACCTGGATCCGGAGGCGATTGCCGAGGAGCTGGGCTTCGATTCTTCCGCGGAGAACTCGCTAGACGGTACGGCAGCGCGTGACTTCGCCTCCGAGACGGCCTTCGTGCTCACCCAGATCGCGGTGGACATGTCCCGACTGTCGGAAGAGATCATCTACTGGTGCACCCCGGAGTACGGCTACGTCACCCTGGATGATGCCTGGTCGACTGGTTCCTCGATCATGCCGCAGAAGAAGAACCCGGACGTTCCGGAGCTGACCCGCGGTAAGACCGGCCGACTCATCGGTAACCTCACCGGCCTGTTGGCAACGCTCAAGGCGCAGCCTTTGGCCTATAACCGAGACCTGCAGGAGGATAAGGAGCCCATCGTGGACTCGGTGGCGCAGCTGAACCTCTTGCTGCCTGCCATGACTGGGCTGGTGGAAACCCTGACCTTCCATGAAGACCGCATGCGTGAGCTGGCCCCGCGTGGCTTTACTTTGGCCACCGACCTGGCCGAATGGATGGTGCGCCAGGGTGTGCCATTCCGTGAGGCGCATGAAGCTTCCGGTGCCTGCGTGCAGATCGCGGAGTCTCGCGGTGTGGATCTGGTGGATCTTACGGATGAGGAACTGGCGGGCGTCGACAAGCGCCTGCTTCCGGAAGTTCGTGAGGTGCTGACCATCGATGGGGCAGTGGCATCCCGCTCCACCAAGGGCGGCACCGCTGGCGTTCGCGTGGTGGAGCAGCGTGACAAGGTTCGCGAGCGCGCTGGCGCCGCGCGGGAGTGGGCGAAAACTGCCCTGCGCTAGTCCGCACAGAGAATGAGTAACCGCATGGTCTTTTCAGGCCATGCGGTTCTTTTGTGTGTGGGGGTAGAAAACGAACCTATTACTACTGGGCAGCGATGTGCTGGGTTGCACTGTGGGGGTATTGAAGTGACGGAAGTCTCATTAGGTTGTTATAACGTTTTCTTAGGGAATGTGAAGAAAGGCACGTTCGCAACTTTGAAAGGACTACCTTCCTAATGGCTGATACACTTCGCCCGCCCAACACGGAGTCTCACGAGAAGGAGAAAGCGGTCTATGCTTCGGAAGACCACGGACTTCAGAAGGGGATGGGCAATCGCCAGCTCCAGATGATTGCCATCGGCTCTGCGATCGGTACCGGTTTGTTGCTCGGTACCGGCAGCCGTTTGCAAACCGCTGGACCATTTCTCGCAGTTTTGTATTTGGTCTGCGGTTTCTTCGGTTACATTATCTTGCGCTCGCTCGGAGAGCTCATTGTCTACCGCCCAAGTTCGGGTTCTTTCGTGTCCTATGCGCGTGAGTTTTACGGCGAGAAGACTGCCTTCGTTACCGGATGGCTCTACTGGGGCAACTGGGCTGCGACCTTGGTGGCCGACGGCACAGCCGTGGCCATCTACATCAAGTGGTTTGGCCAGTACACTTCCTGGCTCGACGCTGTCCCGCAGTGGTTGCTCGCTCTCGGCGTGGTGTGCAGCATCCTGTTGTTCAACATGTTGTCGGTGAAGATCTTCGGTGAACTGGAGTATTGGTTCTCCATGATCAAGATCATCGCGCTGTTGATTTTCATGGTCGTGGCTATCGGCGTGGTGATTATGGGTCACCCGAATGGTGACCCGACGGGCTTTAGCCTGATATCCGATGCCGGTGGCTGGCTGCCCAATGGCCTGCTTCCCGCAGTCATCGTCATCCAGGGTGTGGTCTTCGCTTACGCCGGTATCGAGCTGGTGGGCACCACCTCCGGTGAGACCAAGGACGTGGAGAAGCACATCCCACGCGCGGTCAACAGCGTCCTGTTCCGCATCGTGGTCTTCTACTTCGGTAGTGTGCTGCTGCTGACCCTGGTGCTGCCGTACACCAGCTACGTTGCGGAAGTATCGCCGTTCGTGACCTTCTTCGAATCCCTCGGCGTTGGTTATGCCGCACCGATCTTCCAGCTGGTTGTCATCACCGCGGCAATTTCCTCGCTGAACGCTGGACTGTATTCGACGGGCCGCATCATGTACAACATGTCTACTGCCGGCTCCGGGCCGAAGTTCGGCGCGCGTATGTCCAAGTCCGGTGTGCCCTATGGTGGCATCGTGATGGCCGCCTTCGTCGGCCTTGCCGGTGTGTTCCTCAACTATGTTGTGCCTGAAATGGCCTTCGAAATCGTGCTGAACTTGGCGGCGCTGGGCACACTGGCGTCGTGGGCTGCAGTGGCCTTGTCACACATCAAGTTCGTGCAGCTGGCCAAGAAGGGGCGCTATACCCGCCCGAACTACCGCTCGCCATTCGGCCAAGCTGGTGACTGGTCCGTTCTCGCTTTCATCGGCGTGGTCATCATCCTCATGGCTTTCGATTACCCCATCGGAACCTTCGCTTTGGCCTCAACGCTACTTCTCATCCCAGTGTTTGCGGCAATGTGGTTTGCCTGGCGTGAGCGGATCTACGCGATTGCGGCGGAGAGGAAGGCCAAGCACCTGCCGACCTCGCGCTTCCCGGCCGCACCGCAAACGGACCTTCACCCCAGGAACCGAAACGCACAGAACAGCAAGAACCAAGACAAGAACTAAGAATGGAGACTTTGATGAAGCCTGTAGTTAAGTTTGTTGATGTAGAGAATATGGCGCGCTGGATTCAGCGCGAAGGCGTCGAGAACATCATCACCGGGATGGTGGACTACCTTGAAGTCGACTACCGCGAATGGGAGCGCTTCGACAAGGTTGCGCGCGTTGCCTCCCACACCCCCTTTGGTGTTATCGAGCTCATGCCGACCTCCAATGGCAAGGAGTACTCCTTCAAATACGTTAACGGTCACCCGTCCAACCCCGCCCGCGGCTTTCAAACGGTTACTGCCTTCGGCGTGTTGGCAGACGTCGACAATGGATACCCCACCTTCGAAGCTGAAATGACGCTTCTTACTGCACTACGCACGGCCGCGACCTCCGCCATGGTGGCCAAGTACCTAGCCCGCAAGGATTCTAAGCGCATGGCCATGGTGGGTGCCGGCTCCCAGTCCGAGTTCCAGGCCCTTGCCTTCCGCGGAGTGATGGGAATCGATGACATTGCCATCTACGATATTGACCCTGAGGCCGTAGAGAAATTCCGACGCAATCTGGAACCGCTGGGCTTCAACATTACGGCCGTTTCGAGCGTTGACGAGGTCGTTGTGGGCGCGGATATCATTACCACCTGCACTGCGGACAAGGCTCAAAACCAGATTCTGGCCGAGCGCCACGTTGCACCGGGCGTGCACCTCAATGCCGTCGGTGGTGATTGCCCGGGCAAGACCGAGCTCGAAAGCTCCATCCTGGATAAATCCAAGGTCTTTGTTGAATTCCCAGAGCAGACACGCATCGAAGGAGAGATTCAGCAGAAGCCGGAGGACTTCCCCGTGGTCGAGTTCTATCAGGTACTCACCGGCCAGGCCACCGGGCGCGATAATGACGAGCAGATCACGCTCTTCGATGATGTCGGATTCGCTATCAATGATTTTTCGGCTCTCCGCTACCTGCGCGATTCTGTCAAGGGCACAGATTTGGAATCCGAAATCGACATCATCGCGAACCCCGACGACCCCAAGGATCTTTTCTCCTTGGTCGCGAACGTACCTTCCCTTCTTTAGCCAGAGCGCAAGGCAAGGGGGTGCCTGTTTCGCCCCTTGCCCCGCCGTGAATCCAGCGGTGGGAAGAAAATCACTTTATGATTTAGGTCATGAGCAGCTCATCGTCGAAGAAGCGCACCAAGTCCTTCGTGATCGCCGCGGTTTTCCTCGTGATTGCTGTGGCATCCATCGTGGTGGGGCGCGGAGGTAGCTCCCTTCCGAGCTTTGGCTTTTCCACAGGCACGCATCACGTTAAGGGCGCCATTAGCCCGGAGCTGGAGGCTGTTTTTAAGGACCCAGCCACAACGAAGGCGATGGAAAAGCACGATATCGAGCTCGAGCTCGATATCCTGCCGGCACGGGACTTCGTTGAGGGAAGCAGTAGCTTGGACAAAGATTATGACTTTGTGCTCGCGGATCCTAACGGCGCTACATGGACCTCCGATGTGCGCGATGCCCATCCGGATTTAGCCGGAAGGGATGACCTATCCCCGATGTTTTTTGGTAAGCCGCTGTTGGTGCTGGTACATAGCGAGCTTGTCGAGGACATGAGGGACCACGGTTTGGTTGCGGGATACGACAACCAGGCGGCTTTGGACATGGAGACGCTGGTGGAGATGTCCCAGAAAGACACTCGCTGGCGGGACATCAGTCCGTCCTTCGGCTCGCCGCGCGTGGTGGATGTGGCCGTGCCACAGGTGGACCAGTCCTTTGCCGCACTGCGCTATGCCCGGGTCGTACACACCGCGGCCGCGAACTATGCGGAAAAGGACCTGGGCAGCGATAACAAGGAGAAGATCAACGCGCAGGCGGATGACATCATGCGCCGCCTCGTTGCTGATCAGGGGTATGGCGAAACCACTGATCAGGGCATCCTCGATGCTTTCCTCCGTGTGGATAAGGGCGAAATGCCTATGGTATTGACCACCGCGGAGCAGTACGTGTACCTAGAACGTGCGGGCAAGGACCTATCCGGCTATACGCTGTTGGCGTTGAAACCGGCGACGAAACTAAGCAGCATCGTTCTTCCACTCACTGAGGAGGGCGCATTGTTCGTCACAGCAATGAATGACGCAATCCCAGCAGTCGCGGAGAACCTTGGCTTGGGCTCGCAGAATTCGGACTTCATTGCCGATATTGAGCCTTCAGATAACTACCAGATCCCGGTGGATGGTGGCGATACCACCCCACTGCGGTGGGCGGATTATGAAGAGATTTTGCGAGTGGTTGGCTAAGGCCCCGCAAGGAAAGCATCAGGAAGGTACAAGGGAATGTTTCGGTCTTTAAAAGTCCTGCTCGTCATGCTGAGCGCCATGGCGCTGACGGCTTGTTCGGCAGGTGACTTGTTCGATGATGTGGATATGCCGGGTTCCGGCTCGTCCTTCAGCGGTGGCCTCAACATTGTGGCGGCCACGGAGCTTAAGCCTCTGGAGCCGGTGCTTGACGACGCCTCCCAGGACCTCGGCTTCGATATCACCATGACCACCGAGGATGGGACGCTGGCGAATTCCCGCAGCCTGAAACAAGGCGGTTTCGACGGATCCTATGATGCCACGTGGTTTGCCACCAATCGTTATGCGCGCATCATTGGTGCCGATGAGAAGCTGCGCAAAGAACACAGTGTGGCGCGATCCCCCGTGGTACTCGGTGTGCAGCCTTCCGTGGCTAAGGAAAAGGGCTGGACCACGAAGCAACCAACGTGGCAGGAGATTGCTGACTCGGGGATTACCTTCGGTATGACCGATCCTTCGACCTCAAACTCGGGCTTCTCCGCGCTATCGGCTGCGACCACTGCTTTCGCGGACACCGGGCGCGCGCTTACGGAGAAGGATATCCGCCAGGCCACGGGCAAGGTCCAGAAACTCTTCAGTAACCAGACTTTAACGTCGGGATCGTCGGGTTGGCTGGCTGATAGGTTCCGCGAGCATCCGGAGCAGGCCGACGCCATCCTTAACTATGAATCAGTGCTGTACCAGCTCAAGGATGAGGGCGTCGATCTTGAGGTGGTCATCCCCTCCGACGGCGTGATTTCGGCGGACTACCCTTTGTCGGCTCTCGCCAGCTCCCCGGACGAGGAGGCTGAAGGTAAGGTGCAGGCACTTGCCGAATGGTTTGCTGAACACCCAGAGAAGCTGAGGAGCTACCACCTGCGTGTGGACGATTCTGACATGCCCGGGACCATCTTCGAGCTGCCGTACCCGGCCAATGAACAAACCGTAAGCGCACTGGAGGATGCCTTTGCTCACGAGCTGCGTAACCCTGGCAACACGGCGCTGGTCTTGGATACCTCGGGCTCCATGGAGGGCGAGCGCATTGATTTGCTCAAGAATAGTCTGCGCCCGCTGATCGACGGCTCAGCTGACGGCTCTCCAGACGGCGAAGGCCAGGTAGCCTTCCGTAACCGTGAGCAGATCAAGCTCATCCCATATTCTTCTGAGCCGCAGCAGCCGACTCGCGCGCGAGTCGATTTGCAGAACCCGGCAACCACAAAAGAGCTTGCTGATCGCGTAGATCGACTCGTGGCGGATGGCGATACGGCGACGTTCGAGGCTGTGCTCAATGCCTTCAACGAGGTAGACACCAGCAGCGGCGAGATTGGGACCGTGGTGCTCATGACTGATGGCGAAGTGACGCGTGGGCGTACTTTTGCACAATTTAAGGAGGCCTATGAGCAGCTTCCCCCAGAGAAAAAGGAGATCCCGGTCTTTGTCATCTTGTATGGTGAAGCCAACATTCAAGAGATGGAGGAGCTTGCTCAGCTCACGGGCGGCAAGACATTCGATGCGCTCAACGGTGACCTCGCCGCGGCCTTCGAGGAAATCCGCGCTTACCAGTAAAAATCTCCACCTATCCCCAGGAGGACCTACACCTTATGAACACACTGAACTCGCGGAAGATCGTCGTCGGCGTTGCGGTAACGGCGCTCGTTATCGTCCTTCACGTGTTGACTGGTGGCGGTTTAGGTTTCTTGTGGCCACTGGTCGCGGTCTGCACAGGTGCGGCTGCGGGATTCGTGACGCCGCCAAAGCAGGAGAAAGCTATTGAGGCCCCCACCTCGGGTGCAGGTCAACTGATTAGCTCATTGGAGGGCGTCCGATACAACCTGAAGCAGTCCCAAGTGCCCGGACCTGTTAAGAAAGCGTGGGACTCGTTCGATGACTCGGCCGTGTGGGTCCTAGACAATTGGCACCGCCTCGACGATGCCCCACACCAGCAAGCCCTCGTGCGGGACATGA
Organism: Corynebacterium sp. HMSC034H07; assembly: GCF_001815175.1. NCBI lineage: Bacteria > Bacillati > Actinomycetota > Actinomycetes > Mycobacteriales > Corynebacteriaceae > Corynebacterium > Corynebacterium sp. HMSC034H07. The sequence continues at coordinate 191,647 of NZ_KV819499.1, forward strand.
TTGAAGAACACTCTAAGGAGCTGGTGAATTCTTACCTCGACGTCACGGACTTGAAGAATCCAGTGGCTGTCGAGGAAATGAGCGAATCGCTGGGGATCCTAGGCCGAGAGATGGGTGAGATTCGAGACGCCATTGCCCAAAACTCGGTACGCAACCTGCGCAACCATTCCATGGCTCTCAAACTCGAATACGGCGGGACCCTTCCATCCATCGAATCCAAGGAGGTGTAGGGTTAGCGGTTATGAGTCTCGATTCGAAGCTGCTCGACATCTTGGTATGTCCGCAGGATAAAGGTCCGCTGAACTATCTGGCCGAAGAACAGGTTTTGGTCAACGAACGCCTCGGCGTGGCCTATCCCATTGAGAACGACATTCCCGTCATGCTGGTAGACCACGCAGTACCGTGGCCACCCCAGAACTAATTCTCACAGCACCGAATCGACTTTCCAAGGAGCATTCATGAACATCATCGATGAGCTGCAGTGGCGCGGCCTCATTAACCAGTCCACCGACCTTGACGCACTGCGCGAGGCTTGCGAAGAGCCCATTACCTTGTACTGCGGTTTTGATCCAACCGGTGACTCCCTCCATGCTGGTCACCTCGTTCCGATGATTATGCTGCGCCGCTTCCAAAAAGCTGGCCACCACCCGATTGCTTTGGCCGGTGGCGCAACGGGCCAAATCGGTGACCCACGCGACGTAGGGGAGCGCACCATGCTGTCGCAGGAGACCATCAACGAGAACATGGTGGCTATCAAGAAACAGCTACGTCAGTTTATTGACTTTGAGGGCGAGAACGCAGCCACCATGGTCAACAATGCTGACTGGACCTCGCAGATGACCGTCATCGATTTCCTGCGTGATGTCGGCAAGAACTTCTCGCTGAATACCATGTTGGACCGTGATACCGTCAAGCGCCGCTTGGAGTCCGACGGTATTTCCTACACCGAGTTCTCCTACATGCTCCTCCAGTCCAATGACTACGTTCACCTCCACGAGGAGTACGGCTGCGTCCTGCAGATTGGCGGTGGCGATCAGTGGGGCAACATCGTGTCTGGCGTCGACCTCAATCGCCGCGTCAAGGGCGTCAAGGTTCACGGACTCACCGTCCCGTTGGTGACGGATGCCCAGGGGCAAAAGTTTGGCAAGTCTACCGGCGGCGGAAAGCTCTGGCTCGATCCGGAAAAGACGTCGCCTTACTCGTGGTACCAGTACTTCCTCAATGCCGGTGACTCCGTGGTTATTGACTACCTCCGGTGGTTTACCTTCCTGTCGAAGGAAGAGATCGCTGAATACGAGGAGAAGGTTGCTAATGAACCTTTCCGTCGCGAGGCACAACGCCGTCTCGCCCAGGAGATGACCACACTGGTCCACGGCGCGGAAGCCACCAAGGCTGTCGAGCTTGCTGCTCAAGCGCTGTTCGGTAAAGCAGAGCTTGCTGACCTTGATGAGCAGACGCTGGCGGGTGCGCTTTCTGAAACCACCGTGGCCGAGGGAGCTGCCGGTGAACCGCGCTCCATCGTTGATCTGTTGGTTGCTTCTGGTCTGGCAGATTCCAAGGGCGCGGCTCGACGCACCATCAAGGAAGGTGGCGCCTACGTCAATAACCAGCGTATTGAAGCCGATGACTGGGAGCCGGCGGACGAAGACTTGCTTCACGGTAAGTGGCTGGTGCTTCGTCGCGGTAAGAAGAACTTTGCCGGTGCCAAGCTGAACTAATTAGAGCTCTCGACTTCGCTAGATGACTGCATGCGAATCCCGTCGCCTTGTGCGGCGGGATTCGTCGTTTCTGGGACAGAGTATCTGCACCGGCCGCCGAAGGTTAAGGAAAGTGCTGTTAACCAGGCGATTTGTTGAAGCTTGGGGCTGTGCGTATATTTATCGAAGTCGCCGCGAGACGCTGGTGACACGGAGATTAACTCCTAGTTGACAAGGGATAAACTTGTTAGCTAGAGTATGAACTCCAGCCGCTCAGAGCAGAGAGTAGATGAATTCGATGTGACGGGTGTGCGGATGATGTTTGAGAACTCAATAGTGTGCCAATGTACTTTTTTGTTGGCTGATTTTTATCATTTTGGCTGCGATACGCCGTATGCGTATCGCGGTTGGTGTATGCCGGATGGCGCTTTTCCTTTAAGCGGCGTCATTGTAAATAATATTAAGTTGTTTGGGCATATGGTTGAAATCTTCTGACTAGGCCAGCTCCCTTTTTGCCCCGTCGGGTTGGGGGTTGGTTGGATTTTTTTTCTTTATGTAATTTTTGGATAGCCAGTCCGTGTGGTGTGTGCGTGATGTGTTCGCATCATGCGGTGTGGTTTGTCTGTTTGTTAGGTTTGGGCT
>NZ_KV819500.1:0-206 GCF_001815175.1 Corynebacterium sp. HMSC034H07
AGTTGTTTGTTTTGTTTGGTGTCGGCGGTTTCTTACTCTCCCACAACCTCCCGGTTGCAGTACCATCAGCGTTAGCAGGCTTAGCTTCCGGGTTCGGAATGGGACCGGGCGTTTCCCTGCTGCTATAGGCCACCGACAAACACACGGAGCAACGGCTGGTTGCTGGTGTTGTGTCAGATACTGTGTAGTGGACGCAAGCGACAGTG
>NZ_KV819501.1:0-58527 GCF_001815175.1 Corynebacterium sp. HMSC034H07
GCCGAAGGCAGAGGACAAGCCGGCCGCTTCCCAGTCCTCCGAGCCGAAGACTTCTGAGACCTCCACGAAGGTCAACAACGGCGATAACGTCCCGTATGTCACCCCGCTGGTGCGCAAGCTGGCTGAGAAGCACGGCGTAGACCTCTCCACCGTCTCCGGCACTGGCGTCGGTGGCCGCATCCGCAAGCAGGACGTCCTGGCCGCCGCCGGCGAAGGTGAGGCACCGGCTTCCTCCGCTAGCGCCTCCTCCAGCAACCCGCGCGCTCGCTGGTCCACCAAGTCCGTGGATCCGGAGAAGCAGGAGCTCATCGGCACCACCCAGAAGGTCAACCGTATCCGCGAGATCACGGCGACCAAGATGGTTGAGGCCCTCCAGATTTCCGCTCAGCTGACCCACGTCCAGGAAGTCGATATGACCGCCATCTGGGATATGCGCAAGCAGTCCAAGCAGGCGTTCATCGACAAGTACGAGGCCAACCTCTCCTTCCTGCCGTTCATCGTGAAGGCCACCGTTGAGGCACTGGTCTCCCACCCGAACGTCAACGCGTCCTACAACCCGGAGACCAAGGAGATGACCTACCACGCTGACGTCAACGTGGCCATCGCCGTGGATACTCCGCGTGGCCTGCTGACCCCGGTCATCCACAAGGCCCAGGAGCTGACGCTGCCGGAGATCGCTCAGAAGATCGCCGAGCTGGCTGATAAGGCCCGCAACAACAAGCTCAAGCCGAACGATCTGACCGGTGCAACCTTCACCGTGACCAACATCGGCTCCGAGGGCGCCCTGCTGGATACCCCGATTCTGGTTCCGCCGCAGGCTGGCATCCTGGGCACCGCCGCTATTACCAAGCGCGCGGTCGTCGTGACCGAGGACGGCCAGGACGCCATCGCCATCCGCCAGATGTGCTACCTGCCGTTCACCTACGACCACCAGGTGGTCGATGGTGCCGACGCTGGCCGCTTCATCACGACCATCAAGGACCGCCTCGAAACCGCAGATTTCGAAGCCGACCTTGACCTCTAAGGCTTAACAAGACTCCAAGTCTTAAGAGACTGCTCCCCTGCCACTGCGGCGGGGGAGCTTCGTCGTTTTCCACCCGGCTTTCCTCCACCCCCGCAAACACAGCTCGGTGACATCGCTCAGTGGCGCCGCAACTGCCCTATCTGCCAAAACTATTGCCCGGTTTTCAGAGATCGGCGCTAAGTTTGGCAGATAGGCGCGTTTTCTTTAACCGTCTTGCCACCAAGACCTAAACTCTGTGACTCAGCACACTAGACTGTGCAGCATGGTTTCTCAGAAGTGGTTCCGCGTCGCCCTCGGAATGTTCCTCGTCGCATGCGGCGCTAATCTCTTCGCCCCCATGGTCGTGGTCTACCAGCTCACCACCAACCTGGGGGTTCTGCAGACGACCTTCCTCTTTGGCATTTACGCCCTCGGCATCATGGTGGCACTTTTCATTGGCGGTCCTCTCTCGGATTCGCTGGGACGCCGCGCTATCATGCGCCCAGCCGTCCTCACCACCACTGCCGGCTCGCTGGTCTTCCTCGGCGGCGCAGGCGGTGCCTTCCTCCCCTTGCTGATCGGACGCCTGTGTGCCGGGGCGGCAGTGGGACTGGCCATGTCTTCCGGCGCTGCCTGGATCAAGGAGCTCAGCACCCACCTCAGCGTTGGTGCGAAGCGTTCCTCCATTGCTCTTTCGGCTGGCTTCGCGTTGGCACCTGGCGTTGCCGGTATCGCCGCAGAGTTCCTCCCATGGCCCACCGTCCTGCCTTATCTATTGCATATCGGCCTAGCACTCATCGTGGTCCCACTCGTGTGGACGGTGCCCGAAGAGCGCACCGAACAGCCACAGCCTCATTCACAGCCACGGCGCCGTTCCTTAATCCCCACCAGCCTGATTACGCCCCGCTACCTACCGGTCGTGGCCTACGCGCCGTGGGTCTTCGGCTCCGCCACCACTGCCTTCGTCTTCCTCCCCTCGCAGCTCAGTGAGCACCTGCGCCACCCCATTCTCATTGCGGGGCTCTGTGCGCTACTCACCATGGGAAGCGGCGTGGTAATCCAACAGCTAGCGGGCCGCATCCGCGTAACCGCATTCCACGGCATAGTGCTGGCCGCGATAGGCATGCTCCTGTGTCTCATCGTCGTCGCGGCGGCACACCACGGCTGGGCGGTATTCCTCCTGCCCCTCGCGGCCATCATCATGGGCAGCTCCTATGGAATTGGCATGCTCAGCGGGCTCGCAGAAACTCAAGCCATTGCCCACCCAGCGGAACTCGGCGCGGCAACGGGGGTGTTTTATTCGCTGACCTACCTCGGCTTCTTTGCCCCGTTCATCCTCTCGCTTTTGGGCCCTGTCACGGGGTATTCCACCGCCTTCATCATCGGGTTCGCAGTCGCGGCGCTGACTGCCGTGACGCTACATCTCCGAATCAGGGGTAACCGGGGTTAATGTCATGGCATACGCTTTATACTTGGAGCAGTTTAGGTCACACAAACTAACGCCACGAAGGAGATTCACTATATGGATTTCATCTCTCGTCATCTCGGCCCGGATGCAGCCGAGCGTGAAACGATGCTCAAGGCTCTGGGCTACGACAGCGTCGATGCGCTGGTCGATGCCGCCCTGCCAGCCTCCATCCGCGCCACCGAGGCGCTCAACCTCCCGGAGGCTTTGAGCGAAGATGAGGCGCAGGCGAAGCTGCGCGAGTACGCCTCCCAGAACGTCGTGCTGAAGTCCTTCTATGGCCAGGGTTACTCCGATACCCTCACCCCGGCGGTCATTCGCCGCGGGCTGCTGGAGGATGCCGGATGGTACACCGCCTACACGCCCTACCAGCCGGAGATCTCGCAGGGCCGCCTCGAGGCACTGCTGAACTTCCAGACCATGATCGAGTCCCTGACCGGCCTTCCCATCGCGAACGCCTCGCTTCTCGACGAAGCCTCTGCCACCGCCGAAGCCGTCGGCCTGATGGCCCGCGCGGTGAAGAAGGGCCGCCGCGTGCTGTTGGACTCTCGCCTGCACCCGCAGGTCCTGACCGTGGCCGCCGAGCGCGCCCGCGCCATCGAGCTCGAGGTCGAGATCGCTGATGTCCGCGATGGCATCGTCGGCGAAGACCTCGTCGGTGCAGTTCTGGCCTACACCGGAACCGAGGGCGATATCGTCGACCCGCACGCCGCCATCGAGGAGCTCCACACCCGCGGCGCCCTGGCCGCCGTCGTGGCCGACCCACTGTCGCTGCTCCTTCTAGAAGCGCCTGGTTCGATGGGCGCAGACGTCGTCCTCGGCTCCTCGCAGCGCTTCGGCGTCCCGCTATTCTTCGGTGGCCCGCACGCGGCCTTCATGTCCGTCACGGATAAGCTCAAGCGCCAGCTTCCGGGCCGCATCGTGGGCGTGTCCAAGGACGCCGCCGGCCGCCCCGCTTATCGTCTGGCGCTGCAAACCCGCGAGCAGCACATCCGCCGCGAGCGCGCCACCTCCAATATCTGTACCGCCCAGGCTCTCCTGGCCAACGTGGCCTCGATGTACGCCGTCTACCACGGCCCGCAGGGGCTGAAGGAGATTGCCCAGCGCGTGCATGACCGCGCTTCTGCTTTCGCTGCGGCTGTCACCGGCGCGGGCAAGGAGATTGTCTCCCACGACTTCTTCGACACCGTGACCGTCACCGGCGTGGATGCGGCCGCCGTCAAGGCCCAGCTGCAGGAGCAGGGCTACCTGGTGCGCGCCATCGGCTCCGACAAGGTCTCGGTCTCCTTCGGCGAGTCCGCTACCAACGAGGACGTCAACACCCTTGCCGCTGCCTTCGGCGCCGAGGCCTCCACTAACTCCGAGCCAGCCACGTCTGGCTCCTTCGAGATTCCGTCCACCGTCCAGCGTTCCGAGGAGCCGCTGCAGCACGAGATCTTCAACTCCCTCCACTCCGAGACCCAGATGCTGCGCTACCTGCGCACCTTAGCGGATAAGGACTTAGCACTCGATCGCACGATGATCCCGCTGGGCTCGTGCACGATGAAGCTCAACCCCACCTCCGCCATGGAACCCATCTCTTGGCCGGAGTTCGCGGGCATCCACCCCTATGCCCCGGAGGAAACCACCGCTGGTTGGCGCGCACTCATTGAGGAACTGGAGGCGTGGCTATCTGAAATCACCGGCTACGCCCAGGTTTCTATCCAGCCCAACGCCGGCTCCCAGGGTGAGCTGGCCGGCCTGCTGGCCATCCGCCGCTACCACGTTGCCAACGGTGATCACGGCCGCGATGTCATCCTCATTCCGGCTTCCGCGCACGGCACCAACGCCGCTTCGGCCACCCTGGCAAACCTGCGCGTTGTCGTGGTCAAGACCGCTGACGACGGCTCCATTGATGTTGCCGATCTCGACGCCAAGCTCGAGCAACACGGCGAGCACGTCGCCGGCATCATGATTACCTACCCCTCCACCCACGGCGTCTTCGACCCGGAAGTACGCGAGGTCTGCGACAAGGTCCACGCGGCCGGCGGCCAGGTCTACATCGACGGCGCGAACATGAACGCGCTGACCGGTTGGGCCCGCCCGGGTGCTTTTGGTGGCGATGTGTCCCACCTCAACCTGCACAAGACTTTCACCATCCCGCACGGCGGAGGTGGCCCGGGTGTGGGCCCGGTGGGCGTCGCCAAGCACTTGGTGCCTTTCCTGCCGACGGATGCCAACGACCCCCAGCTGGACCCCGCGCAGCCGGCTGCGGAGGGCACCGGCGTTCCGTCCACCGCATCGCGCTACGGTTCCGCCGGCGTGCTGCCGATTTCTTGGTCCTACCTGGCTATGGTGGGCTCGCAAGGGCTCACGGAGGCCACGAGCCACGCCATCCTCGGCGCGAACTACCTGGCGCAGAGCCTGAGGGATTCCTTCCCCGTTCTCTACACGGGCAATGCCGGCCTGGTGGCCCACGAATGCATCTTTGACCTGCGCGAGCTGACCGACGCCTCCGGTGTCACCGCCGCCGATGTGGCCAAGCGCCTCGTGGACTACGGCTTCCACGCACCGACCCTGTCCTTCCCGGTGGCCGGCACCCTCATGGTGGAGCCCACCGAGTCTGAGGACCTGGGTGAGCTGGACCGCTTCATCGAAGCCATGCGTTCCATCCGCGCTGAAATCCAGGAGATCATCGACGGCAAGGTGGCCTACGAGGACTCCGTCATCCACCATGCACCGTTCAACGCCGAATCCGTCGCCGCCGACGAGTGGAACTATGCCTTTAGCCGCCAGCAGGCCGCCTACCCGGTGACCTCCCTGCGCGCTAATAAGTACTTCCCGCCGGTGCGCCGCATCGACGAGGCTTACGGTGACCGCAACCTGGTGTGCACCTGCCCGCCGCCAGAGGCTTTTGACTACTCCGACGACAACCAGGAGGTTTAAGCAATGACTGACTACCTGCACTCCCCGCTACACGCTGAGCACGAGAAACTCGGTGCTACCTTCACCCCCTTCGGGCCGTGGGAGATGCCGCTGAAGTATGACAACGAGCTTGAGGAGCACCGCGCGGTACGTAATGCCGCTGGTCTCTTCGACCTCTCCCACATGGGTGAAATCTGGGTCAACGGCCCGGACGCCGCCGATTTCCTCTCCTACTGCTTCATCTCCAACCTCGCCACCCTTAAGGAGGGCAAGGCAAAATACTCCATGATCTGCGCGGAGGATGGCGGCATCATCGATGACCTCATCACCTACCGCTTGGAGGAGACCAAGTTCCTCGTCGTGCCCAATGCCGGCAACGCCGATACCGTGTGGGAGGCGCTCAACGAGCGCGCCGAGGGCTTCGACGTGGACCTGAAGAACGAGTCCCGCGATGTGGCGATGATCGCCGTCCAGGGCCCGAAGGCCCTCGAAATCCTCGCCCCGCTGGTGGAGGACACCAAGCAGCAGGCCGTGATGGACCTGCCTTACTACGCCGCGATGACCGGCAAGGTGGCCCGCAAGTACGCGTTCATTTGCCGTACCGGCTACACCGGCGAGGACGGTTTCGAGCTCATCGTCTACAACTCCGACGCCCCGGAGCTGTGGGAAGAGCTGCTCAAGGCCGGCGAGGAATACGGCATCAAGCCCTGCGGCTTGGCAGCGCGCGACTCCCTGCGCTTGGAGGCTGGCATGCCGCTCTACGGCAACGAGCTCACCCGCGATATCACCCCGGTGGAAGCCGGGATGTCCCGCGCCTTTGCCAAGAAGGAGCAGGACTTCGTGGGCGCAGAGGTACTGCGCCAACGCGCCGAGGCTGGCCCGCAGGCCGTTATCACCGGACTTGTCTCCTCCCAGCGCCGCGCCGCCCGTGCCGGCTCCGAGGTGTATGTGGGTGAGAACAAGGTGGGCACGGTGACATCTGGTCAGCCCTCCCCCACCCTGGGGCACCCGGTAGCACTCGCGCTCATCGATACCGCCGCTGAACTCGAGCCGGGTGCGGCCGTCGAGGTGGATATCCGCGGCAAGCGCTACCCCTTCGAAGTCTCCGCGCTGCCCTTCTACAAGCGCGATAAGTAAACTCCACTACTGAAGTCAACTACCGAAAGGACACCCCTTCTCATGGCTAACCTTCCTTCCGATTTCTCCTACTCCGAGGACCACGAGTGGATCAACGCCACCGCTGATTCCGTCGTTGGTTCTACCGTCCGTATCGGCATCACCTCCGTGGCCGCTGACCGCCTGGGTGAGGTCGTCTTCGCTGAGCTTCCGGCCGTGGGCGATACCGTCGAGCACGGCGAGACCTGCGGCGAGGTCGAGTCCACCAAGTCCGTGTCTGACCTCTACTCCCCGGTCACCGGCACCGTGACCGCCGTCAACGAGGGCGTGCACGATGACTACGCAGTCATCAACAACGACCCCTTCGGTGAGGGCTGGCTCTTCGAGGTCGAGGTCACCGAGGTCGGCGAGCTGATGACCGCCGACGAGTACGCTTCCGCCAACGGCGTCGATTAAAACAACGCTTGAGCAGCGCACACTCAGCCCCTTTCTGGCTGAATCTTCGCGGGGTTTAGGATTGGTTTCATGACTGCTCCCCGCGAACCTTTCTTTCCCGCTGATCGCTCCATCCGCGCGTCCGGCGAACCACTGGAGATCCGCCGCTTGGGCCGCATGGGCTACCAAGAGGCCTGGGATCTGCAGGCTGAGCTCGCGGCGGCGCGGGCGGCGGGTACGCAGGGTGATGTCATCCTCGTGGTGGAGCACCCCAACGTCTACACCGCCGGCAAGCGCACGCAGCCGGAGGATATGCCTGATAATGGCCTGCCGGTCATCGATGTTGACCGGGGCGGGCGCATCACCTGGCACGGCGAGGGCCAGTTGGTGGTCTACCCCATTATCAAACTGGCCGAGCCGGTTGACGTTGTCGACTACGTCCGCCGCCTTGAGGAGGCCATCATCCAAGCCGTCCGCGAACTCGGTGTGAGCACCGCTGGGCGCATCGATGGCCGCTCGGGTGTGTGGGTTCCTTCCAGCACCCGGGCTGCCGACCCAGCCGCCCCGAAGCGCGACCGCAAGCTAGGTGCGTTGGGCATTCGCGTGACCCGCGGCGTGACCATGCACGGCCTAGCGCTCAACTGCACCAACACCTTGGAGTACTACGAGCACATCGTGGCCTGCGGCATCGATGATGCGGATGTGTCGACGCTGTCGCTTGAGCTCGGCCGTGAGGTGACCATGGAGGAGGCAGAAGCCCCGCTTCTCGACGCCCTCCGCAAAGCCCTCTCCGGCGAACTGACGGTGGCCGACCACACCTTTGCCTCGGCCCCAGATCCCATCAAAGTGGCCAACGAGAAGGCCCGCCAAGCCCGCAAAGCCGCGCAAGAAAAATAGCGGCTACCCTCGGTGGAATAAAGCAGCCACCCGCAGGGCTTGTAATAGAAAGAGCTAGTTCAACACCTAAAGTGAGGTTCCGTGACTGTTAAGCCTGAAGGACGCAAGATGCTCCGCATTGAGAAGAAGAATGCAGAGTCTCCCATCGAACAGAAGCCGCGCTGGATCCGCAACCAGGTTCGCACCGGCCCTGGGTATGAGGACATGAAATCTCGCGTGACTGGTGCTTCCCTGCACACCGTGTGCCAGGAGGCTGGCTGCCCCAATATTCACGAGTGCTGGGAATCGCGTGAGGCTACGTTCCTCATCGGCGGCGACAAGTGCACTCGCCGCTGTGATTTCTGCGATATCGCTACCGGCAAGCCAGCGGAGCTGGACCGCGACGAACCGCGCCGTGTGGCAGAGAATATCCAGGAAATGGATCTCAACTACACCACCATTACGGGTGTTACCCGCGATGATCTGCCGGATGAGGGTGCCTGGCTCTACGCTGAGGTCGTCCGCAAGATTCATGAACTCAACCCGAACACCGGCGTGGAGAACCTCACCCCGGACTTCTCCGGCAAGCCGGACCTGCTCCAGGAGGTTTTTGAGGCCCGCCCGGAGGTCTTCGCTCACAACCTAGAGACGGTGCCGCGCATCTTCAAGCGCATCCGCCCGGCCTTCCGCTATGAGCGTTCCCTCGACGTCATCCGCCAGGCCCACGACTTTGGCCTGATTACCAAGTCCAACCTCATCCTGGGCATGGGCGAAACCGCAGAGGAGATCGAGGAAGCACTGCGCGACCTGCGCTCGGCAGGCTGCGACATCATCACGATTACCCAGTACCTGCGCCCCGGCCCGCGCTTCCACCCGATCGAGCGCTGGGTGCGCCCGGAGGAGTTCGTGGAGCACTCCAAGCTGGCCAAGGAGCTCGGCTTTGGTGGCGTCATGTCTGGCCCGCTGGTCCGCTCCTCCTACCGCGCTGGCCGCCTCTACGTGCAGGCCATGGAGGCACGCGGCCTCGAGCTTCCGGAGAACCTGAAGCACCTGGCGGAGACTTCCCAGGGCGCTACAGCTCAGGAGGCTTCCACCCTTCTCGAGAAGTATGGCCCCTCCGAGGAAACTCCGGTGACCACGCGCATGGCCAAGACCCCTGCACAGGCCAACTCTGTTGCCGCTACCATCCGCTAACGCGTTTCTCTTTTTATTCCTCTTGCCCTTAAAGTAGGAGACATGGCTAAGGACGATAAGGCGTCGCTCAAGGACGCGAAGAAGCAAGAGCGCGCGGCAAAGCGTGCCAAGCGCAAGCAGAACTGGTCACAAATGTGGCAAGCGTTCAACATGCAGCGCAAGCAGGACAAGGCTCTCATCCCCATCATGCTGGCCGCATTCTTGGGCGTGGGCTTGCCCTTCTTCCTTATCGGCCTGCTCTTTAACGGCCAGTGGTTCATGCTCATCATCGGCCTGGGCCTTGGTGCGATGCTCGCCATGTTCCTGTTCACTCGCCGCCTTGAGCGCGACATGTACAAGAAGGTGGAGGACCAGCCAGGTGTCGCCGGCTGGGCTTTGGAGCAGCAGCTGCGCAACACCGTGGGCGTGGTGTGGAAGGTCAAGCCTGGCGTGGCTGCGACCCGCCAGCAGGATCTGGTTCACCGCGTGATCGGTAACTCCGGCGTCATTTTCGTCGTCGAAGGTGACCGCAAGCGCGTCGCCCCTACCCTCAACCGTTTGAAGAAGCGCGTTGACCGCCTGGCTGGCGGTGTGCCGGTGTACGAGGTCTTCGTGGGCAGCGGTGAAGACGAAGTGCCGGTGTCCAAGCTGCGCACCCACATCATGAAGCTGCCGCGCAACTACAACAAGAACGAAACCTACGAGAACATTCGCCGCATCGAGGCCATGGATGATCTGCCGGGCACTACTCCGGGCCTGCCCAAGGGCCCAATGCCCCGCCAGGCTCAAAACATGGCGGGCATGAACCGCCGCATGCGCCGCATGCAGGAGCGCAAGGGCGGTAAGTAAGCCACCTCGCTCCACACAAGAAGGGGCCCCTTCCGAGATAACCGGAAGGGACCCCTTCTTTACCTTGCGATTCTTCGTTGCTTTAGAACCATCCTAGCCTTCGTGACCAGGTTTCGTCAGATGGTTCTACTCAGATGGTTTACTTGACCCCAAGTAAACCATCTAGCGTTATGAAGAAGGTTTGTTTGCCCCCAAACAAACCTTTTCAGGGGAACCACGTGTGGGGCATCTGTGGTGGATACGACCGGCTGGCGCAGAACAAGTTTTAAGCCATGATGACGGCCGTGCCGGTGGCGCGGTCGTGGAGGCCGCGGCCGTCGGCATCCACCATCGCCGCGGGGAAAAGCACTGCAGTCAGCAGCGTGCGGACCGCGGCTCGCCACAAGCCAACGGAAGAGCCCGGCACATCAAGACGTGCGACTCCCATCCCCAGCAGCGCCATGCCCGGGGTGCGGGCGAAGAGCCAACCGCACACGATGCCCATGACTACCCACACCGCATAGCCCAAGAATGCCGGGCCACCGAGCGAATTCGTAAAGAGCTCGAGGAGATTGGCTATTAGCATTGCCAAGAGCCAGTCAATGAGAACGCCAAAAGTGCGCCGCATTACAGAAGCCAGGGAACCTGAGCCCTCCTTGGGCAAGCCCATTGTTTGCCCAGGCCACTGCCCGTTTTCAAAGCCATCATTGTTATCAGCCATGCCCACCAATCTAGCCGTCGGCTCTGCTAAGCAGAAAATTTGCCTCCACGTGCCCCAGACACCCCAGCGACAAAGCCAATACCTGTAAACTAGTCGGGAGTACTACACGTCAACCAACAGGAGACCACCGTGTCCTTTGAGACAATCCAGGACGTCATCGCATTCATCAAGGAAGAGGACGTCAAGTTCGTTGACATCCGGTTTACGGACGTCCCCGGCACTGAGCACCACTTCTCTATTCCGGCCGAGGAATTTACTGAAGACGCAGCTGCCGAAGGCCTCGCCTTTGATGGTTCTTCCATCCGCGGATTTACCACCATCGATGAGTCCGATATGACGCTGCTGCCGGATCCGAAGACCGCCTTCGTGGATCCTTTCCGCACCGCGAAGACCCTGAACATCAAGTTCTTCGTCCACGACCCGTTTACGTTGGAGCCCTTTAGCCGCGACCCGCGCAACATCGCTCGCAAGGCTGAGGAATACCTCGCCTCCACCGGCATCGCGGACACCTGTAACTTCGGCGCCGAGGCTGAGTTCTATATTTTCGACTCCGTGCGCTACAGCACCGACGTTAACCACGGTTTCTACGAGGTTGATACCGATGAAGGCTGGTGGAACCGCGGTTCCGAGACCAACTTCGATGGCACCCCGAACACCGGTTTTAAGACTCGCGTGAAGGGCGGCTACTTCCCTACGGCGCCCGTCGACAAGCACGGCGAAGTTCGCGACGCCATGGTGGAGCAGCTGCAGAAGGCAGGCTTTGTCATCGAGCGTTTCCACCACGAGGTGGGCAGCGGCCAGAACGAGATTAACTACCGCTTCAACTCCCTACTGCACGCGGCGGATGATATTCAGACCTTCAAGTACATCATCAAGAACACCGCGGAGCAGTTCGGCAAGACCGTGACCTTCATGCCCAAGCCGCTGGCGGGCGATAACGGCTCCGGCATGCACGCCCACATGTCCCTGTGGCAGGATGGCAAGCCGCTCTTCCACGATGAGGCCGGCTACGCGGGACTGTCTGACATTGCCCGCTACTACATCGGTGGCATCCTGGCCCACGCACCGGCGGTTCTGGCGTTCACGAACGCAACCCTGAACTCCTACCACCGCCTGGTTCCGGGCTTCGAGGCACCGATTAACCTGGTGTACTCGCAGCGCAACCGCTCGGCCGCTATTCGTATCCCGATTACCGGCTCCAACCCGAAGGCCAAGCGCATCGAGTTCCGTGCGCCGGACCCGTCCGGCAACCCCTACTTCGGTTTCGCCGCCATGATGATGGCAGGCCTCGACGGCATCAAGAACCGCATTGAGCCGCACGCCCCGGTGGATAAGGACCTCTACGAGCTGCCGCCGGCAGAGGCTGCCTCGATTCCGCAGGCACCGACCTCCCTGGAGGCCTCCATCGCTGCGCTTGAGGAAGACAACGACTTCCTTACTGAAGGCGATGTCTTCTCCGAAGACCTCATCGAGACCTACATCAACTACAAGCGCGAGAACGAGATTGCGCCGGTGCGCCTGCGTCCGACTCCGCAGGAATTTGAGATGTACTACGACTGCTAGAGGTAAGCTGTCCTAGCTGCACTGCTTTGACAGGTATGACAGGCTTCGACGTTTCGCTTGATTCGTCGGAGCCTGTCGTCGTATCACCGCCTAATACAACAGCCCCACTGTGTTCTCCCCTACTGGCGCGCCCACAATGGCGCAATCTCACGTGCTGATCAACCACAGTACAAGGGACATGTGCGCAGTAAATGGTTACTATTCCCCTCTGTGACTGATAGATTCCGCCAACTACCACCGCCCGGCCCCGCGTGGGGCGGCAGCCTCATGGGAACATCCATCGTCTCCCGGCTGCTCGTTGAGGAAGGCATGCTCACTGGCTCTGCCATCTTCGCAGCGCTATCCTGCGTCATCCTTCTCGTACTGACGGTGGGTTTCGCGGTGTATCGGCAGCCCAGCTTCGCGCGGACCTCGATGGCCGAGTGGTCTATGTATTTCATCGGCATCCTGGCGCTCGGCGCAGCGCTGTCCGGGTTGACGGATATCGGAACCTTCCGCCTAGTCGGCTTCTGGATCGGTGGCCCCGTCACCGTCATCACGTGGGCTATTCAGCTCACCCGTTTCGACGGTCAGCCGCGCTTTACCTGGGGCCTGCCGCTGGTCGGCCCCATGATCTCCTCCTCCGTAGCCGGCTTCCTCGCCCTCGACTACGGGCGCGCCTACCACGTCATGGGCACGGTTCTTTTTGTCATGTCGATCTCCACCGCGGTCCCCATCTTCATCCGCGTGTACTGGGCGGCTTGGCACGGCAAGGTCAATCTCACCGGCGCCAACTCCGCGACGGCCTGGGTGCCGCTGGGCGTGGTGGGCCAATCCACTACCGCCATGCAGATCCTCTACCCCGGTAGTTTCTCTGTCTACTACGGGCTCACCGCCATGGTGATTGCCATCCCACTCGCGCTTTATGCCATGGTCACCTTCTACCCCAACGTGGCTCGCTGGGTGGATTACTCGCCCGCGTGGTGGGCCTGCACATTCCCACCGGGAACGGTCAGCATGGGTGGTCACCAGGTAGCGCTGGTGAATGGCTCGGAGCTTCTCGACGTCATCGCGCTCAGCATCCCGGTTCTGCTTGTCGCACACTGGTCTGCCTGCTCCTGCCGCTTCATTGGCTGGCTCGTCGAGGGCCGGCGCGCACGCACAAGCGGGGCCAGCCCAATCTCGGACTAGCCCCGCCACGTGAAATGCTGGACGCTTAGGAAGCCTTAGTTCTCGGCCTTCTCAAACTGGATGACCTGGCCCTGGCTACCCAGTGCGTAGTTGTTTCCCTCTAGGGGGAAGACAACGGGCTTGGCCGAGAGGATAGCCTTGAGCGCATCGGCGTCGGCCATGGCATCCGGGGAGCATGCGCGCAACGTAGAGTTCAGGTTCTCCACCACAATGGCATCGGTCTGATCCAGCTTGTAGCTAGCGCCACCGGAGTTGCAGCCATCGTTGTAGGCGAGGGTTCCATCGGAATTGAAGGTCACGGAAATCTCTGGGTTCTTCTTTGCGGTGAAGGTACCGTTGAGAACCTTCTGGGCCTCATCGGCCGGCAGCTTGTCTTGCAGACCGTCGACGTCCTCGTACTTCTCAATCAGCCCGGAGCCTTCCGGTGCTTCAGAGTCCTCCGGGGTGCCCGGACCGCCAAAGAGGCGGGAGCTCAGCTCCTGGATCTGGCTGGACTGCGGGGAGTCGACGGAGGACAGCTCTTGCGCACCGGCAGTACCGGCGCCCAGGACGCCGCCTGCGAGGGCGACGAACGCAGTTGCTGTGGTTACTTTCTTCAGTGTGCGTGAAATCATGGCCCCGAAGCTATCGGCCGCGGCCTCCAACATCAACCCATTTCATGCGTTTCCGATGATATTTTGAGGCAACTCTACAACTCCCCCATCCCCTTACAGGCCGCAGACTAAAACACAGAAAGTGGCCAACCTCCTGCTGGGGGTTGACCACTGATAAGGAAAGGTCACTTACTTCTCTTCAGGGGTATCGACCTTGACGAACTGAATTGCCTGCCCATCTTTGACCAGTGCGATGGTGGTGTCATCGATGGAATAGACCTGTGGCTTCTTCGGAACGATGACGTTGAAATCGTGAACATCGACCATCACGTCCGGCTCGCAAGCCTTCATAGTGGTTATGACGTCTTTGATCTCTAGGGCGCCGGTGTCCTCCGCGATAGAGTATGTACCGTTACCGAGGTTACAACCATCAGAAACTCCTACGGTTCCATCCGGTTGGAAGGAAAGCCCGATCTTATCGTTCTTCTTCGCAACGAAGCTGCCGTTGAGAACCTCCTTGGCTTGTTCTGCCGACAGTGGCTCCGTGAGGCCCTCCACGTCCTCTACCTTTTCAATCAGGCCAGAACCTTCCGGCGCTTCTGGGTTTTCGGGGTTTTCCGGAGCAGGCTTCGAGCTACCAAACAGTGTGGAGCTCAGCTGTGCCAGCTCACCGGAGCTGGAGCCGAAGGAGATTCCAGAAGAAGGCTCTGCCGCGGAGGCAACCCCGGTTCCGAGTGCCGTGCCAGCGAATGCGGCGAAGGTTGTGGCGATGGTTACTTTCTTGAATCTGAGTGACAACATGACCCTGAAGCTATGCGGGATAGTTTCAGATAGCAATGTTTTTCATGCACTTCCCATGAGATTGACACGTTCTCCCAATGTTGCCTGAGGCCAGTTTTCCCCGCTTGCCGCAGCCATGCCGGCAGCAGAAAAGGCATGGTTGAACCACTAAAACCAGATTAAGAGGTGCGCTTGACATATCCCATCCGCGGGCGGAAGCCCTGCGGGTGCTTCATCTGCGCCACGGCATCCCCGATGATCATGCGGTGGCGGGCGCTGACAGACGTCGGCATCTGCGCCACCGAAAACCACTGCGCGGCTAGGTTCTCTCCGTCGGAGATAACCGGCTCCGCATCGTCCGGCACGGAGACCCGGATGGAGGTATCCATGTAGAGACACTTATCCCCATTGGGGCAGACTACTGGGCCCACCTGGCCCACGCCGAGAAGTGCTTCGATGCGGCCATCGAGGCCCACTTCCTCCTTGACCTCGCGCAGCGCGGTCGTCGTAATCTCCTCACCCGGCTCACAGATACCGGAGACGGGAGCCCACGTGCCATTATCGGCACGCTGGGCAAGCAGCACCGAGGGCAACTCCCAGATAGCGGAACCCGTGGGCACGGCCCGCACGATAACCGCGGTCACGCTGGGTAAAAAGAGCTGGTCGTGACCAATTTTCTCACGCAGGGACACAATAAAATCAGGAGTGGGCATGGGCACCATCTTAGCGCCTTAGACCTGCGCCAGAATCTCCGGCAGAAGTTCCTCGATCTTGGAGGCAGGTGTAAACGACATCTGTGCTTCCGAACCATCCGCGCACCCCTCACTGCTGGCCGCCGCATCAGTGGTGCCCGAGAGGACCCCTACGATCACGTCCTCATAAGGGCTGCCCGGCGCGCCATACACTGGGGCTCCTGAATCGCCGTGCGTGGAGCACACCTGGGCGCGCGCCGCGACGGTCTCCACCGTGCGGTCATCAAACTGGAGTTTGCCCTGCCCCTCACGGTGCGTCAGCGGGCCGCAGGTCTCACCGGTGATGCGGCCCAGCTTGCAGACGCTGTCAGGCAACATGTGTTCATCCGCCGCGACGACGGTAGTGGGCATGTCCCGCGGGACATAAAACTCAGCCTCCCTGGTGATTTCCACCAAAGCGAAATCCAGCTGGTGCGTTTCCGGCGCGCTGAGATCGGAGTAGATAATGGTGCCGACGGGCTCTGCCGGGTAGACAAATTCACCGTCGGCAGCGCCTGCCCACACGGTATCCCCCGGCTCACCGCAATGGGAAGCGGTGACGGCGATGGTGCGGGCGTCGTCAAGTACGAAGCTCCACGCCACCGTGCACAGGTTGAAGTCAAAGGCTTCGCCGGGCACGGGCTGGGTGGTCGAAGTATCCAACGCCGCGCCCGGTGGCACCGGGGAGGCATCCGGCGAATGCACCTGCGGCTCAGCTGGCGCCACGGTGGAGTAGACAGCTGAGCTGGAGGCTGCCTTCTGTACGGGTCCGGCGCCCATCGGCACGGTGCACCCGGCCAGTGCCAACCCCACTGTGCTCAGTATCCCAAGGAGGCGCCGGCTAGTCTTCCTTCGCGGATGCAGCCTCACCCGAGTCCGCCTTATTCTCCTTATTTTCCTTCTCCATCTCAGCGACCTGCTTCATGTCGCGGATGAACTTCTCCGGATCAAACTCGGTGAAGTACTCCGGGCCCGAGAATTGTTCCTGTCCCATTGTCTTAAACCTCCGTGTTGCTGATGTACTGCGTGATGTAGTCCTTCACCGCCGCTGCATCATTGGGCAGATCCGTCACATGGCGCTCGGCGTCCAAGATGCCGGCGAAACGCTCCGGCACCTCCGGCTCGCTGCCGATGGCCTCTTTGATGGTCTCCGCAAACTTCACCGGCAGGGCGGTCTCTAGGCAGATGATGGGGGTGTCGACCCCATATTCTTCCTGTACCGCGCGGGCGACCTTGATGCCGTCCGCGGTGTGCGGATCCACCAGCACGTCGTAGCGTTCGTGGACATCCTTAATGGTGGCGAGGCGATCCGCGTGGGTGGAGGAACCGGACAGGAAACCGTACTCGGCGTGGGCGGCGTCAAGTGCCTGCTTATCGACGTTAAAGCCGCCTTCCTTCACCTTCGTCCCGAACAGCTCCTTGATCTGTGCGGCATCGCGGCCCAGCAGATCGAAGGCGAAGCGCTCGAAGTTGGAGGCGCGGGAAATATCCATCGACGGCGAGGAGGTCTTGTGGGTTTGCTCCGAGGAGCGCGGGCGGTAGTTGCCGGTGCGGAAGAACTCATCGAGCACGTCGTTTTCATTGGTTGCCACAATGAGGCGGTCGATGGGCAGCCCCATCTGGCGAGCGATGTGGCCGGCGCAGATATCGCCGAAGTTGCCGGTCGGCACGCTGAAGGAGACCTTTTCGGTGTTTTCCGTAGTGACCTTGAGGTAGCAGTTGATGTAGTACACCACCTGCGCCATGAGGCGGGCCCAGTTAATGGAGTTCACCGCACCGATGCGGTTCTCGGCCTTAAAGTTGGCGTCGGCCGATACCGCCTTAACCACGTCCTGGCAATCATCAAACACGCCATCGAGGGCGATATTGCAGATATTCGGGTCATCCAGGCCGAACATCTGGGCCTGCTGGAATGGCGTCATGCGCCCAGCCGGGGTCAGCATGAAGACGCGGATGCCCTTGCGCCCGCGCATGGCGTACTCCGCCGAGGAACCGGTGTCACCCGAGGTAGCACCCAGAATGTTGAGGGTTTCGCCGCGGCGGGCCAGCTCGTATTCGAAGAGTTCGCCCAACATCTGCATGGCCATGTCCTTGAAGGCGGCCGTTGGCCCCTCAGAGAGGTGGCCAATGTAGAGGCCCTCCCCCAGTTCGCTGACGGGGACGATCTCCTCGTGGTCAAACTTGGGGTAGGTGTAGGCGCGCTGGGCAATTCCTTCGAGGTCTTCTGCGGGAATATCATCCACAAAAAGCTTGAGCACTTCCGCGGCCAAGGCCGCGTAGCCACCCTCCGCCAGCGTCTGGCGCCAGTTAGTCAGGGTGGCGTCATCGATGCGGGGGTAAGTTTCCGGCAGGTAGAGGCCTCCATCAGGGGCCAGACCTCCGAGGAGGATATCCGTAAAGGAGGCGGGCTGGCGGTCGGTATCGCGGGTCGAAATGTACTTCACCCCCTGCATCTTAGTTGGTGACGCGTAAAGTATCAGCCATGTCGGTTCCTCATCCTCGCAATGTAATTACCACTAAGGCTCTCTCCGTGTGGGTAGCTGCGGTGTTGGTCTACATCGTGGCAATTACCGGCCGCACATCTTTTGGCGTCGCGGGGCTTGAGGCCATTGATCGCTTCGAGGTCGATGCCTCGCGCATTGCTGTTTTCACCTCTGTACAACTGGGCATTTATTCACTGGCGCAGATCCCGACGGGCATGCTCATCGATAAGTTCGGCCCACGGCGCTTGCTCGTCATTGGCTCCATCATTATGGGTCTCGGCCAGGTGCTTCTCGGTTTCACGAGTAATTATTGGGTAGCCATCGCCGCCCGCCTGCTCATCGGCGCGGGTGATGCCACCGCCTTCCTGTCGGTGATGCGCATCCTGCCTTACTGGTTCCCACTGCACCGCACCCCCATGTTCACGCAGGTCACCTCCTCCCTGGGACAGCTGGGTCAGTTTATCTCTGCCCTACCTTTTGCCATGCTCCTGGGCTGGGGCGGATGGACCTTGGCCTTCGTTACCTTGGGCGCGGTGGGCATTCTCATCGCTGTCGCCGCCGCGGTGGCAGTTGCTGATTCCCCGGAAACGCTCGGAATCGTAAAGAAGCCGAAGGAAAAACCGAACGCGCAGCCAGAGAGCATGGGCGCGCTGCTCTCCCAGGTTTTCCGTTCACCCGTAGCCTGGCAGGCATTCTTCATTCACTGGATCGGACTTGCCGCCACCAACGTGTTTGTCATGCTGTGGGGCATGCCCATGATGACGGCGGGCATGGGATTTTCCAAGACCAGCGCCGGTTGGGCCCTGACGTGGTTTACCGTGTGCATGATTCTGGTGGGCCCTGTACACGGCAGGCTATCTTCTAGGACGCGAGGTTTCCGCCCCTGGCTCGCCTTGGGGTTTGTGGCTATCCACTGCGCGGTATGGGTCCTGTTTTTCCTCTTCGGCGGCAGCTACCTCTCACTGATCATCCTCATCAGCGTGGTCTCCTTGTGCACACCGGTGGCAAATTATGGATTCGACATTGTCCGCGAAAACCTCGACCGTAAGGTGGTCGCCACAGCAACGGGCCTGGGAAACATGGGCGGCTTCCTGGCCACAGTCATCGGCGCCCAGCTGGTCGGCGTAGTACTAGACCACTTGGGCAATGGGCCGGATTATCCGTTCTCTGATTTCCAGCTTGCCGCTTGGGCAGTCTTCGGCGTTTGGTGCATCGGCATAGCAGGTGTCCTCATCACACACGTCCTGCGCAGCCGAGGCGAGGAGGACGGCCCGCACGCCAAAATCATCCAGGTGAGTTAGTACAAGGCTGGGCTACTGGAGGGACAGGGCGCTCAACGAAGCCTCAAGGGGCACCCCGTTGGCCACTTCGAAGACGCCCAGCCCGCCGCCGATGGGAACGAGGATGGCGATGCTCACTCCCACTGCGGTCCTGAGAAGCTCGCGCAGTTTTCGTCGTTTCTCCACTTCAACGCACCAACCTTTATCGTTTCGTTATCTGTGCGTGTGAGCTTAAGAGCCATGGCTGCAAGGCAAATCCTCGTTGACTGCGCATCTCCTGCCAGTCCCTGTGACTTCAGTGCCAGCGTTGCCAGCGGGGCCTATTCAGCCGGGGTCGACTCCACGAAGATCGGCCCCTCCACCGGGGCGACGATGCCAGCGTCGAAGGCAGAGAGCGCCCCCTTGGCCTCTTCCTTCGTGATGGCGCCCGCCTCAACGGCCTTGTCCAGATCGGCTTCGAGGACCTGGCGGGACCTGTACCTATCCGATGCCACTGAAAGCAGGCCACGCGGGACCGATTCCGACGGGATCCCCAGCGCCTCCGCCAGGGCCACGATGCGGTCATTTTCGGTGGGGTCGAGGTGGGCATTCACCGACTGATCCTGCGGCACGCCACCATTGACGACCTGCTCCACCGTCAGTGCTCCCTCCGGTACGTGATTCCTCTCCGTGACCCACCAGCCTGCGCCGACGACGGTGATGACGGCCGCCACCACGAGGACCCATACGGCGATGATCTGCTTGGACTTCACGGGCATAATTCTAGGCTTCCCTATAGCTCATCGGATTAATCCACGCTCGGCCCAAACGTCCCAAAGGAAGTCCCGTGCGGAGGGTGCGGTGGATCAAGGCGCTCAGAGAGGGCATCGATGATGGAACGGATGGTGGACTCCGCTGCGGAGCGGTCAAGGTTGGTGCGACGTGGCGTATCAGGTTTCGAAACGTCGGGGCGGACGCGAGGCTTGGCGACGTCCACGTGCATCACCGTCCCCTCCACGCTCAGCGCGGCTGCGGGATCACACCCAGCAGCGCGGGCCGCGGCAAGGAAGGCTTCGAGGTCCGCGAGGGTGGCATCGTTCAGGTCGAGGGATAGGTTGAGGCTCATAGTGTGCTCCTTAGAAGGCAGGGAAAGTAACTGCTGCCCAGGCTATCGGCTTAGCACCGGTATGAACAGGGCACGGCACCAAGATCAGGGATAGATCCGGGTAGGCTCAGGGTCCGGCTAAGGGGGTAGGACAGCAGCTCTTAGTCGTGCTCGAAGGATTCCGCCTCCCCCCAGAACACCTCGTCGACCACCTTGCGGGCGTGGCGGGTGATCTTGAGGTAATGGTCGAGAAAATCCTGGTTATGTTCGGGATCCCACCCTGCAGCGCCAGCCACCTGCGCCAGCTGCGGCCCCGGTGCCGGCAGCTGGTCCACGCGCTTGCCGCGAACCAACACCAAGGCGTTCCGGGCATCGGTGGCCAAGAGCCAGGCCTCCCGCAGCTCCTGTACCTGGTGCACGGGTATGACTTCATTGTCTTCGAGGGCATCGAGGACGCGCAGCGTCGACGGCTCATGCAGCGCCGGTACCTCGTGGGCATGCATCATTTGGAGCAGTTGGACGGTCCATTCGATATCCGTCAACCCACCGCGCCCCAGCTTGGTATGGGTATTGCGGTCCGCGCCGCGCGGTAGGCGCTCATTGTCAACGCGCGCCTTCATGCGACGAATGTCACGAATGGTCTTCTCGCTCACGCCCTTCGGCGGGTAACGGAAAGCATCCACCATGGTGAGGAAACGCTGGCCAACGTCCTCATCACCCGCCACAAAGGCAGCGCGGAGTAGTGCTTGCATCTCCCACGGCTCGCCCCACTGCGAGTAGTAGCGCTCATAGGACTCAATGGAGCGCGCGACCGCTCCCGAGCGCCCCTCTGGCCGCAAACCTAGGTCAACGTCCAAGGGCGGATCTCCGGACGGTTTTGCCAGGCGGCGGCGCAGCTTCTCAATGATGCCGATGGCCCAGGGCAGCGCCTCCTCTTCGGGGTTGCCTGCAACTGGCTCCGCTACCACGATGACATCGGCATCCGAACCGAAACCCAGCTCCATGCCACCGAGCCGCCCCATGCCGATCACGGCGATGCGAGCCGGTGGTTCGTCATTGTCGTTCTCCAGCCGCCACGCCCTGACCTCGGCGCGGAGCGCTGCCTCCAACACCGCATTCCAGATGGTGGACAACTCGTAACAGACTTGCTGAACCGGCAGGAATCCCAGAAGATCCGCTGCGGCAATTCGTGCCAACTCCGCGCGGCGAAGAGACCGCGCGACCGAGACGGCCTTGTCCGGATCCGCATGACGCTTGGTGGAATTGACCAAAGCAGAGGACACTTGCTCGGGTTTGGTTTCCAGAAGCTTGGGCCCCGCCGCGCCGTCGGAGAGCTGCTTGACGACGTCTGGCGCCCGAATGATGAGCTCCGACGTAAACGGCGAGGTGCCCAGGATTTTCATGAGGCGCTGGCCGACGACGCCTTCGTCGCGAAGCATGCGCAGGAACCAGGTACGGTCGTAGGCTGCTTCCGAAAGCTTGCGGTAGTTCAACAAGCCCATGTCTGGATCCGCGGTGTTCGAGAGCCACTCCATCAACGTGGGCAGCAAAATGGCCTGGATGCGAGCCTTGCGCGACTGGCCCGCGGCCAAAGAAGTCAGATGCTCGAAGGCTCTGTCCGGATGGCGATAGCCCAGCGCTGCCAGCTGCAGTAGGGCTGCCTCGCGCGACAGCTTGAGCTCGTCCGCCGACATCGATGCCACGGAATTGAGCAGCGGGCGATAGAACAAGCGCGAGTGGAGCTCAGAGATAAGCAGGCGAATCTTCCGGAGATGGATGTTCATCCGATCCGCCGCCGACTGGTGGCCCTGCGGGTGGAAACCCGAGTTGATGGCCAGCCACTCGAGCGCCGTGTTGTCATCCTTCGCCGGCAACGTATGTGTTCGGCGGAAACGCTCCAATTGGAGGCGGTGCTCCAGAAGACGAAGAAACTCGTAGGCCTCAATGAGCTGGGTGCCATCCTCGCGCCCTACGTACCCGGCGCGCACGAGTGCGGCGAGCGCATCGACCGTCGCGAGCGTGCGCAACGATTCATCCGAGCGACCGTGCACCAACTGGAGCAATTGGACTGCGAACTCTACATCGCGCAGACCGCCCTCCCCCAGTTTGAGCTCGCGAAGGCGCATCTCTTCCGGGACGTTCTCGAGCACGCGGCGGCGCATAGCCTGTACGTCTTCAACAAAGGACTCCCGTTGCGAGGCAGTCCACACCATGGGCCCGATCTGGCTCACATAATCCTTGCCTAGGGGTAGGTAGCCGGTCTGCGGTCGCGCCTTCAGTTGTGCCTGAAACTCCCAGGTCTCCGCCCACCGCTTGTAGTAGGCCACGTGCGAATCCAGAGTTCGGACGAGAGCGCCGGATTTTCCTTCCGGACGCAGGTTGGCGTCGACCTCGAAGAAGCAGGCCGAGCCGATTCGATTGAACTCCGATGCTAGGCGCGTAACCTTCGGCGTCGCCTCCGAGCCCACGAAGATAACGTCCACATCGGAGATATAGTTCAACTCCCCCGCGCCACACTTGCCCATCGCAATAACCGCCAGCTGTGCATCGAGGGGCTCGTCGCCATAGACCACACGGACCGCACCCGCGAGTGCGGCCGTCAAGGCGGCATCTGCGAGAGCCGTCGTCAGCCTGGTGACCTCTCGGAAACCTACTCGCGGCTGTGGGCGCGACTGGCCCTTGCGGGAGTGGAAGGTACCGGCGAGGTCATGGGCCGCGATGCGCATCATCAGCGTCCGGTATGCCACCTTGAGAGATGCTTTGTGGTCACCAGGGGATGCGCGGTAGGTGCCGGGCGATGTCAGCTCGGGGTTCGCCGTGTCTGGGCGGTCTGGTTGCTCTGCGTACGTCGCCGGTTCCGCCCCCACCTCGTCCAATAGTGTGTTCAGCATTTCCGTTGGGGTAGGCAACGGGCGTTGCAGTTCTTGCCAGGTCTCCGGGTGGGCGGCGAGGTGATCACCGAACGCCGAGGAGCCGCCCAAAAGGGCAAGCAGCCGAACTCGAAGGGTTTCGTCTTCACGCATCGCCGGCCCAATCTCGGGCGCTCCCTCGAAGATCCTCATCAACGTGTTGAGGGCCATGTCGGGATCACCGGTTCCGGCCAGTGTCCACAGCAGCTCCAGGGATTCTGGATTATCCCACTCGAGACGGGAAAGATCCTCCGCAGCAGTTGGCCGGGTAAGGCCGAGAGTCGCCGGGGACGGTACTGACACAGGACGCATGCTTCTCCTAGAAGTTCAGGTTGTTGCGCAATTCGAATGCGGTGATCTGTTGCTGATACTCATGCCACTCGTCCCACTTCGCGCGCAGGAAGTATTCAAAGACGTGCTCGCCGAGGACCTCTGCCATGAATTCGGAGCGTTCAAACTCTCGGAGTGCTTGGTCCAAGCTGCTGGGCAGGTCCTTGTACCCCATCGCACGGCGCTCACGGCGGGTCAACTGATGGACATTGTCCTCGGCCGGATCACCGAGCTCATACCCTTCCCTGATACCGCGCAATCCGGCGGCCAGGAGAACCGCATATCCCAGGTAGGGGTTCATCGCTGAGTCTAGAGAGCGGATCTCCACCCGTCGCGACATTTCCTTGGACAGGCGGTAGGTCGGTACTCGGACGAGGGCCGAGCGGTTGGACACACCCCAGGTCACCGACCCCGGGGCTTCGCTGCCAAACATCAGGCGCTTGTAAGAGTTGGTCCACTGGTTGGTGATCGCCGTCATTTCCACTGCATGCTCAAGAATGCCGGCGATGAACTGCCGTCCCGTACTGGAGAGGGAAATCTCATCGTCGGGGTCGTGGAAGGCGTTGGAATCGCCTTCAAACAGGCTGAGGTGGGTGTGCATTCCCGATCCCGAGCGGTCTTCGAAAGGCTTGGGCATGAATGTGGCATGCACGCCCTGCTGGGAAGCCACCTCCTTGATGAGGTAGCGGAACGTCATGATGTGGTCTGCCATGGACAGCACATCAGCATGACGCAAGTCGATCTCCTGCTGCCCGGGTGAGGTTTCATGGTGGCTGAATTCCGTAGCGATGCCCATGGATTCCAGTGCATACATCGACCGGCGGCGAAAACTCGGGGCGTTATCGTG
The DNA here is from genome assembly GCF_001815175.1 of Corynebacterium sp. HMSC034H07. Lineage (NCBI taxonomy): Bacteria > Bacillati > Actinomycetota > Actinomycetes > Mycobacteriales > Corynebacteriaceae > Corynebacterium > Corynebacterium sp. HMSC034H07. The sequence goes on from NZ_KV819501.1 coordinate 24,292, forward strand.
GGTGGCTTGGTCGAAGTAACCGCCGTTGTCGGTGGCAATGAGGTTGTTGATATCACGCGCATCCTCAAGGAGATAAAACTCGATCTCCGGTGAGGCCTTACACGTGAACCCTTCATTGGCCGCCTCTGTGACCTGCCGGCGCAGGATGTGGCGTGGATCCACCAGGGAAGGGTGCCCATCGGGCTGGGTAATGTCGCAGAACATGCGCGCTGACAACAGCTCTGGCTCTTCCTTATCGAAGGGCATGATCTGGAACGTTGAGGGATCCGGCATGGCGATAGTATCGGCCTCTGAGATACGGGAGAATCCCTCCACCGAGGAGCCATCGAAGCCAACACCTTCCTCGAAGGCAGATTCCAATTCGGAGGGGCTCATCACCACAGATTTCAACGCCCCCAGGATGTCAGTGAACCAAAGGCGAATGAAGCGGATATCGCGTTCTTCAACTGTACGAAGGACGAATTCGTGTTGGCTGTTCATGCTTTAAACCCTACCGCCGCGCGCTGAAGCCGCGGCTGGGCGTTTGCTCTTTTGCCCCCGCAGCGTCATCTATCACCCCAGTTGGCAAGAGTATCTCGGGGGCAAATTTTTTCGACCTTCCGAGCCCTTGTCGCTGCCACATGCTTGAATGGCTCCATATCCAAACTGATGTACGAACAAAGATAGGAATGTGATTTCCATGAGTACCAACCACGCAACACTGAGCGAGCAAGGACTCAACCTCATTATCCAGGCGGCCCAGAGAGGATGGTCTCCTAAGGATCTTCTTCACGTCGTGGGCGACTTTTGCCACCCGCTCATTTATCGTGCCGCCGGTCAGGTACCCGCGCAGATTAGTTCCACTGCGTTGCGCAAGGAGTGGTTGAGCTTGACTCCGCCTGCTTCGATGACCATGTCCACCGATGAACTGACACGGCTCATCGAAGCAACCATGTTGCTTCCGATACTTCGTGACGTTGACGTGCTCGTGCCTGAGAGAAATAGCTCCCAGTCAGCGCATGGCAGCAAGGAGGATAAAATCCGCACCAAAATCTCCCACCTTCTGCGGAAGGCCGAATCCACTCCCTACGAGGAGGAAGCCAATGCGCTCATTGCCAAGGCACAAAGCCTGCAGCAACGACATCGGCTCGATGGCACGCTCGATGCTTCGCCCAGTTCCGTGGTTTCCACGCGCCTTCACATCAGCGCCCCCTACATCAACCACAAGACCACTCTCCTCAGCGTCATCGCGGATCGAAATGGATGCACTGTACTGAAGCTTCACCCCAAAGGGATCATCACAGTCTTCGGCGCTAGAGAGGACGTCCACCATGTCACCGACCTCTTCGCTTCGCTTCTTCGGCAGTGTGAGTGGCACCTGCACCACGGAGAACACGCGAAAAGCGCACGCCAACTCGGCAATGTTGCAGCTTTCCGCCGAAGCTTCATTTTGTCCTATGCCACCCGAATCGGTCAGCTCTTAGATAAGGCAAACACCACGCTGGGGCCACAAAGTACAGACGCGACAGCTTCCACAACACGCAATCCGGGGGTTGGGCATGATGCAGTAGTCCTTGCCCAACAATCTTTATCAGCGGTGGAAGATCGCCGACGAAGCGCGGAAGCGGTAGTAGATCAGCTCTTTCCCAACGCCCGCACCATATCTTTAGCTATGGGGAGCCGAGCAGGCGTGTCCGCCGGGGCATCCGCTGCGGAAAGGTCTCATTTAAGTGGTGATTCCTCAGGGCTGGCAGGACGTGCCCAACTCACTCGTTAGGGCGAGCTCAAAGGCTGGCACAAGTGCTCTAATGACTAGGTAAACTAGTTGGAAGTGTAGAGGTTTTGTGCCTCCTCTTTAAATTTTCGCTCCCCGACGAAGGTGTGTACATGTCTCCGAAGACGTTCCTTGAAATCGAAGCCAAGTTCGCCGTGGATGAAGCCACGCCGGCGCCCGATCTCACCAACCTCGACGAGGTTGCCCGAGTAGCAGAAACCCGCCACCAATCATTGTCGGCGATCTATTACGACACGGAGGACCTTCGCCTTACTCACGCCAAGATCACGCTGCGCCGTCGCACCGGCGGCAACGATGACGGTTGGCACATCAAGATCCCCGGTGCCGAGGGCCGCACCGAAATTCGCGCCGAACTCGGCGAACCAATTGATGGCAAGTACGAGGTTCCAGCCGAGCTTCTCCACCAGGTTCGCTCAGTGATCCGCAATCATCCGCTGGAGCCCATTGCGCAGGTCGACAACAACCGCACCGAATTGCTCCTTGTCAACGCCGATGACCAGCCGGTCGCTGAGTTCTGTGATGACCATGTCACTGCCTTCTCCTTCCTTCCGGGTGGCTCCCAGAGCTCGTGGCGTGAGTGGGAAGTCGAGCTCGCTGGGGAGCTCCCCGGCACCAAGGAAGGCGGCGCTCTACTGCGGCACGCCACTTCCCTACTGATTAGCTCTGGGGCTCGGATTTCTTCCTCGCCGTCCAAGTTGAAGTCGGCATTGGGTGAATCCGTCAATAATGTCGAGCTTCCCCCGTCGCTTGCCACGTCCAACGTGGAACCGGGCTCACCCGCGGCAGCGGTTGTTGACGCATTGAAAGCCAACCGGGACAAGCTCGTCGAATATGATCCACGGGTTCGCCGCGATGAGTGGGATTCGGTTCACCAAATGCGCGTTGCTACCCGTGAACTGCGCAGCCACCTGCAGACCTTCCACGGCATTGTGGTGGGCCCCGAAATCGAGCGCATTGAGTCAGACCTGAAGGAACTTGCGGCCATGTTGGGCGTCGCCCGTGACGCCGAGGTCGTGGAGGAACGTTGGCAGAACCTCCTCGCGTCCGAGGATTCCGACGTCCTCGATGAAGCCACCCGCGAACACATTGCTCACGACATGGGCCGCGCCTACCGCCGCGCGCATCGCCGAGTCATCGCCGCGCTCGATTCCGATCAATACTTGGCTCTGCTCGATGCATTGGATGCCTTCCTCTCCGACCCGCCGGTTGCCGGTGAAGACACGCCCGCTGACGCCGACAGCACCTCTGCCAGCGGCGAGGCGGAAGACTCTGCGGTCGACGATTCGGCGTCTGCTGCCCCCACTGAAGAAAAAGAGGAAGAACAAGAGTCAGCAAAGGTCTACGAGCCGAAGCACGCCAAGCCAGATGAGGACGAAGAGCCCCACGATCTTGATACGGTGATGGCCCTGCACCTCAAGCAGGCTTATGACAAGCTGGTCAAGCGCCACAAGAAGGCAGTCTCCAACTGGGATAATACCGAGCTGACGCTACATGAACGTGAAGAGTACTTCCACGATATGCGCAAGGCAGCAAAGAAACTGCGCTATGCGGCGGAGGCAGCTGGTTCCGCAACCTCGTTGAAGACGAAGAGCCTCTACAAGGCCTGCAAGCAGATGCAGTCAGGCTTGGGAGACTTCCAGGATTCGGTGACCTCTCGCGACAAGCTGCTCGAACTGGCAGAGACCGCACGACGCCGAGGCGAGGACACCTTTGGCTATGGTCTGCTCTACCAGCGTGAGCGCGCCATCGGTTTGGAAGCGCTCAACGCCTACTCGGAGAGCTTCAAGGCCATCAAGTCTGCGTTCAAGCCGCTGCGCAAGAAGCTGCGCTAATTCCTCCCCGCTGGGCGCGCTGCAACGCCCGGCAGGTGGAACAAACATTTCAACGGCCCACTCCGTCGCGTTTCTCGCGAGGGGGTGGGCCGTTGGCTTTGAGTTACCGCCGCTCAATGGGGCGTCCTGCAGGAGTCCTGCAGGACTTTAGTAATCGTCCTCAGCGGCGTCCTCGGCATCAGCCGCAGCAGTGCGGGCTTGCGCGATTTCGATGGCGCGCTCGGCTTCCTCGCGGGAATCATAGGGGCCCATGCGGTTCTCCCAACCAGACACCTTGCCCTGGGTCACCTCACCGGTGGACGGGTCGTAGAACCACTTGTTATCAGCCTCGGCCATTGTTTTCTCCATTCTTTTAGGCGCTCGATCAGTGCACCCCACACTACAGACCGTCCATGGACTACGCCCGTTAGAATAGATAGGTCACCTACCTCCTGCCCCGTTTACGGGCAGGATCTCGCCACCAGCAAAGGAGAACCTTCCCGATGCCCCTGTGGACTGCCCCTTCGACCCCGGCCGTCGACCGCGTTCGCGCCGCGCACAGCGACAACATCGGCGCCGAGCCGGCGCATGTCGCCAGTGCCCCAGCCACCTGGGCACTCATCGGCGAGCACATCGACCACTACGGCGGCATCACAATCATGGGCCTGGCTGATCTCCGCGCAGCGGTAGCTGTAAGCCCTCGCAGCGATGGCATCGTCAACGTTCGGCTCGAGCACACCAACGGCGAGACCCTTGAGGACCAGATTTCGCTGGAGAAAGTCTCCTCCCTCGCCGCGGAACAGCAGCCCGGCGTCGATTCCGAAGGCCAGCCCATCGAGCCCCCAGCGCCCGAGGGCGCCATCGCAGCGCGCCTCGGCGGCATCATCTACACCATGATCAACCGCCAGCTCCTCACCCGCGAGACCGCCGGCGCCGACATCACAGTGGTCAACGATATCCCAGATTCGGCTGGGCTCGGAGCCGCCGCAGCCATTGATATCGCGACCGCTTTGGCCTTGCTCGGCGGCGCGGACGATCTGCACGACGCTCCTCTTCGCGCCCGGATCGCAGAGGTATGCTCCCAAGCCGTCGGCACCTTCGCCCGCTTCCCTGCGCTGCGCGCCCGCCACTCCGCCGCACTGCGTGGCGCGGGTGACTCCATTACCATCATCGACTACGCCGACGGTTCCGTCACCCAGGCACCGCACGTGGTCAACAAGGACATTGCTGCTTTTGCCCTCGCCGTCCCCGGTGACTTCGATTCCGCTGAGGCTGTTGCCGAGATCCGCGCCCGCGAGCGTTTCATTGACGCCGCCTGCCGCGCCTTCGGCACTGCATCGCTGCGCCTCCTGCCGGATGCGCCCCAGCGTGTCCTCGAGTGGCTCGCCGCCGTCCACAAGGTGCACGGCCCCGAAAACCAGCCCACCATCGACCAAGCCACAGCATGGCTCACTTTCTACTCGGAAGAAACCGAGCGAGCCGAGAGAATTGCCCGCGCCTTGCGCTCACGCCGCGGCACCGAGCTCTTCCCGCTGCTGACCCAATCGCAGTCGGCCTTGGCCACGGTCTATGGCTTCAACTCTGCGGAAAAACTCGCACAACTGGCCACCGCTCGTGGCGCCGTCGCCGCGCGCTCCGCCCACGCCGGGACTTCAACAGCGGTTATTGCTTGTGTCCCAAGTACCAAGGCCCCGAATTTCGCGGCCGACCTCGCCGAGGACGGCCTGCTTGTCGTCCCCCTATCGGCCGGCGCTCCCGCCATCACCGAGGATTAATCCGCCGGCCACGCAAAGAGCACGTCGCGCTCCGCAACATCGGCCTTAACCAGCGAGACGGTAGTCTCGCTGCCGGTGGGCGGTTGCCCCACGGCCACTCCAATCACCGGCGGATCCAGCACGACGAGACGCGCTTTCTCGCGCTTTTCTCCGCCGTCGACAACCACGGCTTCAAAGTTGGTGCCGACCCACGGCGCCAAGACCGTAGCCTCTGTCAGGTTGAGACACGCCTTATCCACTTGGGAGGCCAGCTGCGAGGTCGAGCGCATCGTGGAAATGACATCCCCGGCGCGCTCGCGTACCCACTCCGGCACCTCATAGCCACCGCTCAGCGCCAAGCACACCTCCGTGGCAAATCGGTCGATGAGGCGGCGCAGCGGGGCAGTCACGTGCGCATAGTATCCGCCGATTCCCGCATGCACGTCCGCCTCACCGTCCTCCAGCCACACGTAGTCCGCCCCGCGCAAAAGGCGCTGGGCCTCGCGCATCACCGCCATGCCACGCGGTGAATCCGCGTCCACGGAATGGAGGAATTCCGAAATGCTGCTCTCCCCCAACTCAAAGCCCAGAGCCTCAGCCTCGGTGCGAAACGTTGCCTCAGCTTCCGGCGTGGCCGCGGACAGCGTGCGCAGGAACCCCACTCCGTGTTCTTCCATCAATCGGCCCGCGCACATTCCGGTAAGCAACGAGATTTCGGAGTTATAGTCCATCACCTCATAGCGCGGCTCCATCACCAGCTCGTAGTGCCCCTTCTCCGCATCATTCGTCTCGGATACGCGCTGCGAGGGAAGGCGCAGGTTGATCGCCTCGCGGCGCAGCGAGGAAGCCTGGCGCAGCTTGCCCACCTCCGGCAGCAGGGCGATAGAAGAATGCAAAGTGCCATTCTCCAGGTCCGCATGGGCCTGGTCGTAGTCCAGCCGGGCGCGGCTGCGCACGAGTGCGCGCTCCACCGAGAAGTCCTCCACCTCACCCGCGGTGTCGAGGTCGAAGGTCCAGAGGACGGCGGGGCGGTCGACGTCGGCAAGCAGCGAGGCCCTATCCTCTGAGAGCTCCGCCGGGTGTAACCGCGCCGGCTCATCGGGCAGGTAGATGGTCTGGCCGCGCGTCAGGGATTCGGTCTCCAGCTCGGAGCCCGGTTCGATGAAAGCGCCAACATCGGCAATGGCGTACAGCACGCGGTAGCCGCCATCGCGGGCTTCGATGAAGACGGCCTGGTCCAAGTCCATGGAGCCGGCCGGATCAATAGTCACCAGCGGGATGTCGCGGGCATCGCGGCGCTGCTCGGCGTAACGATCCTGCGCGGACGCGGCCTGCGCGGTGACTTCTCCTGGGAAGTCGGTGGGAACGGAGAATTCCTCGGCGATGGGGCGAAAGTCCAGGGGCGCGGCATACAGCTTCATGCCGTCCCATTGTTCCAAAAAATAAAGATATGGGCGCGAATGAGCCAACCTATAAGCCGGATTCTGTGCCGCGCACCAAGGCGCGGTGGTAAACATCCATCCAGGCCAACCGTTGCCAGTTGGCTCAAGCAGCTACCTTCAGGCTTCGACGAGCAGCCTACTAACGCCTGATCGGGCCCGCTTTGCAGCGGGCCGTGATGCCTTGCTCCCAGTGGGGTTTACCCAGCCACCGCCATCGCTGACGGTGCTGGTGCGCTCTTACCGCACCCTTTCACCCTTACCGCTTGCCTATCGCCACACCGAAGCGAAGCGAAAGGCGCGGCGGTCTACTTTCTGTTGCACTTTCCCGCGGGTCACCCCGGGTTGCTGTTAGCAACCACCGTGCTCTGTGGAGTCCGGACTTTCCTCGGCCCGCGCCTAGCCCCAGAAAGGGGCCGGTTCGACGGAACGCGTTTACCCGGTCGGCTCATTCGCGCCTGTTAGTTTATCGCAGCGCGCCCAGATGCCCCACATCGTTAAATCGATGCAGGGTGCTACCGCCATCGAAGAACTCAACTTCGCTCAGCGAAGCCAGCTCCAGGAACAGGTGGTTGGGGGTCTGCGGTCCAGAGTCGAGCGCTTGGCGCACGAAGGACTTGATGGGGTTGACGTGGGAGACTACGAGCACGGTTTGCCCCGCATAGCGCTGCTGCAGCTGGCGGCGCGCGGCGCTGACGCGGCGGTGCACCGCGCGCAGGGACTCCCCGCCCGGGCAGGCCACGGACGTATCCTTCAGCCAGCGCGCGTGGAGCTCGGGGTCGGCGGCGTCGGCCTCGGCAAAGGTCTTGCCTTCCCAGCGCCCGAAGTCCACTTCGATGAGGGCCTCGACGGTCTCCACCCGCAGGTCCCGGCCCTCCACCACGGCCGCGGCCGTTTGCTGGCAGCGGCGCAGTGGCGAGCACACCACGGCATCGATGTGGGTATCCATCAGCGCTTGCGCGGCGGCGAGCGCTTGCTTCTTGCCTAGCTCGGTGAGCTCGGGGTTCGCCCGCCCGGAGTACTGCTTGGCTGCGGACATCGCTGTCTGACCGTGGCGCAGCAGGATGAAGCGGGTGGCCGGGCCACACTCAGGGCGCCAGTCGGCCGCGGTCGATGACGCCGCGCTTGGCGACGCCTCCCCCGCCTCCCCGCCGGGTTCTACACCGCCCGCCGCATCGACAGCAGCGTCGGCTTCAGCGGCGTCGCCGGCACCCATATCGAGGATGCCCACGGGCTCGCCCTTCGCGGCGGCATCCATGGCCACGTTGGAGAGCTCATCGGCCACCGAGTTCTTGGCGCGCGGGACCCACTCGAGGCTGAAGCGCGGAATCTGGTTGAGAAGGCGGCGCGCCTCGATGGCGAGCTTCTGCATGTCCGGGTGCTTGATCTTCCAGCGCCCGTTCATCTGCTCCACCACGAGCTTGGAGTCCATATAGAACTCCACCTCGTCCGCGCCCAGCTCCACCGCGGCCTCGAGGCCGCGCAGCAGGCCGTGGTATTCGGCCACGTTATTAGTGGACTTCTGCCCCACGACGTAGGCGATTTCCCTGAGCAGCTGCGAGCGGTCCTCGTTGTAGACTGCCGTGCCCGAACCGGCTATCCCGGGGTTGCCGCGGGAGCCGCCGTCAGCGAAGATGACTAGCTTCATGAGGCCGGGCGTACCAGGTAGGAGCCGCAGTCGCTGCACTGCGAGACCTCGTCGGCCGCCGCGTTGCGCACCGCGTTCTGCTCGGCCGGCGGCAGCACGATGAAGCAGCCGCCGCAACCGCGCCCGGTGAAGGCCGCCGCACCCACACCGTTTTCTTCGCGCACGGTCTCGTACTCCGCCACGATGTCCGCGGGCAGCTGCTCGCGCAGCTCGCCGATGCGAACCTGCGGATCCGGTCGGTTCGCCGCGGCCTCCTGGGCGGCTTCGGCCGCGCGCTTGAGCACTTCGAGCTTGCGCTCGGAATCGGAGACCTTCGCGCCGTGGACATCCAGGTTGGCGCGCAGTGCGTGAATTTCGTTGTGGGCTTCCTGCAGCTCGCTCATGAGATCCGCGATGCGGGACTTAGCCGCATAGAGATCGTGCTCCAGATCCTTGCGAGTCTCCGGGTCGGTCGCGGCACCGAGCTGGGCCTTATCGTCGCGCTCGCGCTGGCGCAGCTTGCGCTCGTCGGCCTGGATGCGCAGGATCTCCATCTCCATATCGTCGACGGCGAGCTGGGCGGAGCCGGAGGCGTCGAGAAGCCGGGCGTGTGCGGCCTGTGCCTTCTCGTATTCCTCTTGCTCCGGGATGGTGGGGGTTCCACCGTGCGCCTGGGAGCGCTCGAGGGTCGCCAGCTCCAGCAAGATGCTCTGCAGATCCTGTGACAGTTTCATTTAGTTCTCCTTATGCGCAGAAATCGTCCATGGGTCGGTGCGGACATCGATGATCTCGGTGTTCACGCGCAATGCGTTCTCCACAATATCGCGCGCCTGGGTGGTCCAGGGAAACTCGCTGGCCCAGTGAGCGGTATCGACCACGGCTGGACCTTCAGGATGGGCCAGATGCGCAGCGCGCAGATGTTCATCTACCGGGTGGTGGCGCAGATCGGAGGTGACGTAGACGTCCACGCCGAGCGCTGCTGCCTGGTCCAGGAAGGAGTCACCCGAGCCACTGGAGACGGCCACGCGCTTCACCACGCGCTCCGGATCACCGGCCGCACGCACTCCCCACTCGGTTTCTGGGAGGGCATCGGCCACGCGCTGGGTGAATTCGCGCAGCGTCATTGGTTGCTCAAGCTCACCCACGCGCCCCAGGCCCAGCGCCTCGTCGAGGTTCTCATAGGGCTCGACAGGGACGATGGGGCGGCCGGGCGTGATGCCGACGAGTTCGGCCAGCTTGTCGTTGACACCCGGGCGCGCTTTATCCGCGTTGGTGTGCGCGGCCAGGAGGGCCACACCGTTGCGGATAAGAGTGTGAATGACCTTGCCCTTCGGGGTATCCGCCGCCACCGAGGTCACCCCGCGAAGCAGCAGCGGGTGATGCACCACAAGCATCTGCGCGCCGAGCTCCACGGCCTTGTCTGCCACCTCCTGGGTGCAGTCCAGAGCGAAGGCCACGGTGCGCACCTCGTCCGCGGGGTCACCGCACACCAGGCCGACTGCATCCCACGACTCAGCGAGCTGCGGCGGGTAGGCCTCGTGGATAACGCGGCGGATCTCGCCAACGGTCGTGTGTTCTGCCATCTCGTTTGCTCCTTATACGGCTTCAGGTTTCACGTCAGTCGCGTCGCTGCTATATCCTAGCTTTCGTTCGTCAGCGCACCCCTCTAGCTTAAGGAGCCTTTGCATGACGCCTCCGGAGAACGACAACCAGCTCCACATCGTCTTCGTGTGCACGGGCAATATTTGCCGCTCACCAATGGCGGAAATCATTACCCGTGATGCCATGGAGACCGATATGCTCGATCTCCTCGCCCGCGTGGACTCCTGCGGCCTCGGCGGCTGGCACGTGGGCCAGGGCGCAGACGAGCGCGCTGTGGCTGAGCTGCGCCGCGGCGGGCACGATGGCGCTGGCCACCAGGCCGCCCAGCTGGGTCCGGAGCACATGGACGCGGACCTGTTCGTGGCCATGGATACCGGCCACCGCGATGCCCTTATCGAGCGCGGCATCCCGAAGGACAAGGTGCGCCTCATGCGCAGTTTCGACCCGAATTCTCCGGAGGACGCCATCGTGGAGGATCCGTTCTACGGCACGGAGGAGGACTTCGCCCGTACCCGCGAAGAGATCGACGCCGCCGTTCCAGGTCTGCTCGAGTGGATTAAGACGAACCACGGCTAGATAATCTTTTGCGGCTACTAGACTGATCATCATGCTCAAGACATTCCTCAAGCCTGGGTGGGTGCTCTTTCTCATCTTCATCGTCGCCTTTTCCTATTTGTCTTTCACGGTGCTCGCACCGTGGCAGCTGAATAAAGACGACCAGATTGTGGAGCGCAACCACCTCATTGAGGAGGCCTATGACGCCGACCCCCAGCCGGTCACCGAAGTCTTTTCCACCGATGGCTCCCTGCGCAAGGAGTGGGAACGCGCGGAGCTGACCGGCCACTACCTTCCGGAGGATGAGGTGCTGCTGCGCCTGCGCCCGGTGGAGTCCGCTCCGGGCTTCCAGTCGCTGGTTCCCTTTGAGACCGACTCCGGCGAGACTTTCCTGGTCAACCGCGGCTGGGTACCCACGGATGAGGGCAATTCCGTTCCCCACATCGATCCGGCCCCCTCGGAGAAGGTGACCATCGTGGGCATGGCGCGCTACAACGAGCGCGAGCACACCTCCGCCCCCATTGAGGAGCAGGGCTACACACAGGTCTACTCCATCAATACGGAGCAGATCGCAGAGCTTGTCGACGTCCCCCTCGCCCACGACTACCTCCAACTCTCCCCCGATCAGCCAGGTGAGCTGCATGCGCTGCCGGTGCCGAAGCTGGACCGCGGCAACCACCTGTCCTATGGCTACCAGTGGATCGCCTTCGGCGTGATGGCACCGCTGGGCTTTGCGTATTTCGTGTGGTCCGAGATTCGCGAGCGCCGCCGCGCCCGTGAGGAAGAGGCCCTGATGGCGGAGGCGACTGCGGCGGCTATTGGCACCGGTGCCGGCTCCCCCGATACGACCGCGGCCACTGAGGCCTTAGAGCTTGACCACGAGGAGACCTCCAACAAGCACCCTGATGCTACGAAGCCTGCTGCCCCGCCTTCGACGCCAGCAACTACCTCGCAGCCTTCGCGCCGCTCCCGCTCGCGCTATGGCTCTGCCAAGCCGGACTTCTACGAGAAGATCCGTGAGCGCGGTCAGGAGCGCTACTAGCCTCGACCCCCAAAGGGGACGATCATGAACGCGATTGCGTGGACGCGAGAAGCGACCGAAACCGAGATTGCCGACAGTATTCTTGAAGCCGCTGGCTGCACCGCTGAGAACTGCGTTCCCAACTGGGACGAAGACATGCCAGAAGCAGTGTGGCCAATCAACGGTAGTGAAGAAGAATGTCTCCGAATCGGCAAGCAGGCAAACGGACTCTACTGTGTCAGGATCTTCTCCATGAGATTCTATCCAGGGCACTGCCAAGGCATCTACGGTGACGAATATCGCAAAGAAAACGTCGCACTCAACCAAATCGAAGAAACAATCTTCCAAGCGCTCAAAGAAACCAACCGGATCAATCTCCGCGAGTGGCCAGGCGAACACTAAGACAAACGGTGCGAAGCAGGATCGACATTCCCTACTAGAGCAAAGAGCATCTTTCGCCCAAGCGCAAAGCCTTCCTTCTCATTCACGCCCGACGCTGCTAAATATGGGTCAATGCGGATACCGATGCACCTTCCTGTGCTCGAACCAGGCCCAAATCAAAGAAGCCAAGAACAACAGTGGCGTAACCCATGCCAGACGATGCCACCAATGTGCTCCAAAGTATGATTCATCAGCACTTAATCCTGCTAGATAATTGATTACAAGCGTTGCGATGAACAGCACTACAACGACAGTAACGCTCCACCAGTAGGCTGTGCTTTTCTGTTTACGCATCAATGTCACCTTCAGCTTGCACTGAAAATGTCGAACTCAGCGCGAACAATGCCGTAGCGCTCACGCACGCCAGCCCTTTTTTGAACATGATGACCCCTTTTCCAGATTTCCAAGATGCCCGGCTCATCACCGGCTTACCTCAAACCTATGACTAATGAAAAATGCAGTCAATAACCATTTGCCAACAATGATTATTCATCTGCATAAACACTGGTCATGCTTTTGTGGCCTAAGTCATTTTCGTAAGTATTAGTTCCACTTGTACATGGAGCACCGTTACGCATCCGTTCATTCGTAGAGGGGAGCGAATATCGGATTGGGGCGAGTGGTGCCCTTTTGAGGTATACCCCAACCGAACACTCCACGGGCATTGCCGGCCAAATCATCGGCTACGCCCGCATCAGCACTACCGACCAAACCCCGAACGCCAACACACCCAACCCAAAGCAGACGGAGGAGTCCGCATATACACCGACCACCAAAGCGGCCTTCACCCTAGGGCACCCGCGGCGCGGCCCTCCGAGCACGACGAAACCCCTCTCCGACTTAACGGAAAGGGGTTTCATTTGGTGCGGCCTGAGGGGATCGAACCCCCGACCTACTGGGTGTAAACCAGTTGCTCTTCCAGCTGAGCTAAAGCCGCAGTGCACTTGGTGTGCTCGACCAAGATTAGCCCATGGGCACCCGCAGCAACAAATCGGGGTGTAACTAGTCGCTGCGAATGCCGCGCGAGCAGGTACATCCTGCGATTATTTCTTAGGGCTTCTTGGTGTAGCCACGGGCCACGAGGCAGGAACCCTGCCACTCGCCGAGGCGCTCGGCCTTGGTCTGCACCAGACCGGCCAATTGTGCAGATTCGGAGATCTCGCCCGGCTCCAAGTTGCCTGGCTTTCCAGCTCCTGGGGTCAGCAGCCAGATGCGGCCGGAATCGCCCAAGGGACGGGTGGCATCCACCAGCCCATCGACCAAGTCGCCGTCCTCCGCGCGCCACCACAGCAGCACAAGGTCGCACAACTCGTCGGTCTCTTCCTCGAGGAAGTCCTCCCCCAACACGTCCTCGATGGACTCAGAAATCGTGGAGTCACAGTCTTCGTCCCAACCAAGTTCTAGGGCAATCTGGCCCTCCTCGATGCCGAGCTTGGCTGCAAATCCCGTCACTCGTTGAGTTCCTTCCGATGAAGTAGTTGATGTCATGCAGAGTATTTTAACGGCTACGGTGCACTTTTTCGCGTCAAACCTCCCCCGTTCCTCCCCGGAGGTGGACATTTTCCCCCATAAAACCACCCGTGGGGGCCTCCGAGTGACCCACCGCGAAAGGGGCGCGTATCCTAGAGCAAGATCTGTGTACTACGACCCAGGAGGATTTAATGGCCGACTTGGACGCCCACAACGGCGACTCCAACTTTCCCATCGTTCGCGATGGCGTGGCAGCATACCTGCATGACTCCGACCCCGAGGAGACCCGCGAGTGGATGGACTCCCTCGACGGTCTTCTAGATTCTTCCGATCCGGAGCGCGCCCGCTACCTCATGCTGCGCCTTCTTGAGCGCGCTACCGCCAAGCGCGTGCCGTTGCCGTCGCTGACGTCCTCGGATTTTGTTAACACCATCCCTACCTCCCTGGAGCCGGAGTTCCCGGGCGATGAGGAGTTGGAGAAGCGCTACCGCCGCTGGATCCGCTGGAACGCGGCCATCATGGTGCACCGCGCACAGCGCCCGGGCATCGGCGTCGGTGGCCACATCTCCACCTACGCAGGCGCTGCCCCGCTGTATGAGGTGGGCCTGAACCACTTCTTCAAGGGCAAGGATGATCCCTCCGGCGGCGACCAGGTCTTCTTCCAGGGCCACGCCTCCCCGGGTGTCTACGCCCGCGCCTTCATGGAGGGCCGCCTGAGCGAGGAAGACCTCGATGGCTTCCGCCAGGAGCACTCCCGCGGCGAGGGCAATGGTCTGCCGTCCTACCCGCACCCACGCCTGATGCCGGACTTCTGGGAGTTCCCCACCGTGTCCATGGGACTGGGCCCCATCAACGCCATCTACCAGGCACGCTTCAATAAGTACCTGGAGACCCGCGGCATCAAGGACACCTCCAAGCAGCATGTCTGGGCCTTCCTCGGCGACGGCGAGATGGATGAGCCGGAGTCCCGTGGTCTGCTGCAGATGGCTTCCCTCTATGAGCTGGATAACCTGACCTTCGTGGTGAACTGTAACCTGCAGCGTCTCGATGGTCCGGTGCGCGGTAACACCCAGATCATTCAGGAGCTGGAGTCCTTCTTCCGCGGTGCCGGCTGGTCCGTCATCAAGATTGTCTGGGGCCGCGGCTGGGACAAGCTGCTGGAAGCCGACAAGGACGGCGCCCTGGTCAACATCATGAACACCACGTCTGATGGTGACTACCAGACCTTCAAGGCTAACGACGGCGCCTACGTGCGCGAGCACTTCTTCGGCCGCGATGAGCGCACGCTCAAGCTGGTGGAGGACATGTCCGATGATGAGATTTGGGCACTGCGCCGCGGTGGCCACGACTACCGCAAGATCTACGCCGCATACGACAAGGCGTTGAGCTACGCGGGCACCGGCCGCCCGACGGTCATCCTGGCCCACACCATTAAGGGCTACGGCTTGGGCCACAACTTCGAGGGCCGCAACGCTACCCACCAGATGAAGAAGCTGACGCTGGAGGATCTGAAGCTCTTCCGCGACAAGCAGGGCATCCCGATCAGCGACGAGCAGCTCGAGGCCGATCCGTACCTGCCGCCGTACTACCACCCGGGCAAGGATGCTCCGGAGATCAAGTACATGCTGGAGCGTCGTAAAGAGCTGGGCGGCTTCCTGCCGGAGCGCCGTGAGAACTTCGAGACGCTGACCACCCCGGATCTGTCCAAGCTGCGCTCGGTGCGCAAGGGTTCCGGCAAGCAGGACGTCGCCACCACCATGGCGCTGGTGCGTACCTTCAAGGAGCTCATGCGCGACAAGGAGCTGGGCAAGCGCGTCGTGCCGATCATTCCGGATGAGGCCCGTACCTTCGGTATGGACTCCTGGTTCCCAACTCTCAAGATCTGGAACCCGCGTGGCCAGAATTACGTCCCGGTGGACCACGACCTCATGCTCTCCTACCGCGAGGCCACGGATGGTCAGATTCTGCACGAGGGCATTTCCGAGGCCGGTGCCGCAGCCTCCTTCACCGCGGCTGCTACCTCCTACGCCACCCAGGGCGAGGCGATGATTCCGCTGTACATCTTCTACTCGATGTTCGGTTTCCAGCGCACCGGCGATGCCTTCTGGGCTGCTGCCGACCAGCTGGGCCGCGGCTTCATCATCGGCGCTACCGCCGGCCGGACCACCCTGACCGGCGAGGGCCTGCAGCACATGGACGGCCACTCCCCGATCTTGGCGTCGACCAACCCGGCCGTGGAGGTCTACGACCCGGCCTTCGGCTACGAGATCGCTCACCTGGTTCCGCGCGGTATTGAGCGCATGTACGGCGAGGACAACGAGCCGATCATGTACTACATCACCGTGTACAACGAGCCGGTCAAGCAGCCTGCTGAGCCGGAGAACCTCGACGTCGAGGGCCTGCACAAGGGCATCTACCACTACAACACCGCCGAGTCCGGCTCCATCCCAGCCAACATCCTGGCCTCCGGTGTGGGCATGTACGAGGCCCTGCGCGCCCAGGAGATCCTGGCTGAGGACTTCGATGTCAAGGCTTCGCTGTTCTCCGTCACCTCGTGGGTCAAGCTGGCTCGCGACGGCGCTGCCCGTAACCAGGAAGCACTGCGCAAGGGTGTTGAGCCGACCGAAGCATTCGCTACCTCTCAGCTCAAGGGCTTCGAGGGACCGTTCGTCGGTGTCTCCGACTTCGCTACGGACCTGCAGGAGCAGATTCGCCCCTACGTCCCGGGCGACTACATCGTCCTGGGCGCAGATGGCTTCGGATTCTCCGATACCCGCGAAGGCGCTCGCCGCTACTTCAACATCGACGCCGAGTCCATCGTCGTCGCCGTTCTCGAGGGCCTGGCCCGCGAGGGCAAGGTGGAGCGCAGCACCGTCGAGAAGGCAGCTCGCGAGCTGAAGCTCGACGACCCGACCGCCACCATCTCTACGTCCTCCGACGAGGACTAAGGCTTAGGGCTTAACAGCCCCAAGCCCTCCAGCCCCTTCTGCCCCACCTCGGGCAGGAGGGGCATTCTTCTTACCTAAACCGAGGGGCGGCAACTGTCGTTGTTGCCAAAGTTCTGGCCAGATCTTGAATCAGAGGCTCTAACTTTGGCAGAACGGGCAGTTCTGCCACCACAGGAGGCTCAGCCACCGCCAACAAAAGGCCCTGCCGCCGTCGACAAAGGACTTAGTCGGCATGAGCGCGGCTTAGTCGCCATCGAGCACGCGATCGAGGACCCGGCCCAAGGCCTTGGAGACCTCGCTGGGCTCTTCCAAGATGACCATGTGGCCAGCACCGTCGACGACGGTCAGGGTGGAGCCCGGCCAGTGGCGGGCAATCACCTCCGATTGGCGGTGCGGGGTCACGATGTCATGCTGGCCCACCACGATTTCGCCCGGCACGCTGCGCAGCCGGGCCGTTGCGCCGAACTCAGAGTGCTCCACCAAGTCATCGAAGAAGCCCGCATAGCTCGACATCGGCGTATCCAGCAGCATCGCCACGTGGAATTGCAGCTTGTCCATTTGTGGGAAGCCCTGCAGCAGCGCCGCGAAAGCCGGGGCGATGACAGCCGCTACCTCAAAGCGCACCCGGTTGAGCCGACGGGGCAGCTTCAAGCACGCGCGGTAGACCGCGCCGAGGGTCTTCGATTCCAAGATGCGAGCCACGCCTGCGGCGGCAAAGCGCTGCATAGAGGTGGCCACCAGCGCCATCCCCTCAACGCGGTCAAAGATCTGGCGCGGTGCGCGGCGCAGCAGGTTAAGCGCAATCATTCCGCCCATCGAGTGCCCAAGCAGCACCAACGGCCCCTCGGCGGCACGCTCAGCGATGACGGCCAGCACATCGTCGGCCGCGCCCCGAACCGTGCACTGCGCGGGGGCGACGTGGGTGGATTGGCCGTGGCCGCGAACGTCGACAAGCAGGCAGCGCACCGTGGGATAGTTGCGGCGCACGTCGTTGACCTGGGAATAGAAGCTCTCAGCAGACAGGCAATAGCCGTGGATGAAGACCGCGGTGACCTCCGCGTCCTCCGGGCCCACCTCGTACCACGCCACGCGCACGCCGTCGTTGTCGACGAAGCCCGAGTCACTCACCCCAGTCAGGCCCGGTTCAGTCGTGAGATCATGCAGCTCATTGTGGACGGCGTGCTCGATGGCGCGCATGCGGGGGCGAACCCGGCGCGACCAGCTGCGCGCGACGGCGGAGGAACGTGCTCGAATAACCATGACATTTCAATACTAGACTGGGCCCCATGGCTAATGACCTTTCAGCGCAACTCCAAGCCCGCTTCGGTTCCGCGCCGGCCGAAGAGCAGGATTCTGCACCCACCGGCGACGCCTATTGCGAGCTCACCCGCCTCATCACGAAGGTGACCGGCGTGGAGGAAGGACTAGAGCGCGAAGCAAAGCTGGAGGACCTGGGGGTTGAATCGCTCGAGCGCATCGAATTAGCCGTGCGCCTCGAGGAAGCCTGCGGGGTCCGCCTGAATGAAGAAACCATGCTCTCCGTCACCACGGTGGGCGAACTTGCTGATTATGTGGAGGAACACTCGTGATTTCCTATCTTTCGGACATGGACGGCGTGCTGATCAAGGAAGGAGAGATGATTCCCGGCGCGGATAAATTCATCCAAGCGCTGAAGGACAACAACATCGAGTACATGGTGCTGACCAATAACTCGATGTCCACTCCGCGGGACCTGTCAGCACGCCTTCAGAACACAGGACTGGATATCCCGGCCGAGCGTATCTGGACCTCGGCGACGGCCACGGCGGCCTTCCTCTCCAACCAGGCAGGGCTGTCCACGGCTTATGTCGTGGGCGAGTCCGGCCTGACCACCGCGCTGCACGAGGCCGGCTGGATCCTCAACGACCGAGAAGCGGACTTCGTGGTCTTGGGCGAGACCCGCACCTATTCTTTTGAAGCCATCACCACGGCCATCAATCTCATCCGCAACGGAGCGCGTTTCATTGCCACCAACCCGGACGTCACGGGCCCCGCGCCGCAGGGCGTGCTTCCGGCCACGGGCGCTGTCGCGACACTCATCACCGCGGCGACCAACCGCGAGCCCTACTACGTGGGCAAGCCGAACCCGGTCATGATGCGCAGCGCCTTAAACAACATCGGCGCACACTCGGAAAACACCGTCATGATCGGTGACCGCATGGATACCGACGTCAAGTCAGGCCTCGAGGCGGGCATGCGCAGCATCCTGGTGCGCTCAGGTATCAGCGATGACCGCATCATCGAGCGCTATCCTTTCCGCCCGACGCGAATCATTGACTCCGTGGCGGACCTGCCGGAGCGCATCTTCGATCCCTTCGCGGACTAGGCCTTCACCGACTTAGACGGCGCGCTTGACGACGCCCCGAAAACCGTACTCCCCCGCCAGCATCTCCACCGCGCAGCCCAGCGCTTCCAATTCGCTGGGCGTTCCGGTGAGCACTTGCTGGCAACCGATTCCGGTGCAGCCTGCGTTGTCGGCTTTTATGCCGACAACGTCCCACAGCGGGTCCCGGCGCCAGCGGGTGCACCACTGGGCGGTCAGCGGGTCATCGCCGGGGACGATGAATTCGCTTTCGCTGCGAATACAGCGCGCCATGGCGCGCTCGATGGCCGGGCGCAGGCTGCGCGGCATGCCCGAGATCTGCAGCACGGCGGTGCAGACCTCACCGCAGGCGCGGTTGGGCCACGTATCCGCTGGGCTGCCAAGTGGGCTGGCTGAAGGGGCCGGCTCGGTTGCACCGGCTACCTGCGGGTGAACGCGTTGATTCACTCCTTAAACTCCTTTGACGTGCGAGTGATGGCACGCCGGCATGCGCCGACGCAAGACGAGCTTCGTCTTCCCCTACGAACTAGTCTTCATCACGCCACTCGCGCCGAGGCGCGAACACCGATTGGTGTGGCCACGGTATGTGGCCACTCGGTGCGTCATTGTGTGCCCACGATTTTCCCCTGCCACTTAGGCCACAACAACCCTCAACCTGCACTTAAGCCCCCACTGCCTCAATATCAGGTTGAGACTTTCGCCCGGAAATTCACCCCATTAACCACATTCGCCACATGAGGGCTCACGAGCATCATGTGCGCGCGGTCGCCACAGGTGCCCCACTACCCCCGTTGTGGCGCCTGTCGGTGCGCCGCTACGCCATCCAAGTTCTTCACCGCGGCTATGGCTAGCGCGCCTGGCACTCCTCCCAGATCGCCGTATTGGTCTCGGCCCACAGCGGCTTGCACCAGTCTCCGAAGTCGCGGTCCGTGAGCGCCACCATCGCCCACTCACCGGCCACCCACAGGTAGGTTCCGCTCATGCCGAAATGCCCCACGGCATCGGCTGGCAAGCCGCCCATCCATTGCTTCTTTTCGCCATGGATTTCAAAGCCCAACCCCCACGTGCAGTCCTTGAAGCTGCCGTAGCCCGGCACAATCCCGCGCAGCCCGGGGAACTGGACGCTGCGCATGTCTTCCACGGTGGAGGAATCCAGCAAACGCGGCGCGTACACCTCGGCGGCAAAGGCGGCTAGGTCCTCCACACTAGAAACCAAGCCGTGCCCGGCCGAGCCTTCCAGGGTGGTGGCCTGCATACCCAGCGGAGCGCACACGCCTTCCGCAAGGTAGTCAACAAAAGGAATCTCGGTTGCAGACTCGACTACCTCGGCGGCCCACTCATAGCCCGCCGAGGAGTAGATACGGCGCTCGCCCACCGGTTTTTGAGGCTCGCGTGTATCAAAGCCCACCCCCGAGGCATGGGCCAACAGGTGGCGCAGCGTGGAGCCTTCAGGACCGGCAGGCTGATCCAGCTCCACAGCGCCCTCCTCCACTGCCACCATCACCTCATAGGCGGCCACCAGCTTGGTCACGGAGGCTACTGGGAAGCGGCGGGAGACATCACCGACCTGTTCTACTACCTCACCGCGGTGCAGCAAGGCACCGGCAACGGTATCGACGGGCCAGGACTCAAGAGAAGAAAAAGCGCTCATGCGCTCCAGCTTAACGAGGATCGCGCTCGCAGCCTACGCCATCACCATCGCGGTCAAACTTGGAACGGAAGCCCGGGTCACTCGGGTAGATGGGGCGGCCCAGCGCGTTCCACACATCGGCGCAGCGAGAGTAGTAGGCCGGAGCCGGTGCCGGCTTCGGTGCGGGGGCAGGTGCAGGCGCAGGGGCGGGAGCCGGCGCAGGAGCCGGTTCCGGAGCTGGCTGCGGTGCGGGCGCGGGGGCCGGAGCAGGGGCCGGAGCAGGTGCCGGTGCGGGCTCCTGTGCCTTCGGCGAAGGAATCACGCCCGGCAGCGGGTTCGGGATGATTCCCTGCTGCACGGCCCAGAACACGCCGCCGGCGATGGCCGCGAGAAGCGCTGCGCTAATGCCCAGGCCCAAGGCAATCCTTTCGCCCTGGGAAGACTGCTCGAATTCGGCGTCATCTTCCTCCTGGTTGGAGGAGCCAGTGCCTTCGGTGGAGGAGCCCAGCTCCTTGCTGGAGGATTCAACGTCCAGCTCCGAAGACAGGCCGGACTCGAGGTCGCCCGTATCAGACGGAGAGGAAACCGCGGTGGGGGCCTCCTCGTAGGATGCGCCGGTCTCCGCTTGAGCGGGGACGACAACGGACAGGGAGAGAGAAACAGAGACAGAGGCGGCGAGAACCGCGCGAGAGAACTTCTTCATAGGCATAAGTTATAGCCCGTAACTCACCCCGCAAGAAATTGCTCCACCCCAAGGGGTAAAGCACACGTGAAGCCACGGAAAACCACACCTGACCGGCGGGCGAATTCTCTGTCCCCGAGTTGCGACACCGCCTCAGCAGAGAAACCGTAGAGCCATGCGCCGCTCTCTGACTCGTCGCCGCCTCCTCCACGCCTCTGGATTAGCCACAGCCACCGCCGCCTCCCTCGTCGCCTCTTCAGCATCGGCAGCCGATCCCACGTCCACCTCCTCCCTCGGGCTAGTAGAGCCGCCCGCGGGCACGCTGCCCTTCGTGCACGGAGTGGCATCCGGCGATCCGATTCCGGATTCAGTCATCCTCTGGACGCGCATCACGCCCACCGAGGAGGCACTGCCGGGCAGCGGCGTAGGCCCTTCGGTCACCGTGGAGTGGGAGGTGGCAGCGGATGGGGAGATGAGGGACGTCGTCAAGCGCGGCACTGTGGTTGCCTCCGCAAGCCGTGACCATACTGTCCACGTGGACCCGCACGGCCTGCAGCCGGACACCGAATATTTTTATCGCTTCCTCGTCGATGGTGTCTCCTCCCCCATCGGGCGGACCAAGACCGCACCCGCGGCCACCGCCTCGCCGGAGCAGCTCACGTTTGGGGTCGCCTCCTGCGCGAATTGGGAGTCGGGCTTCTTCAGTGCTTACGCGGACATCGCCCGGCGCGCGCACTCCGGGCAGCTGGATTACATGGTGTTCTTAGGCGATTACATCTACGAGTACGCCGCCGGCGAATACTCCGGGTTTGGGCCGGTGCGCCTGCACCACCCCGCGCACGAGATCACCACGCTGGCGGATTACCGCACGCGCTACGGGCGCTACCGCACCGACCCCGACCTGCAGGCAGCGCATGCCGCTCTGCCGTGGATCGTGGTGTGGGATGACCATGAAACAGCCAACGATAACTGGGCCGGCGGCGCGGAGAACCACGACCCCGCTACGGAAGGAAGCTGGCAGGAACGACAAACGGCGGCCATGCGCGCCTACTTCGAGTGGATGCCCGTGCGCGCCACCGCGCCTTCCGAGGACGGGCATCTGTACCGCTCACTGACCTTCGGCGATTTGGCGGAGCTGACCATGATGGACCTGCGCACCTACCGCGACCAGCAGACGCCGTGGAACCCAGTGGCGTTTATGAAAGAGGGCCGGAGCATGCTGGGCTCGGAGCAGTATGACTGGCTGCTGGGAAAGATTGAGACCTCGCAGGCCACGTGGAATCTGCTGGGGAATTCGGTGATGTTTGCCCCGCTGAATCTGGTGTCACTGCAGGAGAATTCGCTGACCGCACAGGTGGCTGCCGCCCTGACGAAGAACATCACGGGGATTCCCGTCAACGGGGACCAGTGGGATGGTTACTCCGCAGAACGCCGCGCGCTTATCGACGCCCTCCGCGCCTCCCCTGCCCACGCCCTGTTCCTCACCGGCGATATCCACACCGAATGGGCGCATACGATTAGCAAGGACGAGGAGGTGGTTGCCGCGGAGATGGTGTGCGGGTCCGTGTCGGCACCCAATATCAACGAGGCGCTCAACCTACGCGCGGGCAATACTGTCTCCCGCCTCGCCGAACAGGTATTACGCCAGGCCAACCCGCAGTGCCACCACGTCGAGCTGGATAGCCACGGCTATTGCTTCGTCACGCTGAGCCGCGAGGAAGCCCAGATGCACTGGCTGCGCGTGGATGATGTACTCAGGCCGGGTTCCCCCGTGAGGCAGGCGCATGCGCTGACCTATAGGCCGGGCGCGGGAGTTGTGAGCTAGCTTGCTTGCGTTAACGATCGGTGGCGATGGGCCGATACATAAGGTGTAGCGCATTACGCCGCTGCACTTCCCTATCACTCATATCTCTCGTGCGCCCTCTCCAAGCGTCTCTCTCACCTCTCTCTGTGCAGCGCCTCTCTACCCCCTTCGGGTCTACATCTCGGCGGAAGGCTCCGAGGCCCCTTCAGTAGCGGTAGCCTGTGCGCCCTCGGTGGGCGCAGGAGTTTCGGAGACCCCTTCCTCCGCTGGTGTTTGGGTTGTCGGTTCCCCTGGATTCACAGGTGCGAAGGTGGCCTCACTGTCCGGGGTGCTATCAGTGACTGTGCCCTGCACGCTTTCCACCGGCTCCTCGGGCGTCGAGACATAGGAAGGCTCGTCCTGCGGCGCGGTTTGTGGCGTTGGCGAAGGTTCGGAGGGCTGAGTGGACTCGGACGTTGTCTCTGATTGTCCCATCCAGCGCGAGGGTGATAGCCACCCGGCATTCTCCACTCCGTCTGGGTTGGCGGACGCTAACAGCAGCACACTGATCGCGCCGAGCCCGGCGATAAGCCCTGTAGTGGAGCGGCGCACGCGCCCGCCAAGCGTCCAGAAGGAGTCCCACTTGTTCTCCGGCTTATCCGCGCGCCAGATACCGCGGCCGTAATCATCCTCTTCCTCGTCGTCGGGTTCGGCCGAATAGGCCGGGCGCCCTGGGCCGTCATCCTTGCTGTCTTGCGCTTCGGCGGCCGCGTCAGCGACAGCGTCGGCGGCCACAGCCTCCGTCTCGGATGCCGAGCTCTCTTGTCTCGACTCGGTGTTAGCGCCTGCCGCCGGCATGACGGTAGTGGGGGCATCGGCATCCACCGCGCCGCCCAGCACCTCCAGTACCTCACCCGCGACGTTTTCAGCGTTAGGCAGCTTGTACAGGTCCCAGAAGGAAGACAGCAGCGCCGAGCGGATCGCGCGCTCCACCGCCCACTGGCGTGCGGGGTTGACCTGCACCAAGACGCGGTACTTCACCTGCCATGGCTGGCCGGCCACCGTGGGAGCAACCAACCCAGTAGCGGGCAGAACGTCGAGCTCACCAGCCACGTCCGCGCGGATGTCCGGGGTATCGATGGCGCGTTGTGAAATCTTCTCTACCTGTTCGGTCAGATCCTGCACGGAATCGCCCTCATGGACCGGGATGGCAATATCCACCACCGCGCGCGACCACTCTTGCGAGTAATTTGTGACCACGCCCGCCGAACCGTTCGGCACCATGACAACTTCACCGGTCGGCGTACGCACCGTCGTTGTGCGCAAGGTCAGCGATACGACGGTGCCCTCCACGCCGGTCACGCCGTCGAAGCTGACATAGTCACCCACACCGAACTGCTTTTCCGAGAGGATAAAGAAACCGGCGAGGAAATCACCGATGATCGACTGTGCGCCGAAACCGACGGCAGCCGAGACCACGGTTGCCGGGATGGCCGCGCCCAGGGGAGGCACTCCAACGTTGGCCAGCGCCGCCAACACGAGCAGGAAGTACGCCACCGCCTGTGCCACATAGACCAGCGCGCCGGCCAGCGCCAAGCGCGCCTTGGTGGACTCTTGGTTTTCATCGAGGCGGGACTCAATGACCCGCACCGCCAAGCGGCCGATGCGCGGGATGAGAATCGCCAACAACAGCATTCCTAGCAGTGGCAAACCATGGTCAACGAAGGCCTGCCAAATGGCGAAAAAGTAATACTTCAGCATTGCGCCAAGCCTAGTCCTACAGCCTGACAGAACCCTTGGAATCTCAAGCGCGGTGGATGAGATAGTAGTTCGGAGTGGGCTTCCACGTGTAGCCAGCAGGGATGATGTCCTTGCCGTAGGCGCTGAATGCCTTAGTCGTCCACAGCGGAATCGCCGGCATCTTCTCCAGCAACAGCTCCTGGGCCTGCAAGTAGTACTCCTGGGCCTCCTCCCGGTCCTTCGCCTGGCCTACCTTCTTCAGCAACTCGTCGTATTCGGTGCTGCGAAAACCTGACTCGTTTTCTGAGGAATAGGAGGCAAACAGCGGCACCAGGAAGGTCGACTCATCCGGAAATTCCGCCTGCCAAATCGTCCTGAAAGCACCGGTAATGTGCCGCGCTGTGACCTCTCGACGCAATTCCTTCAAGGTCCCAAATTCCTTGCTTTCGGCGAGCACACCGAGGGTATCCGTCACCTGCTGAGCCACCGCATCGACCCACGTCTTGTGGCCGCCATCGGCGTTAAACGCGATGCTGAACGTCCCCTTAAAGGGGTCTAGCTTCTCCGCCTGTTCCCACAGCTCGCGGGCTCTATCCGGCTGGTAGGTCAGCACGTCAGCACCTTCCGGCGCAGGCGGTGGGGAGCCGAAGAGCGGCGCTACGAAGCTGTTGGCCGGAGTCACTCGGTCGTGGAAGATGTCCCGCGCAATCTTTTCTCGGTCTACCGCCATGGACAGGGCCCGGCGGCGCAGGCGGCCAGCCTCGCCGCGGAAATTGGCATCGTTGGCGGGAATGGTGATCTCCATGATCGAACCGCCAGGCTTAGTAAGGGCCCGCGCGCCGAGCTCCTTTTCGAAGCTTCCGAGCTTCTCCGCCGGGATGCGCGTCAGCACGTCCAGCCGGCCCGCCACAAGATCCTCGTAGGCCTGCTCCTCCGAGGCGTACACGACGAACTTAATGCCCTCATTCTGCGGGTGTCGCGGCCCTTTATAACGCGGGTTCGGCACGAGGGTCAACGCCTTCTCACGTTCCCACGAGGCCAACAGGTATGGCCCGCTGCCAATCGGGTCCGTGCCGCGCTCACTCAGCTTGTCCTGATCCGCAGAGCGCATGGGGAAAAAGACGGAATAACCCAAGCGTTCAATGAAGCCCGCCGTGGGGCGCGAGAGCTCAATGCGGAAGGACTTCTCCCCCGTCACCGTCAGCCCGCGCATCTCCTTCCTGCCTTCATTGAAACCGAGAATCGGCGCAAAGTGATGTGCGGAAAGCAGGGACTGGCGCACTGCCGTATTCCACGTATCGACGAAGTCCTGCGCGCTGACCTTCGAGCCATCGGAGAACACCGCGTCTTCACGAATCTGCACGTCAAACGTGGTGTCATCAACCTGCGTGACGGATTCCGCCATGTCGTAATGGGCGCCGCCGTCCTTATCCAGGTACATCAGGCCCGAGTACACCAGGTTGATGATGGTTTGGCCTGGCACGTCGTTGGAATCGGCCGGGATGAGGGAGCGCTGCGGCTCCGAGATATCGGTAGTAATGAGATTCATTCCCGAGGTATCCATGCGCTCCGGTTCCGTTCCGCAACCCGCCAGCGTGGGGGCCGCAACGCCCGACACCGCCAGCGCCGCGAGCATGCCCAGAAAAGAACGCCTCGACGTCACGCGTCCATCACCTCACTTTCATCACTAGATTAAAGCATTTCTCAGGTTCTAATCATCTCTTTTTTCATATCGGCGCATGAGTCTTTCCACCAATTCATCGGTGAGCTGATCATCGGCCAAGATGCGATCCAAAAGCTCGCGCGGCGTTGGCCCCTCAGCGCTCTGTTCCTCGTAGGAGTCACCGCTTAGGTCCACACCGAAGTCGGAGGACTCCGCTTCCGCAACGGCCGGCTCCATCATCTCCGACATCTCTGCGACTTCCTCGTTGAAGGAGTCGAGGAATTCGGAGGCATCGATGGCGGCTTCCGCACGGCGCTTGCCGGCTCGGACTTCGCGCTCGATGCGGCGTTGCAGGGCCTTTTCCATCTGGTTGTGGCGCCAGGAGCGAAGCTTCGTGGGCTCTAGACGACGCCCCACGGCACGCCCCTTGCTTTCCGCCTTGCGCGCCATGACCATGACGTAAGCCGCGGTGTCATTGACCGGCGCCCATTCCTGGCGAGCGGGTACGCGCCAGCCCGCCCAGATGCCCAGCATGGTGAGGACAAAGGACACAACCGGCCCGAGAATAACCCCCCACGCCAAGTAGCCGGCCGAGTCTGCGCCCAAGACCACCAGCGCGCAGGCCACCGCGGGGATCACGGTGGGGGTGTTATCACCAAAGACCGCGGGCTCGCGCCCCATGGCGATGTCACGGATCATGGAGCCGCCCGTAGCCGTGAACACACCCATCATGATGCAGGGAATCAGGGGCAGGCCATACGCGATGGCTTTGAGCGCGCCTGTCGACGCCCACAGGGCCGAGACCACCGCATCACCATGCGACTGCACGTAGTCCCACGTTTTGCCCTTGAAGTAGACGAAGCGGGCGATGATGGCGCCAGTAAACGCCAGGTAGAGATACTCCGGCTGGCTCATTGCGGCGACGGTGCCGCGGTTAATGAGCACGTCACGGATCATGCCGCCGCCGAGGGAAGAGAACATCGCGATGAAGAAGAAACCCACGATGTCATAGCCGCGCTGCCGGGCCATGGTGCCACCGATGATGCCCATGAGGAGGACACCTATGATGTCGGACCAGTAGTACAGCGACTCGATCAACGGGTCCATCTCGACAACGCTCATGGTGGTCATCGTATCGGGTGCTAAGCAATCTCTCGCATTGAGGAGCTATTCCTTGCAATGCGCCGCCTAGCTGGCGGACCGCTAAGGCTCAGAAAATGAGCTAATGCATGTAGAGCTCGTTGTAGGCTTTCTCAATCCAAATGACATAAAACACTTCCCCGTCTTTCCAGCCCGCGAAAGGAAGATTCCCTTTGTGACGGTAAACCCGGAATTTCTCCACATCCTGAAATTGCCGCGGAATCTGAGGCTTGATAGCGCTTGCCGGAATAAACTCTGAGCCGAGTCCGTGCCTGGGATGCTGTGCCAGCTCTTTCCATGAAAGCACTGACCGCTTGTGCCACTTTTCCAGAAACTCTGCGCGCATTGAATCATCTAGTTCTTCGAAGCCCCACCCCTGCTGCAGGAATCGCGTTGACAGGAGCGGATAGTCAGCCCGCGAGCTACGAAGAGCATCCACGACGCTTGAATCTGGGGCGCTCCTCACCCCTCTGGTTGGCCTACTCCCCCGTCGTTTACTTTTCGTGCCCACAGCTAGCAGAAGTAGTTCTTCAGATCGGCATCAGTTATTTCTAACCCGCGTTTGCCCTCCACGAAGTTCTTTTTCCACGGCGACTCGGTGTGGGTTTTATTCCGCAGAGCCCATGCAGAGTAGGGGCCATACTTATCCCATACCTCAATCAAGTCCTGCTCAACGTCGCGGTAATCATCCCAGTCGAAATCATCCGAGACGAACTCATCGGGGTCTATAGGAAGCTTTCCGTAGTGCTTAACGTCATGGTAGACGTCCACGACTACTGGACCATGAGCCCAGGCTTCCATTCGTTCAGGAAAAAGCGGCAGGCCGTCGGAGGAGCGCATATGCAGCCCTTTGGCGTAGTAGAGAAGCTTTTGAAGTTTGAGCTGCGTAATGTCAGCATCATCAGTTTCATCAGCCCACGCTACAAACCATTCGGCGATTTGCCGCGCCGTAAATTGCTCCATGCTTGCCCTCCTTCCACTTCCCGCTAAGAGTACAACAGGCCCAAGACATGTGAACATCTCAATGTTGGATCGATCGCGAAACACCTGCTTAAAGGAGAGCATAGAAGCTCTGAATTGTGGGGCCACCGGGGCTCGAACCCGGGACCAACGGATTATGAGTCCGTAGCTCTAACCGACTGAGCTATAGCCCCGCGTATTCCCTACCCACGCAACCCACACCAGCGCGCAGCCGGTGCGCCACGTACGGCAGCGAATCCGCTCCCAGCAACATTAATCGGCAGGCCCAGAAAACGGCAATTTAGGGCTCGTCCTGGCTGAGATCCTCGCCAAGGTTTGCCTCGTCCAGGTCTCCCGGGCCTGAACTCTGCGCCTGGTCTTCGTCAGCGACCTTCTGCCCCTTCACCGACACAACGACCCCGATAACGTAGGAGGCGATCACCCCGAAAACGCTGAGCCAAAAGAGTATCGAGGACAGGTCTAAGGCCCACCGACCGACAATCTGGGTGAAGGCGGATTTCACGCTCTCGTCGGTATCGCCGTAATCGACCAAAAAGAAGCCGGCCAGGAAGAGGAACACGGTCACAGCAATGAATGCCCACGACTCGCGCCACCCGAAGGCCTTGTACGTTCCGCCCCCTTCATCTTCCTTCGGGGTACGTACGGGGATGAGCCACAAAACTAACAGCGCAAGGACCACGATGCCGCCGGCCGGAAGGGTAAAGAATGCGAGCCATCCGCCGACACCAAATATGACCCGCCCCAAAGCAAAGAACGCCGCGCCTAACAGGCTCATGACAAGCGCCGCGACGGAGCTGATCTGAACGTTCCGATACTTCATGCCAAAAGCCTAGCGTGCATCGCCGCTACTTTCACCTACAAAACTGACGACGCTCAGCCCTAGACCCACTACATACTGGCTTCGGCCTCTGCGTCAGTTACCAGGCCTATTCTTTCTTTTTCATTTTCCTAGCTTGCCTGCGCTCGCGTCTCCGAGCACGTTTTGCTTTGCGGATATCCACTACCCAACGCGGAACAAATGGCCACGGAAGCGGAATCCCGAACGCGCCTGTAAAACCAATGACTCCGATGACGAAAGCTGCCATGATCGGGGCAAGCAGCACCGTTTCGGCGGACTCTGGGAGGTTCATATTTGCGACCAGCCCTGTGGCACCGGCAGCGCCCATGATGAGCGTGCCGTAGGGATAAATGAAGAGCACACCATCACTTTCGGCGCCTTCCGCATCGGCTGAGTCGTACCATCTTTCCGACCTGGGAGTTTTTCGCACGCCCCGGATGTAATAGGTCCAATAAAGAGCCATGACAATCACTAACCCGAAACATACGAGCAGCTCAGTAGTATCCCCACCCATAGGACGTGGCCTCCTGTGGTTGCTTTTGCGGTACGCAACAAACGCTACCAGCGCCGGCTGGGTTAAGGCATGGGGCGAGAACTCAGCGCCCGAACCTAGGACAGAATTGTCTGATGAAGAATCTGGGAGCTTGTAGTCTCGTGATCATGAGGCTCCTTTCCTTTAGCGTGTCCAACTTCCGCAGCATCCGCGCCACCCAAACGCTCACGCTCTACCACGACTGGCAGCACTCCACCGGCCCGGAAGAAGGCTGGGCGCAGGTTAGCGATCCCATCTCCGTTCTCATCGGCCCCACCGCTTCCGGCAAGAGCAGCATCCTCAACGCCCTCGCTTTCGCCCTGCTCGCCATCGAGTCCTCCGCCACCGCCTGGCTTGCCGACGCCCCACCCAACCAACTCCCCCACGCCCCCTACCGCCTCAACCCCCGCACACAGCGCTTGCCCAGTACTTTTGAGCTGGAGTTCGAACTCAACGGCGTGCGCTACCTCTACGGCTTCCAGTGGAGCTTTACCGGCGTGCATGCCGAATGGCTCAGCCGCGTGCCCTCGACTCGGTGGAGCCCCTGCTTCGTGCGGACCCGCGGCGAGGACGTGCAGTGGACTAAGTCCTTTATGGATGAAGGGGACGTCGCCAAGCTCGGCCCCATCGATGACACCGAGCTGCTCTTGTCCGCTGGCCTGCGCGATGAGCACCCCATCCTCGCCCCGCTGGCCCGCGCCCTGGTGCACGACGTGTCCTACCTGCCGCACGGCCATACCTCCATGAGTACTGCCTCCCGCATCACCACCCTCATCCGTGAGGGCAAGCTGCACCTGCATGAGGCTGCCGCGCTGCTGCGCGCGGCCGATTCGGGAATCCACTCCGTGCGGCTGAACCAGGACCACATCCCCGAGCACGTCTTCCGCCAGATGCGCCCGGTCATTGATGCGCTCAGCCGCAGCGCCGGCAGCATCCCCCGACCAGACGAGTTCCAGGCTTACTCCGATGCGGAGATCGAGTCCCTACTGCACTCCATCATCGTGGAGCACAAAGTTGGTGACTCCTACTACGCGCTGAAGTTGACCGATGAATCCGGGGGCACGCAGAATTGGATGGCCACCGCTCCCCTGGTGTTGGACACGTTGCGCCGCGGTGGGATCCTAGTGGCTGATGAGCTGGATTCCGCCCTGCGCCCAGCGCTGTTGGATTTCATCATCGATGCCTTCCGCGAGCCCAGCATCAACGTCAACGGCGCGCAGCTCATCTTTGCCTCCCACGCCTTCAGCGTGCTTGAGCGCTCCAGCGAACTGGGCCTGCGCCCGGAGAGCTTCTGGTCAGTGGAAAAGACCGATGCCGGCGAATCAGAGCTACACAACCTCAGCGAGACATCCGTGTCACTCGACAACCCCGACGCCACCCACCGCTTCCTTCGCGAGCGCTACGGCACTGCCTCCCGTGCGGCTCTCGATGCGCTGCAGGAGCTTGTTAGGGCTTAAGAGTGCGGGCTATAGCACCACCGACCACTGGAAAGTCTGCGGCTACAAGCGCTGAGCGGATGAAACTAGCGCTGCGCGAGCGCCTGCAAGGCTTCACGCACAGCGCTGGCAAAATTGTCGCAACCCGCTCTCCTCAGCGCATCGTCTAGGCCCTGAAAGCCCTTCCTTTTCTGCCAATACTCCAGCTGCTGACTCGTACATTCAATCACTAAGTTTGGAGCGGAATCGCGAATGAGCATGAGGAATGCATCCGCATTCATTATCTCGTAGCGCTGCTCGCTGGCAGTAATGGTTATATCCTGGGGCGAGTTATCAGTAAGGATGATGTCGGCTTGTGAGGCGAAAGCCGCCGCGTGGACATGGTAGTCATGACGATCCAAACCGTCGAAAGGCATGTCTCCGGGAAAATCATCAATGATTTCCTCCATCACCGCACCGATCTTCTCGACACGGTCCTTGATAATTCTCCCAGGTGCTGTGGGATGTTTCCGCCGCATCGCCCGTACCGTTTCCGCAAGTACGTCTTGAGACGTATAGAACACAAACATGTCTCCAGATAAAATCTGCAGCGCAAAAAGCCAATCTAGGATTGTACGGCTCACTAAAATGTTTGCGTCAACGAATACCTTTTGCGGCATGTTCTCGAGGATAGTAACCGCGTTAGCCCAGTGCAGTTTCTAGCAGTTCTCAATGCACCTAGGACTGTGAAAAGAAACTCTCGTTCTCCTCTTCGAATGCACGCCATTCTTGGAACGCTTTCACGCGTTCCTCAGCGCGCTGGCGCTTCAACTGCAGGACATCCTCACGCTTAAACCGCGTATGTGTTCCGCGCTTGTGGGTAGCTATCCTTCCTTCCTTTGCCCATTTCATGAGCGTTGGACGCGAGATGCCTAACAGCTCGGCAGCTACTGTACTGGTGAGCTCCTCAGGAATGCGAGAGATTGTGACTTCCCCTCGCTGCGCGACAGAAGCCAAGACCTGAGAAATCAATCGCTGAACATCACGCGACAACGGGACTGGGCGCCCGTGCTCATCTGCTACCCGAAAGCTCGCTGCCTCGAGAGTCTGCAGCGACTTCAGCTCTTTGAGAGTAGTTTCTTCGATCATGAGCCGATCGTTGATGAGTGCAGAGGCAGTCATCAGCGCTCCTTTCCCAGCGTGACACTTACACCTGAAACGCCTTTCGCTTACAAGTGAAACTTCCCTCAAGGATAACCAAGTTGCGCACGAATGGCTAGAGGCCACCTCAATGCTCCACATACTGCGCATGTCCGGCACACCTGTCAGAATCAAGGCTTGTCTTTTGAAGCGCGCAGCCTATCACTGCGACCCCAGTCGCCCTCTGCAAAAAGCTCTGGAGCCTACGCGGCTCCAGGCGACAACGTTCCGGTGACCGGATCGTCGTGCGATTAAGTCTAAGCAATACAACGCCAAACCGACAAGGCATTTAGCCGCATGCCGTCATATAAACTAGTTCCGACGCACAAGGAACACACGCCATGACTGAACAGGAACGCCTCGAAGCGCTTGAAGCTCGCGTTAGCGAACTAGAATCCCAGGTAGCCCAGCTGCTGCAGCCCCTCGGTCATGCGCCCTCGCGCCCTAGTCCCGCAGACACACCGCCGCCGGCTAACGTTCATTCTGAAAGGCGCTCACCGGAGGAGAAGATTGCGCTCTTCATGGATTACTTCGCGGGGAGGACAGACGTCTACGCAGTGGCTAAAAATACTGCGGAAAAGAAGGCCTGGTATCCGGCCAGCAATGGCTACTATGACCGAAGAAACCCCGACCTGAAACCCTTAACACCGAAGGTGATCGAAGGGCATTTGCGCCAGGACAACCACTTCCACGTTGGTCTTTACCCACTGTGCACAGATGATAGCTGCCGGCTGTTAGTCTGCGATTTCGACGATGACGACTTCAAGCAAGCCGCCCGCGCCTACTCCGAAGAATGTAAGAACCATGGACTCGATCCACTCATAGAGGTTTCACGCTCTGGGAACGGAGCTCACGTCTGGGTATTCTTCGACGAACCTATTCCTGCCAGCCTCGCCCGTTCCGTGGGCATCGGACTTCTTGCCAAAGCTAGCCCGGATTCCTACTTCTCCAGTTTCGACCGTTTCTTCCCTTCCCAAGACACTCTGCCGGCGAAAGGCCGCGGTTTCGGCAACCTGATTGCCCTCCCATTGGCTGGCCACCATCGATCCGAAGGCACAACGGTCTTCGTCGACAGTGATTTTCAAGCATTGCCTGACCAATTCGAGGCCCTGGCTAGGACGAAGAAATCGGGGCTCGCCGAACTCAAGAGAATCTACGCTGAGCTTCAGCCCGATCCCGAGACATCCCTTCCCCAGGCCCCAACCCGCGCAGAACTAAAGAGGCTCAAGGCTTCTGGGAAAGTCCACGTCACGCACGATTCGCACGTCCACGTCGATTTATCGGGCGTCGACGCCACCACTCGTTCGGCCCTGCGACACCTCGGCGCTATTGCTAACCCGCAGTTCTATATCAAGCAAGCCCAGCGTTTCTCCACCTTCGGAACTCCACGGATCATCGTGCGCTTTGATGAGAAGGACCAGATCCTCACGCTCGACCGCGGCACGCTCGATGACGTCCTCGATATTCTGAAAACCGCAGGATATACCGTCCCCCGCCGCGGCCATACGCCGAAACCACAGCGCATCGATGCATCCTTCGCCGGCGAACTACGCCCCTACCAGCATTCCGCCGTCACACAGATGCTCAAACACAAGTCTGGAATGCTCATTGCTCCTCCCGGCACTGGAAAGACCGTCATGGCCTGTGCAATCATCGCCCAGCGGTCAGTGCCCACCGCAGTTATCGTCCCTTCGAGGGAGCTTGCTACCCAATGGAACAAAGCACTCAAGCAGTTTCTTCCAGATGTCCACGTCGGGCAATACTCCGGCGCTAAGAAGAAGCTCAGCGGCGTGGTAGACATTGTCACAGCGCAGTCCATCAGCCGTAG